>CAZRZR010000001.1:0-48135 GCA_964604715.1 Candidatus Woesearchaeota archaeon
AACAGAACCGCCTGTGTCACTTCCAAGTGCAGCATCACAAAAACCCGCGGCCACTGCAGCAGCAGTTCCAGAACTTGAACCTCCAGGCACATGTCCAGGGACTATCGGATTCTCAGTTATCTGAAATGCGCTAGTTTCTCCGCTAGAACCGCACGCAAACTCATCACAATTCAACATTCCGATAATAACGCCATCCTCTGCACGTATTTTTTCAATAACTGTTGCATCATATGTACTTTTATAATTCTCCAGTACTTTGCTGGCGCAAGAACAAGTTAAACCCTTAACATTAATATTTGATTTAACCCCTATTATTAACCCTGCAAGTTTCCCTTTCTTCTTTTTAGCGTCAATCGCACGTGCTTCTTCCAACACGTCCGGATTAATTTCCAAAAAAGCCTTTATCTTTCCATCCTCACGTCCAATTTTATCCAGATAGGCTTTAACCTTTTGTTCTACGTTCATAAACTTCCTAAAAGCGCACAATTATTAAAGTTTGTCATGTAATATGTCTATGCAAGAAAAACGCTGCCCTTGGATAAATGATAATCCCTGATGATCGAGTACCATGACAAAGAATGGGGCGTTCCAAAACACCAAGACAAAGAACTATTCGAATATATGGTTTTAGACGCCTTTCAAGCAGGCCTAAGTTGGAATACAATAATAAACAAAAGAAAAAACTTCGAAAAAGCATTTGATAACTTTGATGCTAAAAAAATAGCTAAATATACCGAAAAAGACCTCTCTAGACTGATGAACGATGTAGGCATAATTAGAAACCGACAAAAAATCCAAGCGACAATAACAAACGCTCAAAAATTCCTAGATGTACAAAAAGAATTCGGCTCTTTTAACATATATATTTGGCAATTCACAAACCATCAAACAATAAAAAACAAAATAAAAACAATAAAGGACTACAGATCTAAGTCCCCAGAGTCAGACGCAATGAGCTTAGAATTGAAAAAGAGAGGATTCAAATTCATAGGATCAACAATATGCTACGCATTTATGCAAGCATCAGGCATGGTTAATGATCATTCGATAAACTGTTTTAGATACAATCAGGTTTGATTACCACTCAATCTTTACAATCTCTTTCTGTTCGTACATCACGCCTTTAATGAGTTCATAAAACTGCAACGTAGCCTCAGCCTGATCGCTGAAGTATCTAAGCTGATAATCTCCCTCGCCATCTTTTACCTTAGGATCAAATAACTCAATTGCCATTTCTTTAGTTTTTCCATGATCGATTAACACATAATGCGCGTCTACCTCAAGAGACTTACCATTGACTTTTACAACATCTCCTTTCTTAATCTTCTCAATTGGTTTCGAATGCTTCGCCATTATATCCACGCTCCCTTTTCAGCAATAATACAATCTTCATTCTTTTTAGGTGCATTGGCAAACATTCGCCTTCTGAAATCCTCGTCACCAAGTAGTCCAGCTTTTTCTTCTCTTCCAGAACCCGAAATACGTGCATAATTCTTAGGTGCAGAAACCTTTCCAAGCGTTTTGGCAAACCCATCCAATATCTGCCGTGCTTCTTTGCGAATAGCTTCCTTACGAGCTTCAGATACCATACCAGAAGTAAAAAAAATCACTTAATAAATCTAACCTTCGCCTTCTTTCCATTCAGAGTAATAACAGCTGCCTGCCCTTCATGTGCTGCACCTGGATTGACGCAAATCGTTTTTCCAAGTCTCTGCATACCTCGACCTTCATGAATGTGTCCCCCTAAATGAAGAAGCGGTTGCCATCCATCAATCGTACGCCTAATGAGTTTAGAGCCAAAGTGCTTGCCCCTAGCATTTACATGCGCTTTCATACCAATTTTATCCAATTTAGTGTTATAAGGAACGTTATGAGACACAAAAATAACTTTTTTATTTTTGAAACGCTTAAACAATCTATCTAGTATTTTATGATGTTTCTTATAAGAAGCACTTTTCACATTTCCGGGACTCGTACCTCCTCTAGCCCCAATAAAAACATATTCGTCAAATTCAATAAAAGAATAGTCAAATCTCTTTAATTTAGGATATTTCTTGATTATTTTATCAAAGAAGTTCTGATCATACCAATTCCATCCAGATTTTCCCCAAACACTTGAATCATATTGGTCATTATATGCAACTCCAAGATGATCTATATTACCAACAACGCTAATTACAGGAACTTCTAAATTGTTAATTTTCTTTAATGCTTTTTCACCAGCCAATAAATCTTTCTCAACCAAATCACGCGTTTTCTTTTTACCTATCGCTTCCCAAAGTTGCATATCTGTTCGATAACAATATTTAAACCATAAATCCCGATAAATAAACGGAAAGAAATCTCCATTTGAAACAACAAGATCGATCTTCTCTTTCTTTATCAATCGTTTAAATTTATCAGGAAAAGTACCATGAAAATCGCCAATTGCCAGAAGCTTCATAAAATAAAATAATGAACCTCTATTTAATAACTTATATTAGACTATAAAATCAAGCTCTGCTCATTCTCAAGTTTCCGCTTCTAAATTGAGAAAGAGTTAAAAGAGTCAAATCTATCGGAGCCACACTAGAACCTCGAGGTTTAACCACTCTAATAGTATACCTGCCATCTTGAAGAGGAACATCTCTACTCACAGGAACATATCCACCAGTAGGTTTAGCCTTATCCAGAGTAAATTGTACTTTAAAATTAAGAGATTCTCCATCTATCCGTGCTTGCACAGTATAGTCCAGTCCGTGAAATGCCTCCGAGTCAAAATTATGCTTCAAATCATCAACAATCCTTTTCGGCCCTACCGCGATTAAGTCAATATCGGAATACTTCTTATCCCCACCTTTGAAAATAGGATAAGTCAAAACATTTCCAGCCAAATAAGTCTCTAAACCTGCATCCTGTAAGAAAATATTAACTCTGTCCAATTTTGGAAGATCTATAGGTCGAAAGAGATGCTGGAATGGAATGGAGCTAGAATTCGAAACAGCTAGACCTCTTGAACGGCCGGCCGTATTCAAAGAAAGAAGCGGAGCTGTATCCAGCTCATCCAAAACAACTACTTTTTTGCCTTTTTGCATAAAAATCATCTAAAATTGAGATATTTAAATCTTACTAATGTAACCTCTTTAAAGTTATAACAAAAATAAGTTACTTCTTCTTACTCTTCTCTTCTTTAACATCAAGTTTGATATGTGCTTCTTTAAGGCGCTTATCTGTGACGTCAGACGGCGTATCCAACATCAAGTCTTGAGCAGCCTGGTTCTTTGGGAATGCAATAACTTCACGAATAGACTTTGAACCCGTCATGATTTGCATCAATCTGTCAATACCAAAAGCAATTCCTCCGTGTGGAGGTGCTCCGTGCGATAGCGCATCAAGTAGAAAACCAAACTTTCGCTGTGCTTCCTCATCCGATATACCTAACACATTAAACACCTTATTCTGTGTTTCTTTATCGTGAATCCTAATACTTCCTCCTCCAACTTCAACGCCATTCAACACAAGATCGTATGCTTTAGCTCGCACCGTGTCAGGTTTAGCAAAATTGGAGTGAGGCATTGGACTTGTAAAAGGGTGATGCATTGCATACCATCTTTTATCTTCCTCGCGATACTCAAACATTGGAAAGTCAAGCACCCAAAGAAAAGCAAACTGTTCGCCAGCTTTACGAATGTCAGGCTTATCGGAATTGTATTTTTTCATGGCATCATCATAACTCATTCGCGGGAATGGCGTTTTCAACGTCACGTTTAAAACTTCCTTAAATATAGAAGCAACAACTTTCTCCATAGCGTGAATGATATCCTCTCGGTCTATGAAAGCCATCTCCACATCTAACTGAGTAAATTCAGGCTGCCGATCTGATCGCGAGTCTTCATCTCTAAAACATTTCGCTATCTGATAGTACCTATCATAACCCGACATCATCAGTAATTGCTTGAATAACTGAGGCGACTGAGGTAGCGCATAAAACTTGCCAGGATGAAGACGTGATGGCACGATATAATCTCGTGCTCCCTCAGGTGTGCTTTTATAGAGAATCGGAGTCTCAAAATTCAAGAAACCCTGCTGATCCATTGAAGTATGAATAGCATTGTAAAGCTTATGCCTCAACATCAAGTTCTCTTGTAATCTCTTACTACGTAAATCCAGAAAACGGTACTTTAATCTTATATCCTCGCTTACACTATCATCATTAAGCATAAAAGGCAATGGAGGGCATGAGTTATACACTTCCAGCTCGCCACAAAACACTTCAATAGTTCCAGTTGGCAAATCTTTATTTTCAGTTCCAGCTTTGCGCCTTACAACTTCCCCTTTAACACGAATAGATGACTCAATAGCTAGCGTTTTAGCAGTCTCAAAATGAGGATTTTTCTTAATTAAAACAACTTGAGTCAATCCATAGCGATCACGTATATCCAAAAAGACAACCCCTCCATGAGCACGCACAGTGTTAGCCCATCCACAAAGCTCCACAGTCTTGCCTACATGAGACTCTCGTAACTCGCCGCATGTATGTGTTCTGAGCATTTAAGAGTAAGAAAAAGCACGTTTTTAAGGGTTATTGTAGGTCGCCACATACCTTTAAATAACGATAAAAAACCCTGTAACATGACCTATATTGCAGTAACAAGTTTTTTTGACAAACAAAATAGATGGATGGGATACGCGTTAGCGAGTGACGCAAGAGGAGGCGTTGGTAAGATCACAACGCCCAATTTAGCTAACCCTGCAAACCATGATGCCTTTGAAACAGAGAAATGCTTTGCCGAAGAAAGATTTGTTGGATTATTTGTTGGAGGAATAGCAATACCCCACAAAGCCCCAGACTTTAGCCATAAGAAAACATTCGAGGAAGAATTACGTTCTAAATTAGATCGTAAATTTGAAGACATAGAAGCAGGAAAAAAATATAGCGGCTTTGGACTAACGTTACTTAAAGATGTACCCACGACATTAGTAGTAGCTAAAAGAAATCCTCTAGAAAGAAGTGTAAAGCTATTTACGGTAAGAAAAAAAGAACAAAAAGAATGGCAGGCAGAACAAATTCATGTGGGAAACCAAAGAGTATATACAAGAGAAAATTCACGTGTGTGGTTAGGCCCCTATGATGGAGTTTTTAATGTGCTCGACATAAGGGAAAGAGTCTCTCCCGCAATAGCTCAGGCCGCAGTAGAAGTAATATTAAAAGAAAGTCGTGCATCCGAACACGTAGGTTACAAAATAAAGAGCACGCATGTCTATTTTATAAGCCCAGATGAACATGGTAAGATACAAGATGGAAGACTAGTATCGTTATTATGAAACCACTAACTTTTGAGATATTAGCACGCGATAAAAAATCTAAAGCGCGAGCAGGAATTATCCACACGCCAAACGGAAATATACAAACGCCTTATCTTGTTCCAGTTGCAACACGAGGAAGCATCATAGGCGTATCTACTGCAAGTTTGAAAAAAATAGGAATTCAATGTTTGTTTGCCAACGCTTATCATTTGCATTTCAAACCTGGAGATAAAAAGATACGCAATCTAGGGGGTTTACACAAATTCATGAAATTTTCCAGACCAATTTTAACCGACTCTGCAGGCTTCCAAGCATTCTCTCTAGGATGGGGAAAAGTGCATGGCTTAGGTAAAATTGGATTTTTTCCAGGAGATAGAACAAACACAGTAGCAGGAGAAAATTATGCTAAGATTACTGAAGAAGGAATATGGTTCACATCCACGTATGATGAAAAAACAAAACACTTCATAGGTCCAAAAGAATCCATGCAGATCCAATCAAACTTAGGAGCAAATATAATTATGGCATTTGACGAATGCACTTCACCAATGCACGATGAAGCATATACAAAACAAGCAGTAGAGAGAACACATCGTTGGGCTTTAGAATGTTTAAAGTTTAGGGATCCAAAACAAGCACTCTACGGAATTATCCAAGGAGGCGAGTTTAAACGTTTACGCGTTCTATCGTCAAAAGTCATCACATCGTTACCGTTTGATGGTCTTGCAATTGGAGGCGCACTCGGAAGGAATAGAGAAGAGATGTTTAAGATAGTCGACTGGATAATCCCATATCTTGATACGCGTCCAGTGCATATGTTAGGAATAGGTCGTGTAGCAGACATTTTCAACGGTGTCGAGCGCGGAATAGATACATTTGATTGTGTAGAAACAACGCGTGTTGCACGTCATGGAAATCTCTACGTAAGTCCAAAGGCAGGAGGCACATTGGAAAATCAATTTAGAATAACCATAAAAAAAGATGAATTTGCAAAAGACGCAAGGCCAATAGATCCATCTTGTCCGTGCAGCACTTGCAAAAAATATACACGAGCGCAAATAAGAGAATTATACAGAAAAGGTCAACGACAAGACATTAGAGATCAAAAGTCTAAATACAAATATCATACCCTAGCGACAATTCACAATGTCCATTTCATTCATAATTTGATGACCGAAATAAGAAAATCAATCCTTAAAGGGACGTTTACACAAATGAAGAAATCTTGGTTTAACTAACAATCTTCTGTAAAATTTCCATTGCCTTCTGAGCATCGATCTTCCCTTTCAGTTTTGCCATAACAAGCCCCATATACGCATTTGCACGCAAGCCAGGCTTTTGCTTTACAATATCTCGTATTTCTTTTTCCAACTCGTTATTATCGACCTTCTCAATCTTAACAGCATTATCAAAACTCTCCCCTTCCAAGATCCTTGCCATAATCGTCTTTACATCTCTCGCGTCAACTTTATCTGATTCCACAAGTTCTAGAATTCTCTCCAACATTCGTTCACTAAGAATATGTTTAATCTCTTCAAACGACTTTCCCGACTTACTTGCAAAGTCAGTTCGCCATAAAGTAACCATCTTTGCTACAAGAGGCGCATCCTTCTCGTAAACTTTAATTAATGTTCTAAACTCATCTAAAACTCCAGAGTTATCTAAAATAAGATTAATCATTTCATCCCCCAATCCTCGTTTCTTCAACTCGTCTCGAATATCACTCTTTAATTTAGGCAAATCCTTTTTCAATCGATTAATACGCTCAAGCCCAATTTTTAATAACTCAAGATCAGTTTCAGGATACATCCTCGCACGTCCAGGCATAGGCCGTAAAAATTCAGTTTCTCCAGAAGGCAAGGCATTTCTTACTCCTCCTTGAATTTTTTTGTTTTTAATATCCGCAAGTTGTCTTTCAATTTCTTTATCTATAGTCAAAACCATCATCGAAGGATCCTGGAATCCTTTAATTTCAACTCGTTCATGTCCGCTGATACTTACATTTACATCCTGCCGAATAGTTCCAATACCTCTCTTGACTTTACACGCTCTCAATATTTCACCAATCTTCAAAGCACACTCTTTAACCTGTTCAGGCCACATCATCGAAGGAGCAGTTGCAATTTCTACAAGAGGAATTCCCAATCGATCAAGACGGTAGACCGTTTTATTCTTCTCTCGTGAAATAATACGTGCTGAATCTTCTTCTAAACATACACTATCAATTGTAACATTACCAAAACTAGTCTCAACAGTGCCATTTCTCGCAATCAGTACAGTCCGCTGAAATCCACTCGTGTTACTTCCATCAATCACAGTCTTACGCATAATCTGCGTTATAGGGTACACGTCACAGTTAAGCAACAAAGCAACTTGCAAAGCAACGTCTAAAGCTTCTTCATTCACTTTTCTGGGAGGTTCTTCATCTAACTCGACAAGAGAAATAGTGTCACGATAGCCCTCGTAACTAAACTCTTTATCACTAGCTGCCTCGTGCGCTACAGCACTATCTATCTCTCCCGACTCTCCAGCAACCGCATGCAACTTACGTTTTATAGTATAATGCGGCTCGTCATTTCTCAAAAAAGACGGCGCCCCTGAAAAGAGCTTAGGCGTATCTAGTTGCTGATGAATTTCCAATCCTGCCTTAAATCCTAATTTAGAGTAATCCATAGTATTGATAGTTATTCAGTTAAAAGCGGATTAAACTCCCCCGCAAAATTATGAAGCATTTTTTCTTTCACGTTCGTCTTCCATCCTCTATGGCCTAGCACCCAGCCAAGTTTGACAAATGCAGTTTCAGCAAGCATATCTTCCAAAAAGATAACGCCAGTCTTTTCCAACTCTCTGCCAATAGAATAAACAAGAGGATTCAGCCTTCCGTAAATGGTCTGAGCAGCACCGCAAATTACAAGACCTTCACGAATTGCTTTTTTCAATGCAGGAACCCAACCGCCAGCATCGCTTGTAGCAACATGCCCCAAACCAGTCATTCCAATTACCAGCCCCTTGTATCCGTGCATTCTATAATAGTCAAGTATATCAGGGCTTTGTCCAGGATAAAAAGTAATCAATGCAATTTTATCATTAAAAACAGCATCAAGTTCGGCCTTTCCATTATGCCTAGCTTTGAACTGAGAAAGAAATTCAACTTTGTCAGGCCAAACTTTTGCAATAGGGCCAGTATTGATAGGCTTAAAGGCGTCACGTCTGGAAGTATGCATCTTCCTCGCTTTAGTTCCCCGCAGTGCATAACAGAAATCATCATTTATATCTGCATGCCCAACAAGAATAATCTCCGCACATTCGCTCAAAGCCATCTGCGCAGCACATCGTAAATTCAAATCTGCATCACTACTTGCTCGATCACTGCTACGTTGACTATATGTAAGCACAACAGGTTTATTTAAATCGCGTAAAAAGAATGAAAGTGCGGCAGCAGTATAATGTAAAGTATCAGTCCCATGGGTAAGAATAACTCCTTTTACTTCAGAATCATCCAGTAATTTCTTAACCGTTTCAGCCAGCACTATCCAATCCTCATGCGCCATGTTTTCACTTGACTTCATAAAAGGAACTTCAATATGTTTCACATTTACCATCTCAAAAAATTTAGGATAGAAACGAGCGAATTCATTAACATTTGTTAATCCATAAGCGCCCCCTGTCGTAGGATCAAGTTTACTTGCAATAGTCCCCCCAGTCATAACAAGTCCAATTGAAGGAAGACCTTTTTTCTGCACTATTTCACTTTTAACCTTCTTTGACTCATGAACGCGTATAACTTCCTCGCCAAAAATATGGTCTTTAGGAATACCGATATTATAGCCTGACTTAAGTTTGATCAAAACAACACTAGGCTCGTAACTTTCCAATAACGTACCTTCTACTTCTTCTCGTGCTAATCGTAATTTGACTAAGTCCCCAGGATTCATCAAATCTCAAACCCAGAGACGTATAAAAAACTTGCCTCTATGGGGCTAAACCTAAAACCCCTCTAAGTTTATCTCTAAGAATATCCAACCATATCCTATCAGCACCATTTTCCTTAGGCGAACAATCTAAATCGCCGCATCTCCCATCGCCAGGTCGTCCACCACCAATAGCAAACCCGTCTCTTATATATTGGTTAACTGCAGGCGCAGTATATTCCGTTTTCCAGTCAAGTCGAGATTGGCTTTTAGCCTGATCCATAAAATAATCTAAAGTTGCAGGTTTTCCAAGTGAAGCACTATATTTCTCAACGCTTCTAGAAGGATCAATAAAGGTAACTTGCTGGTTGACTGCACCTATCTCTCCCGATAAAGCAACCCATTCAGCAAAATTCTTCAATAAATATCCTCCGGGAGAATTAACCCAAAACTTGCTTGCTCCAGGCATATAGTAAGTGTTATTAACGAATTTGAAATGAACTGAATCAAAAGTCTGCGGTTCAAACCATAAGTGAGCTACATAAAACCCATTATTTACTGGCTCTTGGAAGAAATTGTTTTTTACAATCACATTGTCGCTCCAAGGATTACCGCTTGCAACATACAAACCAAGTCCTCCAGTAGCAACACTCCAATTATAAACAATATTATTATCGATAGTTATTGTTCTGTTTGCGGAGTTGGACTTACCAAGTAAAATCCCCCAGATATTTCCACTTCCTTTATTATTTGCAATAATATTATTTCTGTAGGTCAAGTCGCCTGAATATCCTGGAGGCTCCTCTCCGTTACTAATTCCATAACCGCGAGGACTCCAACGCAAGTCTCCTGGAAAACGTGCAGGAGTTATATCTCGCGAATTGATAATGATGTTATTTTCAACGCTACTATTTGCAAGCCTATTATGAATGGGGATAGGAGTTTGTACAATCAAGTTACCCTTAATAACATCATTATCATTTGAAGAAATACCGTTTGCGGAAGCTCTTGAAATGATATTGTCTAAGAAATATAAATTCCTATTTCCAGAACCATAAGCAAAATAAGTAGCATGTTTTTTCTCCGTAGCTCCAGCATAACCCCCTGGACCGTTCAAATATCCGACCTGATTTCCATAATATACAGACCCACTAATGTCAGTCCCCGAAACGCCATTATGAGTGGTAACAGACAAAACAACAGGCTGATTAGTTGTCTGATTATACTGACTAAACAAGAAATAAGTTTGCCCATTTCTACTATAATAAAAGGCAGTTACATTAAGCAAATTATAGCCTGCCTTTGTATTTACGGCATTCTGTATTTTAGCTGCAACATCTGCAAGCGATATACTTGTTGAGAAATCTAAGCCACTAATCAAATATGTCGCAATCTGTGTGTTCCAATTAGGATCGCTTCGATTATAGAAAGAAATATTGAACTTTCCATTGGTAACTGCAGTCCATTCCGAAATGGTTTTATTAGGAATAAAAATAAGATCGTGAGAAGAAGGAATATCTGCATTCCATCCTCCAAAATCGTCCAAGTTCTCTTGATAAAGAAATCCTTGCGTGTTTGCAACAAACGTTCCCTGGGCAAAATAGCCTGAATCAATAGACCAACTTCGGACAATCTGACTTCTTCGAAGAGTAAAGTTAACGCTTGACTGAACATTGAGACCGTGGCTATATCCTTCAAACTTACAATCTTCAATCAAAACGTTCTTTCCTCCTGCAATACTTACAAATCCGTCTGCAGAATCCAATCCCGTTCTATTAGAAATAAATTCAAGTCCATTAAAGGCAAGATAATTACGTTGACCTGAATCAGGAGTAATCCCGCTAAATCCATTAGCCGTATGCAAAACTGGTCGCTTCGTAGACGATCCATACGTTGTCACAACCATCGGTTCGTTATAAGATCGTCCAGAGCGTAACCACTGATAAATAATTCCGCCCCACTCGCCAAGAGGAGTATGCCAACTATCTCCGCGTTTCAAAAGCAACCAATCAGGCATATCGCTACGTAGTTTACTTATGCCTACGCCAACGCTTGCACAAGGTACAACGCTTCCGCTTGGGTTATATGGATCGCCAACTTGCGCAAGCGTATACGCTTTACATACGTTATCATCTCCTGCGTTGCTAACATAAACAAACTGGCTATCACTTGAAGGCGTATAATTGGTCCAACCTTGTGCATCTCGTGGCAAGCAATAACCTACAGGGCATTCTAAATTAACATTTGTTTGAGCGCACACGCTCGGTTGTCCAGTGCAAGTATAGCCAGATTCAAGATTACAACTAGAAGAACAACCATCGTCATTATTAGAATTAAGATCATCGCAGGTTTCCCCTACCTCAATAACGCCATTTCCACAAATAGATCCGGCAGATCCTCCAAACTCCTCATTATCCTGTGCGTTATCACATCCGCCATCTGCAGGCCAGTCAATCACACCGTTACCATCGTCATCAATACCATTTTTACATTGCGCTTTAGGATTAGCTTCATCGTTGTCAAAAAAAGAACCGCAGCTGAAATCGTGAGGATAATCAATAGCACCATCATTATCATTATCCAACTCGTCGGAACATTGGAATTTCAACTGATTCTCACCAACAATTGAACCTACTTTAAATCTAAGACATTTACTTGGTTGGCCTGAACATTTCCATCCGCCCTCTACTTGACAAATGTTCGAACAACCATCACCATTTACCACGTTCTGATCATCACACTTCTCTGCACCTTCAATAATACCATTTCCACAAACAGCAGAAGTACATGCACTAGTGTTAAAGATGCATTGATTTGTTAAACCAGGAGCAATACAACTTAAAATCCCGCCGGTAAATCCTTGTCCTAAAGTCATACACGTCTGGCTATTCAAATTGCTTCCGTCACATTGCTCTCCTTGTTCAATAAGATTATTACCACAAGTGACAGGCGCACCCCAATCAAAAGTAATAACATCAATCTTGCTAGGTAAGGCAGCATTAGGCAATTTTACCCTGTAGCGAAAAGAACTTGTAGGTAAAGGACATCCTGGATTGTTGAGATATTGCCCATTAGTAGCATAGCAAGAAGACGCCCAATTATTAGTAGAAACGAGCACTTGCACATCGCTCGTACCAACCCATGAAACCTTAAGATTTGAAGAAGATTGTCCCATGGAGATAGTCTTAGAAGTAAATGTACCGTCCAGACTGCCCGTACCTGCCCCAGTTCTCACATAATTCGTCGACCCATCCCAGCCCACTTTAGCCCAACTATAGATATTAGAATTAGCACTGAGATCTTTAGTATAGTCATCAGTGAAACTAGGAGGCGACAAAGAAACACCGGAATTAGTCAACGTTGAAAAATAAATGAAAAAAAGCGCAACTATTAGTCCAAAAATCCAATCCCTCTTAAGCATAATTTAACCTACTTTGTAGGATTTAAATAATTACCGTTAACAAAGTTCAAGACCGCAATTTCCAGCAGTCGCCGAATTTACACTTGTTTTAGATAGCTTAGTAAGAAAAACATTTAATTTCCAGAATGTTCGTTCAAGATTAATCCGTTTAAGTTGTGAATTATCTTTTAAATCATCCCCATTCAGTGCCAGCAAAGTTTCAATCTGCTTGGGAGTCATAGATTTAGATTTTCCATCTAAAGCAATTTTCTGATTAGCAATAGCAAATGATCCAGCAACCATCGGTGCAGCCATGCTGGTGCCACTCATCGCAATATAGCCTCCACCACGTTTCGTAGAAACGATTTCAGTGCCAGGAGCCACAAGTTTAACAAATGAATTTACGTTAGAGTACGTAGCAAAACTATCGCTCTTATTACTTGCTGCAACAGGAATAGCGTTAGAAATGCACGAAGGCACCGAAATTCTATCAGTCTTGTAATTATTTCCTGTTGAAATAACAACAGAAATATTCTTTGCAGCAGCTGCATTAATAGCGTTTGCAATAGTAGGGAAGTTCACGTCACAAGCGCCAGTAAACCATCCATTGGAGGCAATGCTCATCGAAATAACTGAAATATTATACCGTTCAGCAAGTTGAACAGCCTTATCAATAGAGCGCACAATAGGAACGGTGCTAGTAAATGTGCCACTAGAACCATTGAACATCTTTAAAGCAATCAAATTAACTCCAGGCGCAATACCCTTTATTCCTCCAGAAGCGCCTGCAATTCCAGCAACGTGAGTACCATGACCATTCAAATCAGTCACACTAGTTGAGCCTTGACAATCAGCAAAATTATAACAATCAAACTCTACGCCTGCAATATTCTTTCCGATCAAATCAGGATGACTAAAATCAATACCTGTATCAACAATAGCAATAGTCTGTCCAGTTCCAGTCAAATAAGCCCCTTTGTAATTCCAGTTCCAAACTGTGCTTGCCTTAGTAATACTGGCTGCATCAGTCATGCTAATGCTAAAATCAAGAGCAGGTTCTAATATAGCAACTTCGTCTTTATTAGCAAATTCATTAATCTGTAAGGCATTAAGTTTAACAACGATTGCCTCAGGATAAAACTTTTCTACAATATTGTCCTCTCCAACTTGAGACGCAATTTTATCGAATGCGTTAGCATCGCTAACCCAAATAGTAACTTTAACAGACTCATCACTATCTAACCTCAATAAAGAAGGAGAAACTACTGCCTTTGAACTTACAAAGGCCAGGTTAAACACGACCCCTATAGCGAGGCAAAATACCAATTTCATAACCTTATTTTTCATATAATTTAGGGTCAAAACTACTATATAAACCTTTGTATATGTTACTACTTCTATGTGACATTAATGTGAAAAACCTTGTTTCATATAACTATTGAAACCATC
The DNA here is from genome assembly GCA_964604715.1 of Candidatus Woesearchaeota archaeon. Classification (GTDB taxonomy): domain Archaea; phylum Nanobdellota; class Nanobdellia; order Pacearchaeales; family GW2011-AR1; genus JBBSZK01. Next base: position 14,047 of record CAZRZR010000001.1, read on the forward strand.
AGTAGTAAATCTAGTATCCCAATTTTCCTTAGACAATCCTCTAACAGAAGTCATAAGATTTTCAATATTGTAACCCAATCCTAAAGATTGCGCGTAAGATTCAGGATTTCTTTCAGGATACATATACTGTATTTTCTCAATGACAGAATTATCCCCAGTTAAAGAGTTCCATTGGGAAAGCGAATAAATTCCCCCCACCCCTCCAAGATAAAACTGGAATCCAGGTAAATCAGACCAATACTTATTTCCAGAGAAAACTCCAGGAAGCTGGCTATTAGTACCAAACCAAACGAGCAAAGCCTTTCCTCCAGGTTGCACATCGTTATCTTTGAAAATCAAAGGAGAAGCGGCTTGAGGTGCATTAAGAGCTACTGCAGGATCATGTAATTCATCTTCAAGATTACGATAAGTCCAATTATAGACGATATTATTATGGATATTAGTATTCGCAGCACTCCAAGGAATTACGAATGCCAAACTCGAGTCACCGTCAGTGGAATGAACAATTAAATTATGATCAATCTCCACATTCAAAGAATGAACTGGCCATATAGCAAAACCCTTAGGCTGATTGCCGACATTATAATTTCTACTATAAACAAAAGTATTATTGAATATATGTCCCGTAGATGCATCAATATTGTCATCACTACCTACAGTTACACCAACATCATTTCTTATAAATACATTATTGTAAACATCGCAACCAGTCCTACATTGAACAGCCCCCCTTCCAGAATTTCTAAACCAGTTGTTTCTTATTATAATATTTGCCTCTGTTCCATGCTGACCATTATCCTGAGTAGAATAAACGTATTCCGACTGTCTATGTCCAGAATTTATCAAACTTGTTCGGATATCCATTACATTTCCGTCAACAAGTATCAAACCCTTAGTATTAGAAGTAAAGACTCCCGCCGCACCATTATTATCTTCATATGCCCTATTTCCATCTATGATAATATTTCTTCTAAAACTAATATCTGAAAAACTAACTTGGGGCGAAATAGAGATTCCGGCACCATAATTCTCAATCATATTGTCTTCAAACAATATTCTATTTCCAGTGCTAGTCACATAATAAATTCCTCCAGGACCGCTATCATGACCATCCCACGTATCTGCCCAGAAATGCAAACCAACAATCGCTCTATCGTGTATATTAGAAGCAGCGGTATAAAAACCATTATTAGACCCTGTCTTAATCAAAGGTCTATTTCCAGTTCCATAAGAACCTATAACTTCAGGTTCTGAAGCCGAACGTCCGTTTGCACCATACAAACCATTCACTACAAAAGTATCTCCCTTCTTGAAAAGCACCCAGTCAGGATAACCATCTCGTATCTGAGCTAAAGCATCGACAACATTTGAATAAGCCTGTACACTTATAGATGGATGAGTTGGATCACTTCCAACTTCAGCCTTAGTATATGGTCTTGGATTAGCACTTCCACTAGAACTAACATAAATTATTCTGCTATCGGTAGATGGAGATAAAATAGTCCATCCAGAACTATCACAAGCAAGCCATTGTTCAGGACAGGCATTTCCTAGTTGCTGTGCACATGCACTTGGTTCTCCAGAACAAGTCCATCCTGCCTCAACAAAACAGCTTGATGAGCATCCGTCTCCATTATTCACATTAAAATCATCGCAGGTTTCCCCTTCTTCAACAAAACCATTCCCACAAAATCCAGCAGTGCTTCCCCCAAATTCAAAATTGTCCTGCTTACTATCACATCCATTATCTTGAGGATAATCTGTAAGCCCGTTGCCATCATCATCAATACCATTCTGACATTGTGATTTAGGATTTGTCTCGTCATTATCACTAACATCAGAGCAACTAAAATCAGCCATATCTATCGCACCATCGTTATCATTATCTATCCCGTCATCACACTGCTTTGCAATTTTGTTATCTTTTGTACTACTAAAAATTCTAGAAATAATACATTTACTAGGCTGCCCGGAACATCTCCATCCATCTTCAACCCTGCATATAGAAGAACATCCATCTCCATTATTCACGTTTGCATCATCGCAGGTCTCTCCAGTTTCCTTTATTCCATTTCCACAAACAGGAGGAATACAAGAAGAAAAATCAAAACGGCATTCATCAGATTGCCCAGGAGCAATGCAAGCAAGATTACCAGAAGCAAAACCTAAGCTAGAACATGTTTGCCCATCCAAAGAAGTTCCATCGCATTGCTCTCCCGACTCTACAAGATTATTTCCACATACACTAGGGGGAGTCCAATCAAACCAAATCTTATCAATCTTACTAGGCAAGTTATTATCCGGCAATTTCACCCTATACTTAAAAGAACTGGCGGGCAAAGTGCATCCAGGAGCAGAAACAATGTAGACTCCATTTTGAACACTACACCAGGAAGCACCATTATTTGTAGAAACAGAAACCTGAACATCGCTGGTTCCAATCCAAGAAGCCCTTAAGTATTGTGAGCTAGAACCAATTGAAATAGACTTTGATGTAAATGTCCCGTCTAGCCCTCCAGTCCCAGCACCAGATCTCACATAATTCGTAGTTCCATCCCAAGCAACTTTGGCATAACTAGCAATGAAAGTATTTGAATTTATATTTACAGTATAATCATCAGAAAAACCAGGGGGAGATAATGAAATATTAGGAGAAAGAGACATAATATACGCAAAAACAAACAAAACAGCCAAAACAAGTAGCAAATCCCTCTTATTCATAAAAAACATTAATTTCTGTAGTTTAAATAATTATATTAACACAAGCCAGAATCACAATTCTCTGTAATCGCTAAGTCTGCATTCGCACGAGACAACTTTTTAAATAAAACATCTAATTTCATAAATACTTTCTGAAGATTAATTCTCTTAAAACTAGCATCTTTAAGAACATCTCCGTTTTCAGCAAGCAATAATTCAATTTGTTTAGGAGCCATAGACATAGGTTTTCCATCTAAAGCAAGCTTCTGATTAATCATCGCAATTGAAGCACTAACCATTGGAGCAGCCATGGATGTACCGCTCATGATAGTATATCCTCCACCTTTCTTAGTAGAGTTTATACTTGTTCCAGGAGCTACCAATTTTACAAAATGGTTTCTATTAGAATATGTTGCAAGAGTATCATCCTTATTACTTGCTGCAACAGGAATAGCAGAACTGATACATGACGGCACGGAAATCCGATCGGTTTTGTAATTATTACCTGTCGAAATTACTACCGATATATTCTTCGCAGCTGCAGCATTGATAGCAGTCGCAAGGGTAGGAAAGTTAGCATCACATGCTCCAGTAAACCATCCATTTGAAGCAATACTCATAGAAATAACTGAAATATTATATTGTTCTGCAAGTGCCACCGCTTTGTTAATAGAGCGCTCAATAGGCACAACGCTTGAAAACGTGCTACTCGATCCATTGAACATCTTGAGAGCAATTAAGTTAACCCCTGGAGCAATGCCACTAATCCCGCCAGAGGCTCCAGCAATTCCTGCAACATGTGTTCCATGTCCGTTCAAGTCAGTCACACTAGGCGATCCAGCACAATTAGCAAAATTGTAACAATCAAATCCAACTCCTGCAATATTCTTAGCCGCTAGATCGGGATGAGTAAAATCAATACCAGTGTCAATTATCGCAATAGTCTGACCTACTCCAGTCAAGTTCTGACCATTGTAAACAATAGGCCATACATCTACGGCATGCGTTATCTTCACAGCATCATACATAGAAACACTAAAAGTTGGTGCAGTTTCAAGACCAGCAACGTTCGCATGGGTGCTTAAGCGATCCACGTCTACACTCGAAAGAGAAGCGACAACTGCTTCTGGATAGAAGCGATCCTTGACATTATCTTGCCCTATAGAAGCGACAACTGCGTCAAAAGCTTCCTGAGAAGGGACATTACCTTGATAATCAACACGAACAGTTACTAGCACACTGTCAGTATCTGCTTTAAGCCCCTTAAGAGCGGGAGATACATATGTGGCAGAAGCAAAACTTACAAGCAACAGACAAGCTACAAAACCTATAATCCCAAGCAAAAGACCTTTATTTTTCATACAATCCCCTATGTTTCAAACTATTTAAATCTATGTAATTGTTACTACTAGGTTATGACAAATAAGGCCATTTATCCTATTAGGAAGGCAAAAACCTTTCTCATGCATACTTAAAAACAACCTGTTCTTAAAAAAAGCATGGTTTTATGCTGGATTGCATTGCCAATATTCCTTTTTCTTAGTATCTTCAGTGCAAAGTACAGAAGATTAACAATCGAATCAATTCAATGTCTTTGGAGAACAGCAACGCTTCGCCCATGCAAGAGCAGCCTAGATCAAAGACTGCGCAGCGATATTACGGCAAAGTTAATGAAAAGCAACCCTCGACTAGCTAAAGGTTTTTACAACAATTATAAGACAATAAGTTTTCTGATTCTTGTAGTTATGTTAATAAGCGCATATTTCACAGGTGCAGGGATTTATAATTACATTAAATATGGCAACTGTAATGGCGCAGATTCTACGGCGTTCTGTGTAATTAACGCCGCCCTTGGCAAGGAAACTCCAAATCAGGCAACAATAGTTAATAGCACACAATTGAATTGCTTCAACCAAACTTCTCCTTTGAAAATATCATGATGTTCGGATATAATGTAGAAAAGATAAGAAAAGATTTTCCCTCTCTAAAAGGAAGTCAAATATATTTGGACAACGCATGTATGTCTCTTAAACCGCAAAGAGTGATTGATAAATTAGCACAGTACTACACAGACTACCCTGCATGTGCTGGCAGAAGTTCTCATATGTGGAGTGAACGTGTCGAACACGAAGTTGAAGAAAGCAGAAAGATAGTAAAAAGATTCCTTAATGCTAAAGCCGTAGAAGAAATAGTTTTCACACGAAATGCAACAGAAGGGATTAATATTGTAGCAAGAGGATTATCATTTCAAAAGGGTGATGAGGTCATAATATCGGATAAAGAGCACAATTCTAATTTAATCCCATGGCTAAGGCTAGTCAAAGAAAAAGGAATAGTCCTAAAAGTAAACAGAAGCAACCCAGATAACACCTTTTCAATGAAAAATCTTCAAGAAAATTTTACAAAAAAGACAAAACTTGTTTCGATAGTGCATGTATCAAATCTAGACGGAATAACTAATCCAGTAAAAGACATAATAAAAGAAGCCCATAAAAAAGGAGCGATTGTTCTTATCGATGCTGCACAAAGCGCACCCCATAAAATAATAGATGTGCGCGAACTTGATACAGATTTTCTAGTTTTCTCAGGCCATAAAACTCTAGGTCCAACAGGTACAGGAGTACTATACGGAAAAAAAGATTTGCTCGGTAAACTAACCCCTCTCAACTCAGGAGGAGGTACAGTCACTTCTTCCACATATGAAAGTTTTTCGGAAGAAAAGCTACCGGAAAGATTAGAAGCAGGACTTCAAGACTATGCAGGAATTATAGGATTAGGCGCTGCCTGCAACTATATCCAGCAGATTGGATTCAGTATGATTGAAAAACATGAGCAAAGGCTGAACAAAATAGTTAGCGATGGACTTTCACAAGAACCAAGCATAGAGGTTATAGGTCCAAAAGACTGCAAAGAACGTTCAAGTATATTTTCATTTAACATAAAAGGCATAGATCCACTAAATGTAGCCAGAATGCTTTCAGCAAACCAAATATTTGTGAGAGGAGGAATGCACTGCGTACATAGCTGGTTTAACTCAAGAAATATGAAAGGAAGCGTTAGAGCATCGTTCTACATCTATAACACCCAAGAAGAAGCAGTAAAATTTGTAGAAGCTGTAAAGAATATAATAAAGATAATAAAATAAGTCTAATAACTTCTTCCTACATATACAACTTCGTTAGCCTTCTTACCACAAACTATGCATTCACCATGTATTTTTTCCTTCTCTAACTTTGTTCCTCTGACATCGGCACCAGAAGCCTCGTTTAGCTTCTCAGCGCATTTTGCACCATCTTTGCCAACAGAACAAAACCCACAGCGCACGACATTGCCTGATTCAATAAGTTTAACTAACTCTTTCATATGTTTTGCATCCTTAATACGGCCTTCAAAGAGCTTGTCTGCTTGATTAGTCAAGTTAAAATCATACTCTCGCGCAATATTTTCTATAGTCTTAAGAAAATCTTTTTCAGAGACCATATCTTTCTTATTTAGGTCGCGTCTAAAAATAACGACCTTTTTTTCAGCAAGATCTTTATCACCTACATCAACACGTATGGGAACGCCCTTCATTTCCCAATGATTGAACTTTTCACCAGGGCTCTTGTCACTCGTATCAATTTCCCATGTAATCTCATTAGGCAGCCTCTTAGCTAATTCTTTAACTTTTTTTTCAGCTGCTTCACTTATAGGCACAAATACCACGTGAAGCGGTGCAATGCTCCAAGGCATTCGCAAGCCCTTATCATCGCCATGAACAGTAATAACGCTCGCAAGTATTCTTGAAATGGCAGGACCATAACACGTCGAGTAAGGCGTCTGTTCATTGCCTTCTGCATCTCTAAACTTCACGTCAAAAGCCTTCAAGAAATCTTGTGAAATCATATGGGTGCTAGGCTGCTGAATGAATTTTCCATCAGGATTTAACACATCGGCCGCAAACGTTCTGCTCGCTCCAGGAAACTTATCCCATGCAGGACGTTCAAAGAAAATGAAAGGGAGCCCTAAAGTATTGTGTAAAATCTCTTCAGTAGTTTGCATGTCTTCTTCAACTTGCTCAAACGCCTTCTCTTCACTAGGGAATAAGCAATGAGTCTCTATCCAATGAAATTCACGTGAGCGTAAAAACGGTCGTGTCGCTTTAGTCTCATATCGGAATACCTGTGCACGCTGATACGTTTTGTAAGGAAGCTGTTTATAACTACGTATCCACAGAGCAAACATCTGATAAAATGCAGTTTCAGACGTAGGTCTAAGTGCTAATTTTTCATCGAATTTAGAATCTCCGCCTTCAGTCACCCAAAAAACCTCAGGCGTAAAACCTTTCAAATGTTCAGATTCCTTCTTTAAATTCTGCTCAGGAATGACTGTTGGGAACCAATGGGGCTTGTGCCCTTTTCTACGCAATGTGGTTTCCATATAATCATATATCTTTTCCATAGCAATAACTGACCACGGCTGAAACACCAAGAAACCCTTGACATTATATCTCAGGTCTGCCAACTCAGCCTTCTGCACAATCTCTGTAAACCATTCGGAAAAGTTTTCCTTTTTGCTTACTGAAAGCCCTTTATCGCCTTTAGATGCCATCACGTTTAGAAGAAAAACACTTTCTTAAACATTGTGTTTAAAACCTTAATGATAAAACTTATATAGTTGTTCTCACTCCAGAATAGTATGAAAAAGGCACTTAGTTTTATGGCTATTCTAGCAGGGGCAGCCGCCCTAGGAGGAGGCCTCATTTATATGGGGGAGAACGACAAAACAGAGGCTTTGAAAGCAGCCAGAGACTATAACGAAAACTCAAAGCAAGAGATTAAAGCAGAACCACAGAAAAAAGCCGAGCAAGTAGAGAGAGCAACGCCGAAATATACAATTGATGAGTATCGCGACTATGACATTTTCGCTGCAGAAAGAAAAGAATTCGATCCGACAGTGCCAAGATACATAATGCTTAAAGCAGATTACCATAGACCGAAAGACGAGTCTTTAGAAGACAAAGAAGAGGACGTATTCTTGATAGGATATCCATTGTTAAATCCAGCGATAAGTGAAAGAATAAAGGCAGGAGAATCTCCTCGAGATGTATTACGCACCGAAAAAAACGGAGTAGAGCTTTATGCCACAAGAGAATTTGCAGATAAAGTAAGAAACAATAACAATTTAAAAAAAATATTAGAGTCAGACGTAGGCGAAAGAGAATACCACATATTAACACCGCAAAATGAACGAGAGGTTGCAAATAACAATTTTGACCCCATTATGCCATATGATCTTTTCAAAGTAATGGCTGAAAAGCATCCAGGAGTGATACTTAAGTTTCTAAGAGAAGACCTTACACGATACTGGTCTGAACGAACAAATCTAATAGATAAACTAGATAACTAAAAAAAGATATATTAAAAATTAAGGATATTTCTTACAAAGAGAAGTTCCAGTGTCACAACCAGAAGTACAAATATTACAAGACCAACCATACGTATTAGCCCCAGTCTTACCACAGGTGCAAGCGCAATCTCTGTTTGACCCATCATTCGATTTAGAACAATGCTTGTCCTTATAGGTGCCAGCATTACAGGTCTGACCTTGAGGATCACTGCAGAAAGAAGCATCATGATCTCCACCAATTCCAACTAGACCATCGCCAATTCCAATAAAGCCGATTGAAACAGGGCCATCAGCACTAGCAAAAGAAGTCAAAGAAAGACTATAGCCAAAAGCAGCTAAAGCAACCAAACAAATTACTCCAGGAGTAATCCACTTATTCATATTAATTCAGTGCCTCGATTGTATTTAAACTTTTCGCCATTTTACAAATCCTGCAAATCATCAACTTCATCAGCAGTCAAAGCTCGATCCCATAATCTCAATTCATCAAATGAGCCTTGGAAGTGAGCCATTTCTGCGAAGTTTCCAAAACCAGAACCAATTCTGATAGGCAAGTGAGATTCGAATACACCATCAATCTTGTTAATATTTCCTGTAGTGTCTCCAACACGGTTTCCATCAATATAGAGGTTCTGCTTCCCTGGTTCAAATGTGCCAACAAATAAGTGCCATTGACCATCTTGATAAAATTCATTGCATTGTCTTGTATAAGCTCGATGATCATTGTTTCCACTAGTGCCGTCCTCAGAAACATATAAGTCAATACCAGAGCATTTACCGCCTTTAGCAATATCTGCCTGCCAGCTCACTCCGTCTTTTCCATCCCAAGTACCAATAAAGAATTGTCCTGCTTCGTTCTTAGTTCCTTTGAACCAGAAAGCAACGCTAAATGCCTTGTCGAATGATAATGAAGATGTAGCTGGAATAGTTACTAGGTCGTTAACCCCGTCAAAAAGCAAACCATTATTGTGTCGTCCCGAGACTCCGCTTTGTGGACACTCAGAGCCAGAGCATCGTGCTTCTCTGTTGTTTTCGTCATTTTCAAAACGTGTAGAGTTTGCGCCTTCATCAAATGAGAAGTAAGCAACAATTCCATCCTCAACACTACTTGTGCGATCATTATTGCTTGAGTGTGATGTTCCACGTTGTGTGTTAAACTGCTGACTGTAGAGGGATTCATAGTACAAAGGATCTTCAGCTTGACCCTGTACAATATAAACTGGTTCTTGAGGAGCAACCTTGACAACTTTCTCAGCCGTATAATTAAAGTTATAGAAAACCATCAAAGACAACACTAGGCCTACAAGAATGCATCCGAGTAATACAAAAAATATAGCAAGTTCATTAGAACCTTTTCGTCCGTTCATCTAATCCCTAGCAAATATCCCCTATTTATACTTTTCGTTTCTGTAACCATTTTATAATTACGGCAAGTAAAAAATAAATGGGCCCAGGAGGAATCGAACCCCCGTCACCGGATCCGAAGTCCGATATTCTATCCACTAAACTATGGGCCCTACTGAAATACTTCACGTTGAACTTATAAACGTTATTACTTCCTCATTCGTTTTGAAGATCGCAACACAAAGTCTTCAACAAGTTTTTGCTGCTCCTCATCAGAAAATGAATTGTTCTTTCCTCGAGTTCGTGTTATTTCATACAAGAAAACGGCCGTTGCAACGCTCACGTTAAGACTCTCAACCATTCCGCGCATCGGAATCATCACATTCACGTCCATTAAAGCTAAGGCCTTTCGAGATAAACCGCTATGTTCATTTCCAACGAATAAAGCAATGCGATCACAACCAAATACATTAGAAAAAATAGATTTGCACGTCACGTCCAAACTAGTACCTACACACAAATAATTTTTTTTCTTCAGCTCGTTAATGCATTCTTCAACGTTTCTAAAAATGTGAAACGTCAACCATTTATGAGCAGAAGATGAACTCTGTTTTCCTATTTTCTGAGGATTCCAAGCTTTCTCCTTGTCAAAAATCAAATACACGTTCTGCACACCAAAGGCATCGCAAGAACGAAAAATTGCCTCAGCATTATGAGGATCATGAATATCCTCTAGCACAACAGCAAGACCTTGCTGACGTTGCGATACGACTGCATTTATTTTCCCAAGTCTTTTTTCAGAAACCATGAATTAAATTAACTTTTCAAGTAATGCTCGAGCAGTTTTATAATCGGCACGCCTCTCTGTTGCATTCATTATCTCTCCCATAAGAAAATTAATTCCCTTAGGATCTCCTTTCTTAATAGATTCTACGACTAGCTTATTAGAACGTACAACATTTTTAACAATAGTCTCTAGTTCTTTGGAATCTCCAAGCTTGCTCTCAGTATTTGAAGGATCAAAACTCTTGGGTACAAATTTATTCAATAACTGCTTAGCTTGTAATTCTGTAATGCGTTTTTCCTTAACAAGCTTCAATAAGGCAACAAAATGCTCAACATCAAGCTCTACTTTATCGAGCGTTGTCTTATTCCAATTAAGTACTCGCAATAACTCAATAGTAACCCAAGGAAGAGCAAAATGAGCATCAATCTTTGTAGCAACACGTTCAAAAAATTCTACTATTTCTAGATGTTTAGCTAAAATAGTCGCATTAGCCTCATCAATATGATATAAGTTAACTAATTTGCTCAATTTATTTGCCGGCATCTCTGGCAAAGATTTCTTAAGCCCTTCAATAAGAGCGCGTTCAATAACGACTTGGACCAAGTCAGGATCTGCAATAAACCGATAATCATCTTGAGCCTCCTTAGCACGCATAGATATGGTCTTCCTCTGAGCCTCATCATACCTTCGAGTTTCTCTTACAGAACCTTCGCTAGCTTGTCGTTCCAATTCATAATCAATGGCCCCTTTAACTGCTTCAAGCGAACTAATATTTTTTATTTCTACTCGTTCAGTCTTACCTGGGATATTAACATTCACATCTACTTTAATTCCCGCATTAGTATCTGCAACTTTCAAATATGCTAACGCATGAACTAATTTAGATAGCCATTCAATAACTTCTTCCGCGAAGTGAAATTCAGGCGCAGTCACAATTTCAACAAGCGGCAAACCAGACCTATTATAATCTACACAACCAGTCTTAGGATCCCAAGAGGCCGGATCCTCCTCGAGATGCATACTAGTCACGCTAATATTACCGAACTTTCCATTTACTCCAAGAGGCACTGCATGTGCTCCGCTCATTGTTGTCTGATAACCTTTGGGCAGATCAGGCCAGCTATAATGTTTACGCATCCAGCGTATTCGCTCATTAACTTCGCACCCTAACATCAACGCAATCTGAATAGCTTTTTTCAGAGCTTCCACATTTGGTTCGCGAGGTTTAGCTCCAGGTTGTCCCGTACAGATAGGACATACCAGTACGTTAGGCTCGAGCCCCTTTTCGCGAGAAGCCTTGCAGGTACAGAATAATTTTTCCTTAGTAATAAGATACGTATGAATCTCCAGTCCGATCAAGCCTTTCATAATATTTGAAGAAAGAGATTGTTTTTAACTGTTATTACTTACCGAAGTTTCTCTTGCGTACTGCAAACTCTTCCAGAGCTAGACGCAAATCATCTGGGCTAAAATCAGGAAAATATTTATCCGAAAAGTAAAGCTCGGCATAGGCTGATTGAAACGGCATGAAACCGCTAGTACGTTTCTCTCCAGACGTTCTAATAATTAAATCAACATCAGGCAAATCACTCGTATCCAGATAGCGCGCAAGATCTTTTTCAGTCACTTGTTTAGTTCCAGAGCCAATAACTCTATTCACAGCCCTAACCAGCTCGTCTCTCCCACCATAATCGAAACAAATTTGCAAATAATAATTATCAAAATTTTCTGTAGCCTTCTCTAAAGAAACAATTTCTTTCACAATATCTTTAGGAAGCCTATCAAGTCTTCCAAGATGTCTAAATCTAGTTCCAGTCCTTACAAGTTCCTTGCGCAATTGAGAAATTCCTTTTCTAAAAAGTGAAAAAAGCTCGTTCAATTCTCGTCTATCTCGGCCCCAGTTTTCTGTTGAAAAGGCCCAGAAAGTAGCGCATTTTACTCCACGCTTTTGGAGCTCACGAAAAAGAGAGACAAGCTTATCATAGGAAGCTCCTGAACGATGACCATACCACGGTTTAAACCCCTGTGCCGTTGCCCAACGCCTATTTCCATCTGGAATTATTGCAACATGACGAGGAATCTGTGCACGCCCTTCCAAAAGATTCTTTCCGAGATTAATAAAACTCTTACTCTGATCTTTTAGAAAACTATCATTTGTCACAATATCAAAAGAACTATACTGCTTGCTAGGTTTCCTCCAGCTGTACGAGAATTCTGATATCTTTGATAATAATGAACCTTGCTGTAGCTTCACCAAAAACAAATCGAGATTTTTACGCGTGCCTTGAGCAACTACCGAAACATCACCAACAGGAGTATTGCGCACACTTCCTGTAAGTCCCAGTTTTTCGGCCTCTCTTTTGATGAATCTTCTTAACCCTACGCCCTGCACCCTACCGTATATATCCGCATTAAGTTCAATCATATAAGTGAGCTAAAAAAGTAATTTATAAACTTATCACGCAATGCTCAAAACTCTTCCTAAATCGCTCCAAATCTTCAGTTCTAAGTCGCACACCCACTGCGTCCGCATGCCCTCCTCCTGAAGATCCTTCAAACTCTCCTAAAAGAGATTGAACAATGCGATTCACATTCTTACCGCGTATAGAAAGGTTACTCATAGCTCCTTGAGCATAAGCAACAATAACCGGCAAAGTAGGATAAAGATAAGATAGTTCGTTAGCTAAATCTGCACTCATGCTCATACTGCCTCCGTAACGAAAAAACAATATATTAGAATGATCTTCTAGTTTGGCTTTCTCAAGTAACTCGCAGTATTTTTCGCGTATTTCTTTATACTTCCTAGCAAAAGAACTATCGGACTCAAGTTCGTTTAGCATATCTTGAGGAGTTTTACATCCTATAATGAAATTCTGAAAGTAAACCACATGAGTTATAGAATCCTTCAGACCTGCACCGATCGCTCGAGCAAGCGTTCCAATTACAGATTTATAATATGCATCAAACGGTTTTTTTATATTCTTACCCCATAACTCTCGATAAATCTTCTCAAATTTCCTACTAAATCCAGGCAAGTAATGATCTGAAATGCACCCCATCATAGCAACCCACAAATCTTCTTCCCTTTTTCCAATCTCATAGACAAGCGCAGTTACTGGCTCATTACCTTTCGATTTCCCTTTATTTCTTACAGGATTAAATACCGAAAGTGAAGAGCTAGAGTAATTTGGTAAAGGAACATCGTGATGATCAATCCAAACGACAGGTATATGCAGCTCCTCCAATTTTTCAACAAATTCATTACCTAAAAAAGGCCGATCAAGAACAAACACATAGTCGGCACCTAACTCATGGGCTCGTTTAGCATATCCTGCATCAATATCCGGGTGAGTCCTTACAGCAACGCCCTTTCCTCTTCCTAAAAACCTCCTCAGCAATACAAAGCTACACAGCCCATCAGCATCGTTATCATAAAGAAAAACAGGATTTTGTGCTTTCTCAAGATGCTCGCGTATTTCTTTCAGCTGTTTAGCAGTTAACATCAAGAAAAACGTCCAAAGCGTTATTTAAATCCTGCTTTAGAAGCATTCTTCTTAAGATCGTAATCTCGGAGAAATTGTTCTCTCAAAGTATGTCCTTCATCAGCATAAGGTTGTATAAACGAAAGCGTTGTACGAGAATTTCTTGGGATTTTTCCAGAGATATATGCTTCTCTAACCTCGGCAGAATCATATGAAAACTTAGTAGTAGGAATACGATAAACTGTAAATTCATCATTACTATGTACCTCATCAAACTTACGAGCCATGAATGCATCAGCCCTTTGTTCTCTTTCCCTAGGATTTGTCGGTCCAAACTCAATTATACCGATTCCTGCTAAAGTTACTGCGCCCAGAGCTACTAACAAACCAAGAACTCCTCTCCTTGTTCCACGACCTTCTTCAACCATAAAAAACAATAGATAGACCAATACTTAAATTATTTGTTCCAATTCCAAAATACAACAATTAAAAGTGCAACGAGTGAACCCAAGAAGAACCAAGCCCAGGAGTTAGGGGCACTTGCTAAGAAACTATAGAACGCGGAATGATCGACTACTGAGATCGCCGCGGTAGATCCGAGACTCGCGCTTGTACTTTCCGCACTTTTCAAAGCGCCACGAACAAGCAAATCGCTATTCTGTTGCGCTTGAACAAGCATCTTCAATACAAGAGCAAACAAACCAGCTCCAATTAACGCAGGTACAACTCCTTTTGAAAACGTTTTAGGCGAGATAACAATCTTCTTTTCAGAAATACGATAAGCTTGTACCTTTCTTCCCCGAGAGCTCCAAAACGTCTTAGTTTTCTCAACAAGCCCTGCTTCAAACAATTTCTTAACATTATAGTTTATAGTGTTCAAAGGCACCTTAAGATTATGAGCCAATTCGCTTTCGCTTAGTTCTTGTTCAGCTAATGCTCCAAGAATATGCTTGCACGTTTTGTTAGAAATAACATCTGCAAGTCTACTAGTCCTCGGATCATCTAAATCAATCATCACATAATTTCGAGCCATACCCAGTTTAAGTAAAGTTAATTTATAAACGATTCTGAAACTCCAAATGTCTTTGGAGTCACTACTCCCAGTAGATTGTAAAGAAGAAAAAAGTTTATATACCCTCCACGAATAACACGGATATGAATAAGTGGAGTGAATTATTCCTGGGTTTGGTGTTGATTATAGTTCCAATTGTAATTGCGTTCTATTCAATAACCTGGGGTGCATGGAACTTCTGGTCTGCAGCAGGCACATTCTTCAAAGGCGGATTATTCTGGTTTATAATTATGATCGGAGTATTATTCGTACTTCTTGGTATATCTGACTTGAAGGAAAGCGTTAATGCCCCAGCACATCATCATAAACCAGCAGCTCAAATGCCTCCTGTTATGCACAACACAGCTGAAAAAGAAACAGCTGCTCCTAAGAGAAGAAGCAAAAAGTAAGTTTCATAATTCTTAAATAACTACTCGTTATCTCGATTAATGCCCTATTGTAAAATCTGTAATGAATGGAATTGTGACGAACACGAGTTCTTCATTGGCAAGACACAATGGAAAAAAGAATTTACGGGCTCGTCTCCACCGGAAATCTTTGTAGGACGTTGGAATTATCCAAATGTCTATACGGGCGTGCTAGCACCTGAACAAGTCGGAGATACGGAAGCACACACGTCCTCTGAAATATGGCACTCGCGAAAGATGCAAATTCCAGACATCATGCGTCTAAGAAACTCATTAATTTACGGCAGAACGCAGAGCAACATACATAAAACGCATCAATTCTCACACGTCTTTAAAGAAATTGCAATGACACATAAACCTGTAGCTACATACTTCCAATTAAAAAAACCAATTCAATCGCACAACGAAAATGAGCCTAACGTGCCTTTGATCAGTCGCGCTGCTCCAATAGAACGAGTCACATTAGAACAAAATGCCCCTGTGAAGCCTAAGATTGACTATCTAGTAAATGACATAGACGTCAAATCATCAACTGCT
Organism: Candidatus Woesearchaeota archaeon; assembly: GCA_964604715.1. Lineage (GTDB taxonomy): Archaea > Nanobdellota > Nanobdellia > Pacearchaeales > GW2011-AR1 > JBBSZK01. The sequence goes on from CAZRZR010000001.1 coordinate 29,764, forward strand.
ATGCAAGAGCTTTACAAAGCTAACACTTCAGTTTCTTCAATCACAAAATTGCTCTCAGCAGGACTCTTAGGAAAGAAATCTGCGCGGAAACTCGTTCCAACAAAATGGTCAATAACCGCAGTAGACAGCAACCTTTCTAAAGAAAAACTAAAAAAGATCAAGGGATTTCAAGAATTAAATGACATACGCGTGTTTCATGCCCAGTATTTAGGAAATCATTACGAGTTCCTCTTACTCCCCGGAACGTTTTCTTTTGAAGTCATTGAAATTTCTATAGCAAGCGGAGGCGTTTGGCAAGACTATGAATCTCAATTTGATCGTAAGACCTATGCAGACTCAGTAACTGGAGCATATTATGCAAACCGCCTTGCACTCGCCGAGTATTTGGAAACAATTCAACGTCAGGCCCAGTGTCTAGTAATGCGAGAAGTTCGCCCAGAATATTACGCGCCTTGTGGAGTCGGAATCCTAAGAGAGACAAGCAGAGAAGCCTTCAAGTCGCATGAAACCTTCGGTACAAAAGAAGAAGCTTTCCAAGTCATACAATCCAGAATAAAACTGCCCATCTCAGCATTCTTATCAAAATCTAAACTACTGAAAGTTCACGGCAAGCAGAAAAAGTTACACGAGTTTTTTTAATTCTTCCAATTCTTCTAGACCTAATTGAGTTTTACCAAGCTCATTCACAAGCCACAGCCCGCTTTCACGTATTTTCTCTTTCGGAGAAAAATTACCGAGCCATTCTGCAGAAGCCTTACACGATTCACATGCAGAAATAGAAGAAATAATTTTAGATTCGAATTCAAGCCTCTTGGACGCGTCATCGATTTCAAAAACTACGCAGCTAATGTTATTTTGAATATGTGTGCTCACTTCTTTTTCAATAGCTCGTTGTTTGTGCATATCGACTGTGTGCAGCAAATCTCTTTTCGCTTTTACCGTAGTGAGATCATATTCCCAAATCTTCAAAAAAGGATCATTTTCTCTATTCAGCAAAGCGCGCCCAATATTCTTCCTAAATATACTTCTATCCTTGTTCTCATCTATGAAATGTTGCTTCAAGCGAGAACGTAACTGTCCCTCTCCAGTATGCGTACCCACGCGCACAATTCGATCTCCTCCGTGAGCTTTCTCATTATCCTCGAACAAAACATAAATGCCGTTCTTAGGCACGTTACGTTCATTGAAGGGGAATCTCAGTCTAGGCAGACTATTGAATAACACGTGTAGCTGTTCACACACATTAATATGGGACATACAAAATCAAAAAAGACCGCATATAAGTAGTTTTACTTCTTATCCGCAAGTCGCTTCAAAACAGCTTTAATGTTCTTATTGAGTTGTTCCATCGCATCATCTAGTTGCTGCTTGTTCTTTGTTCCAGTACATACAAGCTTTCCATTCGAGAACAATAAGAACGTTGTTGTAGGCTCATCCAATTTATATACCAATCCTGGAAACTGTTCAGGTTCATATTCAGTATTTTCAAGTTCCAAAGCTAAAATGTTCAAGTTCAAATCCACGTTAATAGTGCCGGAGGCAACAATATTCTGAACGGTTATCTTAGGTTTGTCTGTAATCTTAACGCCTATCTTCCCTAGTTGTTTAATAACTTGTTCAATAACTTCCTTCACTTGTGCAACGCTCTTTGTTCCTGTGCATACAAGATTTCCAGAAGAAAATACAAGTACGGCAGACTTAGGCTTCTTTACACGCAAGACAAGACCTGGAAATTGCTCTGGATTGTATTCAGTATTGGTATAAGATTTAGCAAGCTTAGTCAAAGAGACAGGCTTCCCCAGCGAACTGGTAGCCACAATGTTTTGAATCGTTAAATTAGAATCCTTTACCATCGGCAGATGACCTTTTTAAAGGAAATAGCTTTATAAAGCTTCCTAGTAAGCGTTGAAGCTATAGATAACTAGATTTTAAAGAAGAGTCTAACTTCTTAATTCTACAAAAACATGTTTTTTTATGTCTAATTTTTTATGAAATTCCGGAAACAGTTCCTTATTTTGAATCTTTTCGACCATTTGATTTAGAAGTCCATCGTAAGGATAAGTGTAACAATCATAAAAGGTGCCATAATAATCGAACCCGTGCAATAACTCAGGCAACTCTTCTAAAATATAGGTTCCAAGTTTTATTTTTTGTTCCTCGGTAAAATTGTTATCTGCAAGATGCAAATTAACTATTTTCAATATTTCCATCCTAAAAATAACGTTTTCTTCATATTCTTTATAGAAAATTGATAAAAACTCCTTATTAAACGACGACTTTTTTACTTCATCCCATCTTATTATATCAATTCGTCTTTGTTCTTCTAAAGGAAGTTCTTTTATTATTTGTTCGAGAACGATTACCATTTCATCTCCTTTCTTCAAAGCCTTCCTTCTAGCTTTCTCTGAAGAGTCGCCATTTCTCACTTCATAATTAATAGAATGCAACGTGTCTCCAATAAGCAACCCTGCTCTATTCTTGGTATATTGTAAGCACCATAATAGATTTTCTTTCAAATGACTTTTAGTAAACCATTTATTTCCCAAACTAATGCCTACATAAATATTAAATTTTTTATCTTGGACTTCCTTGAGAGAAGCTCCTCTAACCATCAACGCAATTGCTTTGCTTTTCATTTATAGGTTTAATAGTCTAACTTAAGCACTTTTAATTTCTTTCTTTATAGTACTAAAGACTATGCGCCCCAGTATTAGTCGTTCTCTGCTTCGTTAACTCTTTCTTTATGTCTGCGAGTGAGGCAATATCTCCAGTTCCTCGTTCAGGCCGATAGTGTGAAATTCTAGGGAAACGCAATGCAAATCCTGACGAATACGTCGGACTCGGTTGTATGTTTTGATAAGTCACAGAAACTACGACTTTAGGTTTGACATAAACAATATTACCTTCACGCTTAGTAACTATCTTCTGTAAAATTTCGTCCAACTCCTTATAGGTCGTGCCCTCTTCACTGGTCTTTTCTTTCAACCCAGATGAGACACGACCAACTTCAACAAAATCATCTCCATCTCTGCAAGCTAAAATAAAACTAGTTAGTCCGCCAGCGCGCTTTCCTGTCCCGTATTCCGCACCTACAATAACCAAATCAAGATCTTGCTTAGCCGGTTTTAATTTAGCCATATATCCGACATATCTTCCAGCACGATAAGGCGCATCAAGTTTCTTGATCATAACGCCTTCTTCACCAATCTTCAAAGCTTCATGATAAAATTTCTCAGCCACATCAACCCTATCAGTAACTATCTGCTTCGCGAGTCGTATAACCCACGCTTTCTGTTTAACGATTTTCTCTATTAACTCTCTACGATCGCTAAAAGGCATATCCAATGTCGACTTACCGTCATAGTAAAGAATATCAAAAACATTAAGTTCAACAGGCAACTTAGCAGCCAATTCACTTATGTCATGCTTTCTCTTTATGCGTTGACTTATAGATTCGAACGGCAAGTACTTTTCAGTTTTATGATCAAATCCCACCGCCTCGGAATCAAGGATAAAACTTTCACCTTTAATATGAGATTTAACAACACTAGTCACATCAGGAAACTGTTTAGTCACATCTTCCAGTCGTCTTGTAAATAATTTGATTTCCTTGCCATCGTAACTTATGACCATTCTAAATCCGTCATACTTATGTTCAAACACACAAGGCTTTCCGCAAATTCTGAATCCATCCTCAAGATCCTCGGCCTTAGTAGCCAACATAACTTGAACTGGCCTTCCTGGCCGTAAATGAGCGCGATCAAAAGTCTTAGCCCCCTTAAACGCCATTCCTAAAATTTCCGCAAAATCATTAACGAGCGCATACGTTTGCTCAACTTTCTCAAGTATTGCCTTATCTCCCGAAAAGAAAGCAGATACAACCGCTTCCACTAAGATCGCATCAGCAACACCAACACGAAGATCTCCCATGACAGTTCTGATCAAATAACGAGCTTCTTCAGGCCTAGCAGAGATAAGTAATTCTGAAATAATCGCAAGCTTCTTATCAACCGTTCCTTTTCCTTCTATAGATGCGAGAGCTGAAAGCGAAGCAAACACGTGTTCAGCAGTCAAATCCCTTGCATATAACGCAGCCTGTTTCTTGTGAGCAAGCATATGAGCTGCGACGTCTCCAAGATCGCCCTTAGAAGAAAATTCCTTAGTTACCTTAGCACTATCAGCAGCAGTCGCCTTTGCAATTGATTTTATAACCAGTTGTGTGGACATTCCAATTTCTCGTATATCGTAATCTGGAAAGACACGTCCACGAAGCAAATACACGAGTTCTTCCTGCCCCTTTAAATGCGGTAAAAATTCTGCAAGAATTTTAGTCTTCTCAAGTCTCTTAGTCGTACCGGAAAGCTTCTCATAAAGACTAACAAATGAACTATATTTCATTTCAACGAGTAATAAACAAGATATTTAATCCTTGCTTATCTAAAGTTCTTGTGAAATTCCCAGGTCTAAAAAGAATAAAGCAAGTATATTCTATTTGGACAATTATCTACGGGATTTTGCTTGTGTTAATGATTTTCTTTAAGATGAAAATTCCAATTATTTTATTAGTGATAACATTAGTGTTTACTATTAAAACCCTAATTTATGACTATCGTCTTATCCCTTTAAAGAGAAAAAGAGTTTATTGGCTAGAACATGGGCCTTTTCTTGGAGAAGTTGTTGTAATTTGGATTTTAGCTTCTGCAGGCGTTTTGTTCATACAAGGATATGTTACAAACTTAACAGCAATAATTGCCTTAATTGGTTTTATACTAGACTTATGGAAGGATATGAAAGAAGATCCTAAAGTCTATAAAAATTAAAGCCAGCCGCGCTTCTTTATTCCCTCATTTACAATTTGAAATTCCAATTTCTTTTCAGGCAAACTCCTGTGTTTGCGCAGAAAAGCTGTGCGCGTACCATTCTCGTTGACAAGCTCAATCAAGCATTTGCTCCAATATTTCAAAATATCTCCTGCAACCATTCTATCTTCGTGTTCCCATTGATAAATCTGATTAGTTATAATAACTGGAATGCCTTGTTTTCGTGCAATTTCCGCCAACGTACGCATCTGTCTCGCGAGCTCAGAATTAATCTTCTGCATCTCGCCATTATTCTGCTCACGTGCTGCCCCAAAATCCAATCGATAGAGCATAGTCATGCCGTCAACAACAACTAAACCTAAATGATCCTTTATCACATGTTTCAATAGCTCTTTGAAAGCCTCACGTTGCTCATCAAAGCTAGTAGGCTTTAACACCATAATGTTCTTCAGTACGTTTTCATGCTCTTCCCCAGCAAGTTGTTTTACTCGTTCACTAGAAAACCCGCCCTCCGTATCGATGAACAAAACCTTGTTGCCCTTTTTAGCTTGAGACACTGCGGCAGCTAAACACCAGTTCGTTTTACCGCTACCCGCACCACCATAAAGAGTAGTAATAATATCACTTTCATACCCTCCGTAAAGCCACTTATTCAAATCGTGACTTCCAGAAGAAACCTTAACCATTAAAATGGAAAATAAAAAGAATATATAAAATAACGTATCGCGTTACTTCTTACGCATGTGTGCACCGTGTCCTACATGACACATTTTACACATGAGCGCGTGAAGCAATATAATCGCCGCGGCGATGACTATAACCCATTGCGAGTACATACTAGGCCACATTGCAAAAATTATGACAATCAATGCAAGAACAACCTCGAGCCACTTACAATTCATACAGCACCTCCTTTTACACGTTAGTTAAGAAAAAGACCTTAATAAAGCTGTTTACTATTTGCTTTTCTTCAGAACAGCCGTAAGCTCGTCAAGCTCTTTTTGAATAGCCCCAACAGCATCACTTACTGCTTTCTTGACAGTGCCTGAGCTTGTTTGTATACGCATTATAACTGGTTTGCTTGGATGTTCTTTACGCCATGCAGCAAACTTGATACCTTGCTCATTCAAATAAACACGTACAAGCTCTGCAATAGTAGGATTATCCACTTTAAGTTCAAAATCGTCCTTCTCTGACTGAATAATTTCAACGTGCATCTAGTACGAGACAAAAATCGGTTTATAAAACTTTCTTCTAGTCTAAAATCTCAATATCGCTACCACTTAAGCTTGGCTTATCATCGGTCTTTTTAGACTCGAACTTTTGACGTTGTTGTTTCATCTTCTGCAAATCGGCCAAACTTACGTCTTTAGAGAAATCAGGCTTAGGCATGTAAGCAGGCCCCAAATCGCCGCTAACTGCTGCGGAACTAAATGAAGCGCCATCTCTTCTCAAGCTAACACCCAAATAAGTCTGAACCTTATTAACCAATATAAAATCATCGCTAGGCAGCTCCCCATTTTCAATCATCTTAATTGCAGTCTCAGGCACTCCGACTGCGTTTGCAAGCTGTAAGCGAGTCATATTGCGAGATTTACGAGCTTTGATAATTTCCCAATGAAAATTATCTTTTAAGTCTCGAGTGACATTATTTTTCTTATAGTCTGGCTGATAACTATGCCATCGCACGCTAGGTTTAGGCTGAAGCTGAGGATCCCGTGAACGTCTCGTTCTAGACTCGTTTTCAGGCATTGCATCAATCTTAGGCAAATCACCGTGTACACGTAAAACAAACAACTCGTCCTCTCGCGCTTGCGATTCTGGCATAGTTATAATAGCTCCATCTCGGATAGCATCTACCATTCGCTCTTTTGACATCCACTATTTTGGCAAAAAAGCTTTATATTAATTATGGCTCTGAATCATACGTATTGCTCGAGCTGATCAATGCGTTTAGGATAGAATTGATCATTGCCGATCACTACACTAGGCACCGAATTTACATGATAGTATTCAGTAATATTTTTTATAACGCTAGAATTAAGATCGAAATCAAAAGAATAAATCATGACACGATCCGCATTCTCACGTTCGAAAGCTGTTAAAATGAATCCAACTCTATCACTTTCACTTTCTTTAATAGATCCAATGTTGGAATAGAAGAAAAGTACGCGCACATAAGTCCCATTGCACTCCTTATTAAAACGTTCAGTTATCTTAAAATGCCTATACTCAAGTTCACTATAAATCTTCTTTTGTTCCAACACACGCTTGTCTTGTTTGCCAAATCTTTTTTCTAACAAAGTAAGCTTATCAGCAACAGTATCCAATTTACCAGAGGCCTCCAGAAGTTTGGCATCATCACAAGTAAAATTAGTCAATACACCATCAAACTCCGACACAGTCTTTTCAATAAGATTGTTTTGTGACGTCAATTGTTGATAATTAATATAAGAAATAAGATATGCAAATGCAAAAAACAGTATAAAAACAAGCGTAGCTAAAAGAAATGAAACCATCAGCCTCCATGCAAAAAATTCTCTATTTGGTTGCATGATGCTTCCCTCCCCATTTTACTTTTCTATTAAAAATAATGTAAAAGAAAGAAACTGACCACCAGAAACTAAACAATATAGAATAAAGTGCAAGAAATATCACAAAATTAATTTTCAAGTTTTCCTGAAATTGCATCTTTTTCCTTGCATAGATCAAATAAAATCCTGTAACTACAATAAAAAACAAAGTAAACAAGAATACAGGGCTACTAAAGAAAGAGTAAAACATACGAGTAAATAGATAAGAATTAAGCTCGTACGCATTTAGAAAACGGAAGTCGATCGCTTGCAGAGACACAAGCTCTGTTCCAATCTGCCGTATAACCTTCACAGCCAAATAGCTAGTCAGCGCAACAGATAAACAAACAGTGATAATACTAGATGGAAGTACAAGTGTTCCTAAAACGCCTCGTTTAAATCCAAAAAGCCTTCGATAGTTCCATAAGTTCCGTATAAGCCCAGTGTACCACCGCCTTCTTTGAGCGAGCAAGCTTCTGAATGTTGCAGGCGCGATAGTATAAAACGAAGCACTCGTAGCTGTCTCAATAATATAATTATGGCTCTGTATTCTCAGTGAAATCTCCAAATCTTCGGTAATGTTATGTTCATCATAACCTCCATGTTTTTCAAAGAAAACTTTTCTATATGCAGAAAAAGCCCCAGGAGTGATATAAATTGCATTAACTCCTGCAAGATTCTTTCGTATAAACAAACTCACATAATACTCTATATGCTGGATTCGTTGCCATATGGTCTTAGGTTTATACACCCCCATTGCAGAAGTAACGGCCATGACTTGTGGCGAATAAAATCTTGCAACAAGGCGTTTAAGCGAAGCGCTATCTGCGTACGTATCCGCGTCCATACTAACAATAATTTCACCACGGGCCTTTCCAATACCTACATTTAGAGCAGAACCCTTTCCACCATTAGGTTTAGTAAAAACCCTTACGTTAGGAGAAACAAACTCACGGGCCTTTTGATAAGTTTTATCTGTGCTTCCATCGTCAATTACAATAATCTCAAGCTTATCTCGCGGATAATCAAACGCGAGTGCGGACTGAATAGTTGCCCCAATGCAATCTTCCTCATTATGAGCTGGGATAATAATTGTTACTTTCTTATCGTCTGCCTCTAAAGGGATAAGACTATCTCGAGACTTAAAGAAACTCAGTACATAAAAAGAAAGCAGAAAAAGGCCTATGTAAACTAACACGTACACCAGTAAATTGTATACTTCAATCATTTCTAGATCCTGGGCAACTCGCCCTGATCAACATGAAAATAATCATAAAATGAATCATGTAAGCTTAAATCCCAGGTATGTCCAGATCTTTTTTTAGTTACAAGACCTAGTCCAACAAAATTCTTTATGTGATCGTACGCTTTATTCCCTCGTATCTTTATCAATACAGACTGTTTCATGGGCTGTTTATACGCAATAATAGCGAGCGTCTCTTGCTCTGCACGAGTAAATTCAGTGCTTCCAGTAGCGAGCTTGTTAACCATGCTAATGTGCTCGCTAGAAACATCCATTTTCCACGAGTCTCCTTTATTAACAATTTCAAGAGCAGAGTCCTTGTACCTCTCAGTTAGGCTATCAATTAGAGTTCGTACAAGAATAGGATTAATATCGGTTAAAGCTACAAGTTCTTTTATGCTAAGAAAACGTCCCGATATAAAGAGGGCCGCTTCTATTTTCTTTACCAACTCAAGCTCTTTTTCGCTATCGAGCTTCGCCATATCTTCTCGATCTTCCATTCTAATACCTAACGGACTAACTTTTTAAAACTTCAGCTTTAAGAATACGCAATAAAAAGACCTTCTATAATCGCCGCAATTACAAGTAAAGGTACAATAATTACAAGGAATACCTTCAATGATTTCATACCTCTAGCTAAGAAAGCTTTTTTCTTGTTAGGTCGAAATACGAACATTCCCCATCGCATACCTAATCCTATCGCAATAAAGATTGCAGGCAACTCAAAAATACCATGAGGTACAAGTTTCAGCACGACACCTACGCCTGCTACATCAATCGCCCGAGCAAGAACATATCCTACAAGCGCACCATTCACGAGAATATTAAAAAATGGTACAATTCCAATAATGGCTCCAAAGAAAAGAGCTACAAAAGAGCTCATGATATTATTTCCAAAGATAAAAAGAATAAGTCCAATAGGCCCTAGCCCATCAGTTTTATGAGCAAGCTCTTTCAACGTTTCGTCGAAGAAAGTAAAAGAGTTAGGAAACAAAAAACCCAAAAGGCCACTCAATAAAAACAGTAACACTGCTAAATAAATGAATTTTCTACTTTCAACAATATAGGCAAGCGATTCGTGCCAGATGTTTTCTCGTGTATGTTTCATCGAATCGCCCTGTTAAGTAAGACAACTTTTCGTGCATACTTAACTCTCAAATACCAACCGTATAACAGTCCTGCAACTAATCCGCCCAAGTGAGCCGTGTTTCCAATAGGAAGAGGAACAAAAAATCCCACTACAAATAGAGGAACAATGGCGACTATTGGAACAATTCTAAAATTAAGATGAATTGGAAACGCAAGTCTCCTAAAAAAAGCGTTCTGTGAAAACAATCCAATAATCATTACAAACACAAAAATATTGATGATTAAAGAAAAAACAGTACTTGCGCTAGCACTTAAGAAAGGTGAAACAACAACTGCCAATATGATAACAATTAAAGGTCCAGCAATCAGATCAACTTTCTTATTAGGTATCAAGACGGACAAAACTCCAAGCAAGCCAAAAAGAGCCCCGCTTGCTCCAACAGCAGCCGCTGCGGGCGTGCCGAAGAGAAAATCTCCTCTAGGAACAAAAGCACCTAAATAGGAAAAGCCAACATAAAACAGTCCGCCTACAATTCCTGAAATGAAATAAAGCCAAAACATTCTTTTTCTGCCAATAATCTGTTCAGTCAGCATGCCAAGAAAGAACAAAGAAAACATGTTGACAAATAAGTGAAAAAATCCTGCATGTAAAAATATACTTGTCAGCAAAGTCCAGGTACGCCCTTGGACAAAGAGAGAAGGAGTAAGAACAAGATAAGAAACTAAGTTAGGAAAAAATCCCGCCACTATAAAAAAAGCTAAAGATAAGGCACAAGTAATAATGATAAGCCATACAGTAAGGCTCAAGAAAGGCAAAAACCTTGCTCGTTTAACCATTATTTCCTCTTTGTACGTTTACTTGATATCTTATTCGCCTTCTTAAGCTCGGCTTCTCGAACTTTCTTTCTAAGTGCGCGTTCTGCTTTCTTCTTTTTAGCATCTGCTTTGGCGCGTCGCTGTTTTAATGCGTTTTCCTTATGACCCAATATTCCAAGTTCAGTATCTACTAGAGCAAGTTGTTCCTTGCGCTTCTCAATAGAAGCTTCAATCTTCTTAACAAGTTCAGTATTATCTCTAAGCACAAATACTTCTCCGCATTCAGGGCAGGTAAAGTTATTCATCATCGCATTTTCTTCATTCATCTCAAGATCACAATTCTGGCAATAATAAAATGCCTGATTCTTCCGTAAACTCAACTGACCATCAAGCTGGCGCATATCTTGAACAATAATATTCTTCAAATTAGCAAGAGATTTGCCGACGTCAAGAGTCCAGTAATAAGTATACCATCCGCCATTTTTCTTATCCTTCTTTCGAATAAAACTAACAAGCCCTTCATCAGCAAGTTTATACAAAATATTTCGCGTTTGATTAATGTTAAGACCTAGTTTTTTTGCAATTAAAAATTCGTTAACATTTTTCTTTCCAAAAAGAAGATCAACAAGACCTACGGCTCCAGGGCCAGCGACCGAAACAACAATCTCCTTAAGAAGCTTAACTTGCATCTAAGTTCCTCAAAAGCACACAATAAAAACTTTTCTAATTGGTGTTACCATTATAAAGTTTATATAAACCTATAAAAATCACCCTCGTTTGTACCAATTATGTTTTGGGATAAAAAGGATGAGGAAAGGGGCCTGCCAGACTTGCCTCGTTCGCAAGGGATAAACCAACCTCCAGCTATGCGCCAGTACGGTCAAGATAACTGGGAAAACACTGAAATTCATGAGTTGCCTTCATTTCCTGACTCCCCAATGCAACGAGGTTTCAGTCAATCTGCAATAAAAGAGGCAGTCACAAACGACGAAATAGGATCTGTCGAAGCAAGACCATTACCTTCGTTTAAGAACCAGTACGAGTCAGTAGAATCAAGCGATTATCCAATCAGATCCCCTCCACGTATGAAAGATAACAAGCCTATATTCGTACGACTAGATAAATTCCAGATGGCTCGCAATTCTTTAGAGACTGTAAAAGCAAAGTTAAGTGAAATAGAAGAACTTCTCAAGCGTATACGTGAAGTCAAGACAAGAGAAGACGCAGAACTATCGTCTTGGGAAAATGAAATGGAAGCAATCAAATCCCGTATCCAAACAGTGATGAACGATATCTTTGAGAAAGCAGAATACTAAAATGGAATACATTAAACTCGATCCGTCTGAACAGATGGCTGGAAAAAAAGATCTTCTTCATAGCCAAATGGAAATTCTTTCAATTATGCAACGCTACCAAAAATACAAACAGTATAGAAAAGAAGAATTGGCCCTTAAATCTCTATTCAAAAAGAAAGTCGCAGAGTTAACCGAGGAAATGAAAATGGTCGATAAATTAATTCCAAAAGGATATGCGCCAAAACCAGAGCCAGAAACAAGCAAAATCCAAATGGCTGAAAAAAGTCGCTTTGATTTAGAAGCGGAAATAGAAGCAATCAAAAGCAAAATAGCTAGACTTCAGTAGATTCTTAAGTTTTAAATAATCCCTTTCTCGAATAGATCTATGATAACTAGAGAAGAGCTCATAAACAAATATCTGCAGTTTTTCAGAGCAAAGAAGCACCAAGTTATCCCTTCCGCCTCGCTTATACCTGCAAATGACCCAACCGTGTTATTCACAACAGCAGGCATGCATCCCCTAGTGCCATATCTATTAGGTCAGAAACACCCTCTAGGTAAGCGTCTAGTTAGCGTCCAGAAGTGCATCAGAACGACCGACATAGACGAAGTAGGAGACACTACACACCATACTTTCTTCGAAATGTTAGGTAATTGGTCTCTCGGAGATTACTGGAAAGAAGACGCAATTAAGTGGTCTTTTGAGTTTCTAACGAAAGAACTAAAATTACCCATAGAAAAGATTGCAGTCACTTGTTTCGGTGGAGACAAACGAGTCCCCGAACTTCCTAAAGATGAAGAGTCATACAAAATATGGCAATCAGTAGGAATGTCCAAAGATCGCATAGAATTCCTAGAAGGAGGAGTTTTTGAATCTAAAAAGAATTGGTGGGGCCCGGCAGGCACAACAGGGCCATGTGGTCCAGACACAGAAATGTTTTATTGGCGTTCTTCAGAAAAAGTGCCCAAAAAATTCAACGCCGATGACGAACGATGGGTAGAAATCTGGAATGACGTGCTTATGCAGTACGAGAAAACCACAGATGAAAAATACCTCAAAGCAAAACAACATAATGTAGATACAGGAATGGGAGTTGAACGCACTTTAGCTACATTAAACGGATTAGAAGACAACTACCTCACAGACTCTTTTCTTCCAATTATTAAAGAGATAGAAAAAATTTCAGGGAAAAAGTACAAAGGTAACGAAAAGGCATTTCGAGTTATAGCAGACCATCTCAGAGCAGCAGTTTTCATTTTATCCGAGCCAAACCAAATAAAACCTTCAAATGTCGGACAAGGATACACACTCAGACGCCTAATAAGACGCTCAGTACGCTACTGGAGACAACTAGTCGGTCAACATAAAGCATCAATACCTATAAGCGAAACTATAGCTGAAACTGTAATAAAACTATACAAATCAAGTTATCCCGAGGTAGAAGAAAATAGAAAATATATTATCAACCATTTAATAGAAGAAGAAAATAAGTTTTCTAAAACCTTAGAAGAAGGCCTCAAAGCATTCGACAAAATAGCAAAATCAGATATTTCAGGCAAAGAAGCATTCTTATTGTACCAGTCCTATGGTTTTCCAATTGAATTAACAACGGAGCTCGCCAAAGAAAGAGGGGGCAAAGTGAATCTAATACAATACGATGAGGAATACAAAAAACATCAAGAAGTTTCAGGTGCGATAATCGCAGGAACATTCAAATCAGGTCTTGCAGACAACTCACAACAAACCACGCGCTTACACACTGCAACTCATCTGCTAAACGAAGCACTTCGTCACGTCCTAGGAAAAGACGTTAAGCAACGCGGATCAAATATCACAGCAGAACGCCTTAGATTTGACTTTAACTTCCCTCGCAAACTAACAGAAGAAGAAATCAAAAAAATAGAGTCTTTGGTAAATGAAAAGATTCAAGCATCACTTCCAGTAACGAAAGAAGAAGCATCCTACGAAGATGCAATCAAATCAGGCGCGCAGGCCGAATTCGGCCATAAATATCCCGAACGTGTAACTGTTTATACAATGGGCTCCAAAAACAAATGGTTCAGCCGCGAGATTTGCACAGGGCCTCATGTAAATAACACTCACGAGCTGGGAACGTTTAAAATAATTAAAGAAGAAGCAGTTGCTGCAGGCACGCGCAGAATAAAAGCTATCGTAACAGAAGATAAACCATAAGTGAAGCTGCCACTAAAAGTACGTAAATTCCAAACCATCTCAAATTCTTCTTAGATGTTAAAACAAACTTCAACAGTACATGAATAGTTACAAGGCCAACAACAAAAGACACTAGTGCAGGAATCAAATAACTTGGAGGAATAGTTTTTCCACCAAACGAAAGAAAATTAGCTCCAAATATAATAGGAATAGACATCAAAAAAGAAAATCGAGCAGCCTTTCGCTGATCAAGCCCCAGTAAGACGCCCGCACAGATAGTAGATCCGCTTCTAGAAATTCCCCTGAACAACGAAGCACATTGTGCAAGCCCAATAAGCAAAGCAGTCTTCATAGTCAATTCGCTCCTTTTTATAGAAGGCAAATCCAGACTAGAAATAATCAATAATACGGCAGTAATGCTAAATCCCGCAGTTAGTAAATGTAAATCGTTCAAGTTCTTTTCAAAAAATCCATTGAACATATAACCTAATGCTGCCGCAGGAATAGTTGCAATAATAAGATAAATACCCATTTTCCCATTTTCACTGGTAAACTTTCCTGAAAAGAAATCTCGCACAATATCGGTTATATCTTTACCAAAATAAACAAAGACTGCCATTAGCGTACCAAAGTGTAACGCAACATCAAAACCTAACGTATTCGTATATCCTAAAAGCTTGGAAGCAAGTACAAGATGGCCCGAACTGGAGATGGGAAACCATTCAGCAATGCCTTGCACAATCGCCAAAACGATCATTGAAAAATAGTCAGCCATAACTTTATCGAGTTAGAAGCATTAATAAAACTAACTTATAAAAAAAGAAAAGAGAGGTACAAAAAACGTACCTAAGCTCGGCAATTCCAACACAATTTCGTTCTAGCTGCAACACTTACCGTTCGGCTAAAAGCCTCGGAGGTAAGCAAGCGTTCGTCAGACCCTAAGTCATACTTAAGGTCGAACAAAGCGCCACAACGGTTGCAACGTGCAGGCATAAGCTGTAGTGCTTGATCCATACCGTATATAACTCGTACTTAGTTATATACTAGATCGCACTAAAATATAATCTTGCAAGTGTATGAATACTTTTATACCGAGTCACTCAAAAATAACAAACTCGCTCTTTATAAACTGCATTCACAAAAAAGGAACGACTTCATGTTCCCACGCATCTAAAGGAAAATAATATTATTAAGAAAAGAATTTTAAAGAATAAAGTAACCCATTCCTAATGAGTACACAGAAAATAGTGTTTATAACGGGTGCGAGTCGTGGAATAGGTAGAGCATTAACCGAGAAGTTTCTCGAAGAGAATTATGTAGTTATAGGAACTTCAACCTCAGGAAAAATTTCACTAAAACACCATAATCTAATCCCTTTAAAATTGGATTTATCGTCAGAAAAATCCATTGAAAACAGCGTAAAAGAGTTTTCTAAGTTAAACAAAAAGATAGACATTCTAATCAACAATGCAGGCATTTGGTCTGGACGTGAAGACCCCATTATGCGTATCAACTCACTCAGAAAGATTTTAGAAGTAAATTTAGTTGGAACGATAGACTTTACTGAAAAAATAATACCCTATGTGAGTAAAGGAAGTAAGATAATCAATATTTCCTCTAGAGCTGGATCTCTGACCCATATAGGATATACTCCCAATTATCCAGACTATCGTATTTCAAAAGCGGGCCTTAATATGTACACCTTAATTTTAGCAAAAAGACTAGAAAACAAAGAAATCACTGTTGCTTCTATTCATCCAGGGTGGGTAAAAACAGACATGGGCGGATCTAACGCAGATATAGAGCCTGAAGAAGCAGCAAATGAAATTTATAAGAGAATAATTTCATTGAAAGAAACTGGACAATTCTGGTTTAAACAAGATAAGTTTCCTTGGTAAACTACTTCTTCCACCCGTCATTGATCTTTCTTATAAGTTTTTCAATCTGAGGCCTGTAAATGGTGTTCCAAAATTCAACAGCTTCATCAATCAATTCAGCTTCTTCCTTCTTGTCTTTAGTAAGCCCTACAAGTGAATTACCACTTACAATAACCATGGCCTGTGCCATCAACTTAAGTGCGTTCTTCTTATCATCTTCACTAAGCATTTTAGACTCATTCATTTGGATCATATAACCTGGAGCACTCATAACAAGATTATGTAAATAATTATTCCAACCCATATACGTCTCTACAATACGTGAACAAATCTGCCTAGAAAGTTGAGGGCTTACATAACGTTGATGTAAAATAGCATCACTAACAAAGAAAATATCATCCAACTGCTTGAGGCTCGATGTAAGACCCATCTCGCGCTGCATAATCTTAAATTTCTCTTCCAATTCTTTCAATAACTCATTATTCGACATAAATTCCAGGCCTTCCAGGTTTCACCTTACTAGATTTGTTGTGTGGGTCGTATTTATCTCTATCGTTTACAGCAAATACCTTCACAGTCTTACCTGCACGTTTTTCGATAAGCTTCGAATCGTATTTGTTAAGCTCTTGAGGTAAGACATACAAGAACACTTCTTCAGGCTCTCGCCCTGACTTTTCTTTGGCAAGTTTCAAAACAGCAACTACATCCGAAACAAGTTTATCAAATGCCTTTTCAGATTCTTCTAATTGCTGGTTAATTTTACTTTCATCAACTTTAGGCCAGCTTTCTTGCGCTACAAGTGTCGCATTTCCAAGCTTATGCCATATTTCTTCAGCTATATGAGGCATAACGGGCGCAATCATCAATACGAGCAAATCCATCACCTTGCGTGGAACCTGTTCTTTTTCGGCAAGATAGTTAACAAACTCCATAAAACCAACCATTCCTTTGTTAAATTCAAACCCTTCATAAGATCTTTCAACTAACGCCAACGTTTTGTTAAGCTTGTGTTCCATAAGAGCGTCTGTTACTCCTCCTACTTTTCCTGCTAAAGACATAAACTTGTTCACCAATCTAGAAGCGCCTTCAATACCATGCTCGTCCCATTCCATATCTTTATCGGGGCCTGCAACAAACATCAAAAATAATCGCGCAGTATCAATACCGTATTTAGCTGAAGCCTCATCGACAGTAACGGCATTACCGTGGCTTTTACTCATACGTTTACCTTCCTTGTGAACA
Source organism: Candidatus Woesearchaeota archaeon (assembly GCA_964604715.1). Lineage (GTDB taxonomy): Archaea > Nanobdellota > Nanobdellia > Pacearchaeales > GW2011-AR1 > JBBSZK01. Next base: position 46,892 of record CAZRZR010000001.1, read on the forward strand.
ATACCTTGATTGAATAATCGCATAAATGGTTCATCAAATACAAGCCATCCTAAATCGCGTAAAAACTTCGTGAAGAAACGCGCATAGAGCAAGTGAAGCACTGCATGCTCAATACCTCCAATATACTGATCGACAGGCATCCAATATCCTACACTCTTTCTATCAAAAACATCGTGAGACTTAGGCGAACAATATCTCAAATAGTACCAACTCGAATCAAAGAATGTAGCCATCGTGTCAGTCTCACGCCGAGCCTTCTCCCCGCAACAAGGACAAGTTACTTCAGTGAAATCTTTATTTGTTTCAAGCGGATTACCCTTGCCTGTAAATTTAACCTTCTCAGGTAAAAGCACAGGCAAATCTTTCTCAGGAACAGGAACAACTCCGCAAGACTTGCAATATACTATTGGAATAGGCGTGCCCCAATAACGCTGTCGTGAAATAAGCCAGTCACGTAATTTATACTCTACTGCCTTGCCACCAACACCCTTTTTCTCCAGAGTCTTAGTAATTAATTCTCGCGCATTCTCGCTATCCAGACCGTCAAACTCTGCAGAATTAACTAAAACCCCCTGTCCCGTATGCGCTCTATTTCCATTAGAATAAATATCCCAGACATAAGTGTTATTAGGTAAATTAAGGAAATCAGCAACATCTTTACGAGGAATCCACTTCCCCTCGTGATGTGCAACATCCTCTTGCTTAGGCTCAACGCGTTTGCCAGATTTCAAAGTTACTAAAAATGACTTATATTTTCCATAACGGTTTACATCTTTATGCCCTGCATAATAATTCGCATGATTCTCAAATCCAACAGAAGTGACAGACTTGATATCTTGATACCCTGTCTCTTCCTTAACTTCTCGAACAGCTGCATCCTCTGCACGTTCACCCTCATCAATACCTCCAATAATAACACTCTTCCATCCGAACTTCTTCCAGTCCAGGCAGAAGTAACTATCATCTTTCCAATGTTTAACTATTGCAAATACTGAATCTCGTGTCACAGTTGGTTTATCCTTACGCACAGCGTCTTTTCCAGAAGTAGTAGAAAAAAGCGGAGCAACAACCTGCTTTATAGCCAACTTATGCTTCTTCGCAAAATCCCAATCTCTTGCGTCATGAGCTGGCACACCCATGACTGCGCCAGTACCGTAGTCAGCAACAACAAAATTGCCTGCAAAAATAGGAACCTCTTCCTGCGTCAATGGATGAATCGCATACCTCCCTGTAAAGAAACCTTC
>CAZRZR010000001.1:48145-51087 GCA_964604715.1 Candidatus Woesearchaeota archaeon
CGCTTCAAGTTTTTGGGCAGCACTCATTTTTGCAATAAACTCATGATAGGTTTTCTCATATGTCGTACCCTTCACAAGCTCTAACACGTCCGCATGCTGAGCAGAGCATGCAATAAACGTAACCCCGTAAAGCGTATCAGCACGCGTTGTAAAAACTTCAAGAGTCTTATCAAGACCCTTAACAGGGAACAACACCCGCGTACCCTCACTTCTCCCAATCCAATTTCTCTGTAACTCTTTAACGCGTTCAGGCCATTGAATAGTTTCAAGACCTGCAAGTAATTCCTCAGCGTATTTAGTAATATTCAAAAACCATTGTTCAAGATGTGAAATCGTCACATTACTATCACAACGCCAGCATTTACCATCTACAACTTCCTCATTTGCCAACACAGTCTTACAAGACGGGCACCAATTGACGGGCGCCTTCTTTCGATAAGCAATACCTTTCTCAAGCATACGTAAAAATATCCATTGATTCCACCTATAATAGTCAGGAGAACACGTAGCGAGAGATCGAGACCAATCGTAACTCAATCCTATCTCTTGCATCATTTTCCTTATAGTTTTGATAGCATTTTCAGTATATTTCTTAGGGTGCGTTTTATTCTTAATTGCGGCATTCTCAGCAGGCAATCCAAACGCATCAAAACCCATAGGATACAACACGTTATACCCCTTCATGCGTTTATATCTCGCAGTCAAATCGCCAATAGAGTAGTTTTTTACATGCCCCATGTGCAGATAATCCGCACTCGGATAAGGAAACATTTCTAAGCAATAGAATTTCTTTTTATCACTATCTTCACGAGCCTCAAACACTTTAGCATTTTCCCATGCCTTCTGCCACTTTTTCTCAATTGCCTTAAAGTTAGGGGCCTTCATAAAACACCTATTTAACCCTCTGATTTAAAGTTTCCGCTAGACAAAGTTTAATTATAAACTTCACAATCAACAATCATGAAAGCACTCTCCCTAAAACAACCGTTCGCTGAGCTCATCCTGCAAGGTCGCAAAACCATAGAGCTGCGAAAATGGAATACCTCCTTTCGTGGCCAGTTTTTGATCCATGCCTCTAAAGTCCCCGACGCTCAAGCGATGAAGAAATTCGGATTTACTGATTTACCTCTAGGCTGTATTCTAGGTCAAGCAACGCTCACAGAAGTAAAACACTACCAAACGAAAGAACATCACAATCAAGACAAAGACAAACATCTTGCATCTGGGGAATGGGGCAACTATGGATTTGTCCTGAGCAATATAAAACGTCTCCCCTTAGAGTATTGCAAGGGAAAACTCAATTTCTGGGAATACAACAAACAACCTTAAATAAACACTTTTCTATAAATAACAATGATAACCTCGCATCTCATTCATAGTACAATTACCTCCTCAAGTGATGAAGCTTTCTCACTCTACGATAAATCATGCTGGGGCGAAAAGAAGAAACAAGGCATAGAATATTCTTTCATGGAAGCGCTCGCACTAATGCATGAAGAAAAACTTCAAGTCTACAGCGGAAAAAAGCAGATTTCATATGCGGCAATTCATGCTAAAGCTAAACGTCAGGATAAACGCATTGACACAAAGCTTGCAGTCTTTCTAGACTTAAGAAAAAAAGGGTATATTGTCAAAACAGCCCTTAAATTTGGAGCAGAATTTAGAGTATACGATAAAGGCATCAAACCAGGACAAGAACACGCACTCTGGCTACTTTATCCAGCAAAAGAGAATGAAACACTTACCTGGTATGACTTTGCAGCCAAGAACCGCGTTGCCACCTCTACTAAGAAGAAGCTGATGCTTGCAATAGTGGACGACGAAGGCGACGTTACGTACTACGAGTGTAATTGGACGAGACCTTAATTATTTGAATGTAAATTGCTCGCCTTCATGCCCATATCTAATTCCTTGATAAAGCCACGGCGCAGAGTTTACTAATTTAGCACCGTCAAACTTACCTCTATGTGTCCATTTATTTTGTTGGAGTAAGATCATTTCATCCTGTCTTTGAGAATCGATAGACGAGGGAAGTAATACGGCAACAATTTTATCTGTAGACCTATCAGATCCGTAATCTATCCAAGCATTCCTATCTGGATTGAGAGCAAGAATATAATCTCGAGAGAATACGTCGAGTCGACTATCTCTTTGCGAAGAGATATGTCTGGAAACATCTTTTACCCCTGCATTAGTATTTTCTCGTAAATCAGATTTGAGATAAGTCCCAACATCAACAATATCAGACCTATATCTTTCAAGGAAAGGAGGAGAAACCCTCGCAGGCGTATTTGAACCGAACCCTATCCAGGTACCTGCGCCAAGCCCAACTACTAAAGCTCCTGCGAGCCCAAGAAGATGCTTAGAACCAAGCTGCATACCTGAAAAACAAGCATTCATTTTATTTAAAGATTCCGTTGTAACAATCTTTATATGTTCCAAGTTACCTAAAAAGACATGATTGACGTACAAAAAGTCAATGCTACGAAGCAAAAGATTATTGACCTTATTAAGACATCAGGCCCTAGTTTTCCTACACGTATTTCACGAGAAGCAGGCATAAGCCCATTATTCATTGGGGCCTTACTATCGGAGATGGTGTCTGAGAAAAAGCTCGTTATGAGTCGTATGAAAGTCGGTTCATCCCCGCTATACTTTCTCCAAGGTCAAGAAGCCACATTAGAGGGATTTATCCAGTACTTGAATAGTAAAGAGCAAGAAGCAGTCTATCGCCTACGTGATGCAAAGGTTCTTGATGACTCAAATCAAGATCCAGCAATGCGAATCGCCCTGAGAAAAGTCCACGATTTCGCAATACCTATAACAGTCAGATCAGATAATGAAGAAAAACTATTCTGGAAATTCTTCACTATAACAGACTCAGAAGCCAAACAACATATAGAAGAGGCACTTGGCCTAACTAAACCCAAGAAAGAACCGAT
>CAZRZR010000002.1:0-48279 GCA_964604715.1 Candidatus Woesearchaeota archaeon
TCCCGAAGGAAACTGGTTCTCAAGACCAGCGCAGTACCATTGTGCCATCCGGGCAATGATGTATGATGAAAAAGAAGGCTTTTAAAGATTATCAATTAGAAGTCAAACGGTTCCGGCAACAAGCCCGTTAAATCTATACCCAAAATAATCTTCTTTATCCGCTTTTCTTCTTTGTGAAAGAAGATAACGTCTCCACGCTGCTCCCTCGTGGTTAGCTATGCCTAATTCCCAGCAGCAGAAGGTGCCTACATCCTGAAGGCTTGTGCGAGCAGCAGTCCCTATAGGATTTGAACGTTCAAAGGTATAAACTCTCTGATTGAGTAACGAAGGAAATTTACCTCCCCATGTGCAAATATTAAGTATACCTTCAGACATAATGCTAAATCCTGCGCCTTGACTAGGTTCTGGTAGAATCTCTCCTTGAAATGCTGCTAGTTCAACAATTCCGTTAGCGCTTGCCATTTCCTTAGGGTCAAAGTCTGTTCCATCCATGGGAAACAATGTATAAGGTTTAATGCGCATATCAATTCCTTTTTCTCTAAAGTCCAATATGGGGTGGGCTCGAGCTAGATGAGGTTTTGCTACATATAATTCAGGTTTTGCCATATTGAATCGTTCAGAAGGCAGTTTTTAAACTTTATGACTTAAGTGCGTTTGGATTTCTGATGTCCACCTGCTTGTTTGTAAGTGCAAAGTGTATTTCGTTGTTTCTCCAGATTCTAATCGCTTCCTTAGCAAATGCAAGTAAGTTTGGCTCGGCTTCCTCGTACGTCATCCAGCATGCGCTGCCTTCTTCAGTCTCTTTCGGAACGCCCTCGGCGGTTGTATGAAGCAACATGACAATCTTGTGTTGCTGTATTGCTTCGCTCATTAGTTCACAGAAACCATATGGCACAAAAGGATTTGTAACGTCTATGCCTGTCTCTTCCCAGACTTCACGGCGTGCGGCCTCATGACTTAATTCGCCTTGCATGACGCCTCCGCCCGGAATACATAGTGCGCCAGCGAAATTGCCTGTCTTTAATTTGACTAAAAGAAACTTTCCCTCTTTATTGGTAACGATCGCGTTAGCGTTTAACTTGATAGGTTTGGTTATAGTGTGCACGCCCTTTCTAGATTGAGTTACTTTATAACAATTATTGTGGTATGTTAATCTTCCTCTGGCTGATTATCATATGGCCATCCTCTTGGAAAGCGAAGCCCCTTGCTTTCTTCTCCGCCTCTAGAAGCCTCTCCAAAATATCGTGTCGCCATTGGAACCTTATAGTCTCTTTCGGAAGTTTTAGGTTTTCCAACAGGTTGTCCGATAGAAGGGGATATGCTGTATAATCGTGCAGGAACAGGCAATTCTACGCCGGTTCTAGTGCCCATGGCTGCTTGAATAAGTTGAGAATGAAACTCTCTTGTTCCTTTATCTGGTTTCTTAACCATGATCTCTCTTAGAAATGAGTATTATAAATCTTATTATAGCTGGTTATAGTACACGTGGTACTATAAAGACATCTCTTCGGATTACAATAAAAAATAAATTTATCCGAAGAGTGATGCGAGACCAGCAGCAGATTCTTCCTGCTTCTTCTCTTCTTTCTTTTCTTCAACTTTTGCTTCAGAGTGTCCGTGTGAGGCAGGAGCTGCAGCTGCAATTTGTGCATTTGCTAGTTCGTGCGCAATGTCAACGCCATGCAAGCTTGCAATTAACGTTTTGACTTTAGCCTCATCAACGTGTCCGCCAGCTGCGTGGATAACTTTTTTCAAATTTTCCTCGTTTACTGGTTGTCCGAGCTTATGCAAAAGCAAAGCGCCGTAGATATATTCCATTAGATGCCCTCCTTTGTAGTTGTGTGAGCTTTTTCATAGAGGTGAGCAAGTGCTTTTTCTTCCATCGCTGCCTTTGAGATGAAATATTTAACAGTCTCTGCTGTTGTATAGTTAAGTTTAACTGCAAATGCTGTTGCCCTTCTTATAAGATCTCTTAGTTCTTCTAGGGTTGCATGCTTGTCAATTCGTATTCCTACATATACTTTATCGTCATTCGCATCGTACGCAGCAAGCGGAATAAATCCAACACGCATTGGACTGATGCCTAATTTTCCTAGAACGCTTGCAACATTTTCTTTAACAGGTTCGCCTTTCTTAACTACGACTGCACCTTTGATGATTTCTAGCTTTCCTTCTTTAACAGCCACTTTCAAGCCAACACCTGATAATTCAGAGATAGCAGGTCCAGGAACGAGTTCAGTAGGGCCAGGTTGGATTTCAATGTCTTCAGGGGAAATATCGCCTGCTCGTGCTTTACTAGGAATTTGATTGTCTGTTAAAATTCCAGAAAGCTCAAATGCGTCCCTGTCAGAAAAGAAAAAAGCAATATCTGCTACAAGTTGTTGTTTTAATGTTTCAAGGGCTTTCTTGCCTGTTGCATCGATTGCACGTATTGCTGCCTTCTTCTTAACCATAGTAACTTCTGAAATGCCTCTAAGGCTCTTCTTAATAGAATGAAATTGAGAGCTTGGCAAACCTCTGCAAGATGCAATCAAAATAGTACGGTGCTTCTTCATATTGTCTGCAAGTTTCTTTACAAGTGCGACTTTCTCTTTCGGTATTGCCTTTTCACGTGACGTCATTTGATCTCCACCACAAGAGGCTTGCTCATTGTGAATTTAATCATAACTTTTCGTACGTTCTCTTTCTTAGCAGGTAATGTGTTAATAATATCGTTGAAGACAGCGCGTATATTTGCAATAATATGGTCATCACTCATGCTTTCTTTTGCAATGGCTACTTTTATCGCAGGTTCTTTAGCTCGTATCTTTATAGATTTGGAAATTCTTTCTAACAATGCCTTTATGGCTTCAGGAGTCTCTTGCATAATAACTCCAAGTTGCGGGGATGGCATTTTTCCAGCAGGTCCAAGAGCTTTACCAAACGTTGTAGCTACGGACGGCATCAGTTTTGCGCTTGCTATAAAGAAGTCATAATCTCGTACCAATAGTTTCAATGCTTTCTTGTCTTTATACTTGTCAAATTCAGGCTTAGTTACTGTCTTAACAAGATCGCTTTTCTGCTCTAGAAAACCGCAAACTTTCTTTTCACGAATTTTATGAGGTATGGTGCTGACCAGTGAAATGTTATCTTTTCTCAAGTCAATACCTTTAAGGCTGACTAGCAAGTCAATAGTTTGATCAAACTTTCTTTTCTCGTTCTTTCGTAGTTCGCTAAGTGCTTCTTTAAGTTCCATTGGTTGTGTCTCCTACGTCAGGACCTTCGCGCCCAGAAGTTGGACGTGACGGTACGTAGTATGCGACTAGTTCTGATCTTTTGAGGCTTTATAAACTTTATTGGTTAGTTCGCATCCTCGACTTTACCTAAGTACTCTTTAACTCGTTCTATTGTTTGAGGAATAAGAAAGCCTTCAAGATTCTTTTCGAACAACACACTAAGGGGCTCGAATTCTGAAAGTCTATAGTTATTATTCTTTTTATCGACCAACATTAGATCCCTCAGCCTCTTTAATTGTCTGCGAATGTTGCTTTCTGCAAGACCTTTTTCTTCAAGCGCATGCTCTTTTCGTAACGCGCTTATTCTATCGATTATATCAAAAGACGTTAACTCTTTCTTTTCTTTACGAGATTCGTCAAGTACAAGAAGAACATCTACCATCACGTCTCTAGAATCGCCAGGCTGTAACAAACCAAGGCTCAAACATATTTTTTTAACAATCTCGCGTTTAGACGCGTTATAGGGTTTCTCATAACGTCTCAGTGTAATTTCGCTCAAAGGAACATCTCTTGCCATGTATCTAGAGATATAACAATAATTATAAACTTACTCATATCGCATCTGAAATGGAATTGGTTGCATTAATTGGCACAGACAAGGAAGCATGGGGCCAAGTTACAGGATTAATAAATCGTGGAACTTGGGAAAAAGTAATTCTTATCAAGACAAAGGACGGCCGTGAATACGTATCTCCCCAGACTACAGAAGAAATAATAATTGATTCTTCTCGTCCCTTGCTCGAATTGAAAAAAGAAATTGCAGATAAGCTAAAACCTCATCTTTCAGGGTTCGAAGCAATATTGTCTGTCGCATCAGGCAATGGCAAGGAGCATATGGCCTTGATTGCTGCACTACTATCTATTCCTGTAGGCATACGATTGGCAGCGTTTACTAAGAACGGTGTTGAGTTTATTAATTAACAAACAGCAACAACCAACGAACCATCATTAATCCAAGTAGTATAATAAAGAACCAAGTTGCTATGCTATACGCACGTTTGCCCCACACTTCTTTGCCTGTTATTCCCCATATAGTAAGATAAAAGAATCTGCCACCGTCAAGCATTCCAAGCGGCAACATATTGAATAATGCAACTAAAATATTAATTATCACTACCCACCACAACAGATAATAAACAAACCAAGCAAATTCTCCGCCCCATGTTGGCTCGTAGTAAATAAATGGGTCTTTCACTTTGTAGACTAACATTCTTATTTTTGCCATAATTCCTTTCTGGGATGGCGTAACGACTCCTATTCCAAGATAGGGTTTGCCGTCTTTATCTCCCAGTTTAAGATTAGTGTCTACACGAGTTTTATTTTGGATAGTTGTAACTATCACGCTTTCGCCTGGCTGATGTTCGAGAATGCGCGATTTTAATTCAGTCAAACTTCTTGTCGGTTCTCCACCTATAGAAACAATAGGGCTAGTTATTCTATGTTCCAGTGCGGGCGCCCCTTCATAAACGGTAAAGAGTTCGATTTTATTAGTAATGGATGCATTCAGAGAGGCAGGCGCAGCAAAATAAACCGAGTTTCCAATGGTTATTTTAGTTAAACTTTCATTTAACATGCTAGGTATGTTTGATACTTCCGTTACAGATACGCCATTAACGCTATCTATTTGAGAGCTATTGATTACAGATGTACTGTAAGCATTAAAGTTTACTCCAGCAGGTGTAAAGCTTGCTGCAAAGAATCCCCACAAAATAAGTCCGAAGAGTATAGTCATCAGCACGTTCGCAAAAGTGCCTGCAGCCAGTATGGCAAGTTGAGGAACTTTTTTCGCTTTGTTCATATCCTTGTCATCTTGTTCAACAAATGCTCCAAAGAATGGTCCGAAGAATGCAAGTCCTGTTGATTTGATACGTATGTTGTTAAGTCGAGCGAATAGCCCATGTGCAAATTCGTGACTCAATGCAACGATGGCAAGAGCTACTAAAAAGTACGTAAAATAGAAAGGAGGGAATAACGAGTCTAATTTGAATATTTGTGGAAAATAAGGAAATAGAGGTAACAATGGAGGAATTTTAATCGCTTGGGCTAAACCGGGCGAGGTGATATAGGTATATGCTGTTTGTACGAGTAATGCAGTCATTGAAATAAGTAATACGTAACCTGAAGTTATTACAACGTATTGTAATGGTTTCAAGATACGCGAATATTTCTTTGCCAGCACATTCATATAATGTAAGCCAACTTGGGTATGATAAAGGAAAATCCATCCTTGTCTCTTCAAATTCTTCTTTCGCTTTGATAGAAAAAGAATAACGACAACGGTAAACAAAATAAGAAATGCTACATCGTATATGATAAAACTCATGTTCACCTATTTCTTTTTCGACCTTACTGGTCTGAATGATCTGCTATTGCAACGACGGCAAGAAACTTGTTTCTGGACAACTCTGATTGGATCTGTTCGTATGCGTTGACTGCATCGTTTACATACAAATATGTTTTTGAACAGCCTTTTCTGAGCCGCAGGTAGTTTAGCAGCCATTAAAGCACTCTCCTTATTGCCTTCTTTCCTTCAACTTCCCAGTACTCTACGTGTTTTTCTGCCTCAATAGTATCTTTAAGCTCTTCTGGGTAAGACAACTCCATTGTTTCAAAGCTCTCAAGATCCATAACTGTTGCAGTTCCATCGCTGACGCTCATTACTTGGGCCTTTCTCTTATTGATAGTTGGAACTTCAAATCTTTCATGTCCTGGTACGGCAACAACTTTCTTTTTTCCAGTGAATATTTCAATAGCTTCGATACGACATTTACTCGCGCCATGTTTTCCAGTCTTGCTAATATCGTTGGAGCGCACAGTACAAGCTTCTCCATCCACCAAAATAGTTACACCTGTACGAGCTTCAGTAGCATTAATTAATTTTAAAGTCATTCCTCACGTTACCAAGAAACGTTTATAAAACTTACTAAACAAACGTCTTGATGAAATTCATAGCAAAAGGAGATTTTGTCGAGCTCGAATTTACTGGCAAGGTCAATGGAAAAGTCTTCGATTCCAACAACGCAGAGGATCTAAAACAAGTTGATTCGAAGGCAGAACCAAGAAAAACATTCATCATTATTGGAGAAAACATGACTGTCAAGGGCCTGGATGAAGCTCTTGTAGGAAAAGAGTTAGACAAACAATATGAAATCCATATCTCGCCTAATGAGGGATTTGGTGCACGTAAGCCTTCATTGGTCAGAACCATTCCTCTCAGAGTATTTACACAACAAGGAGTAAGTCCTCGACCAGGCATGAGCTTTGCACTAGACAATGCTCTCGTTCAGATAAGGGCAGTCTCAGGAGCTAGAGTAATTGCAGACTTTAACAACCCTCTTGCTGGAAAAGAATTGGATTACTCATTCAAGATACTAAGAAAAATAGACTCTCCAGAAGAGAAATCAAGAATATTTTTCCAATTATTCTTACGAAGTGTACCAGAATTTGAAGTTAGTGATAAGGTAGTAGTCAAGGCAGCGAAGCAATTTGAGCCACTTGTCAAGTTATTATCAAAAAAATTCCATGAACTGGTGGGTAAAGAGCTTTCATTTTCTTTAGTAGAAAAATCAGTCGATAAAGAAAACACTTCAAGTTGAATACAGCAATCCTTATAAACGTTTTTTAACTCATTAGTGAATGGCTTTATCTATAGAAAAAACGAGGTCTGCTCCACATCCTATCGACAAGGAACTTGAGACGTTATTGCAAAATCAAATTTCTCGTATAAAAGTAGTTGGTTGTGGTGGGGGCGGAGGCAATTCTGTTTCGCGTATGAAAGAAATTGGAATTAAAGGATGCGAAGTAATTGCAATTAATACGGATGCGCAAGACCTTTTATATTGTAATGCAGATCATAAAATCCTGATTGGTCGCGAACTTACACATGGCCTAGGTGCAGGAAGCAACCCTAAGATCGGTGAAGAGGCTGCACGAGAGTCGGAACAAGAACTTCGTAAGAATCTTGCTAACAGCGATATGGTTTTCATTACATGCGGTCTTGGTGGAGGTACTGGAACAGGAGCCGCACCAGTAGTTGCAGAACTGGCAAAGAAACAAGGTGCGTTGACAATAGGGATTGTAACTCTGCCATTTACGGTTGAAGGCCAAAAGCGTATAGAGAACTCTCAGTATGGTCTAGAACGCATGGCCTCGGTAGCAGACACGCTTATTGTAATTCCGAACGATAAACTTCTTGAGCTTGCACCAGAACTTCCGTTGCACACAGCCTTCAAAGTAGCAGATGAGATTCTGACTAATTCAGTTAAAGGGATTGCAGAACTTATCACAACCTCTGGATTGGTGAACCTAGACTTTGCAGATATTAAAGCAGTAATGTCTAACGGCGGCGTTTCACTTATAGGCATAGGAGAATCGGACGCAACGTCTGGTCGTGCACTTGAGGCAGTCGAAAGGGCAATTAATAATCCGTTACTTGACGTGAATATAAAAGAGGCAAAGGGTGCACTAATCAATATTATCGGTGGCCCCGATATGACTTTAGAAGAATACAAAATAGTAATGGAAGAAATAGGCAGTAAAATTGCTCCGGACGCAAAAATAATCTCAGGAGCACAAATCTCTGCAGATATGGAAAAGTCAATAAAAGTCTTGCTGATAGTTACTGGAGTTCAAAGCTCGCAGATTTTGGGGTCTACGACTCTTGCCAAGAATTCTGACAGCACGTTAGGAAACGAATTAGGCATTGATTTCCTAGATAACTAAATTTAAAAATAGCCTTGCGGTGTATCCCTATGCGAGAAAAAATAAAATCCTTCTTTTTACAGTCGGTTCGTGTATGGAGAGTATTGAGAAAACCGAACATGATGGAATATAAAACTGTTGCAAAAGTTTCTGTAATAGGGATTTTACTACTAGGTCTTTTCGGATTTATTATTGCAGCTATAATAAAGGCGATTGCATAAGATTTATAAACCTCGTAAAAACTATCTTAGTACTACTTCTTCAATATTAGAGGTAGTGTGTACAATGATTTTTGTTATAAAGGTAACAACCAACAAGGAAGAGAAAGCAATCGAAATGATTACTGACCGTGCCAATAAAAAACAACTAAGTGTTTTTTCTGTTGTTAGGCCTCATGGGCTGCGCGGATATATTTTACTGGAAGCTGCAGATAGAGATTCAGCTGAAGAATCTGTTTTTAATCTCCCTTATGTAAAAGGCATCATTGGCAAAACTCTTGCCTACGATGAAATCAAAAATATGGTTCAACCAGAGGTTGAAGACTTTAATATTGAAATTGGAGACATAGTCGAGATGATTGCCGACTTGTTCAAAAAAGAAAAAGGAAAGGTAATTCGCGTCGACAAACAAAAGCGAGAGGTCGTTGTATCTCTTCTTGGGGCTGCGGTTCCTATCCCAGTAACAGTTAAAATGGATAACGTAAGAGTTATAAGGCGAGAAAACGAGCCGGCAAGTGAGGAAGACAAAGAATGATCGTAAAATTAATTGTTGAGGGCGGAGGCATGAAGCCAGGTCCTTCTGTAGCTCAGCAACTTGGGCCTATGGGTATCAATCTTGGAAAAGTAATTGCAGATGTAAATGCCGCTACTGCCGGATTTAAGGGCGTTAAGGTTCCTGTCGAAATCGATGTCAATCCAAAAAGCAAACAATTCACTATTAAAGTTTTCTCTCCTCCTGTTGCTGAGTTGATTAAAAAAGAACTTTCTCTTGACAAGGGTTCAGGACAACCACATGAGACTAAAGTAGGCAATCTTGCAATAGAGCAAGTCATTTTCATTGCAAAAACTAAACTACCTAACATGTTGGCTCGCGATTTGAAGGCGGCAGTAAAATTAGTGGTCGGTAGTTGCGTTTCTCTCGGTGTCTTAATTGAGGATAAAGAAGCAAAACAAGTCGAAAAAGATATTGACCTAGGAATGTACGATAAAGAAATAAAACATGAAAAAACAGATGTTAGTGCCGAGAAGAAAGCACATCTTATTCAAACATTCTCGAGTGTTAAATCTCAACAGGAAGCTAAAGCGAAGGCTGCAGAAGCTGCTAAACTTGCAGAAGAAGCTGTTAAGGCTGCCGCACTTGCCGCTGCGCCTGCTACAGGGGCTCCAGCAACGGGAGCTGCTGCCGCACCAGGAAAAGCTCCTGAAGCTGTAGCTGCAAAGAAAGAAGAAGCTAAACCTGCAAAAAAGAAATAATTTTATTTTACTTTCTATTAGATGTATCGCAATAGTACCAAACACTTGAACTATCGTTCCACATATGGATACTATCAATCATTACAGGAGAGTTAGCTTCACAGTAAGCATCATGTCGTCCTTCATAACATGTTCCAACTACCGTCTCATTATCTACCGCATAAAAATAGGTAATCTTCTGAAATTCCGGCTTTCCATCTATAACTCTACATTTAGCTATTGGAAGTTTTTCGCTATCATGTCTATAATAGTAAGTGCCGTCTTCCGAATCAGGGTTGGATGAAATGCCTTGCTTTAAAGCTGCGAAGGCTATAATAAATATAATTACTAGAAAAAAGATGATCTGTTCCTTACGCATAACAATGTTAACTAAATTGCTATAAAAATTTATCTGCGAATCTTTAAATACCACCGTGGCTCGATTTTCATCAAGGGGCTGTGGTGCAGCTTGGTTAACATTCAAGATTTGGGATCTTGCGACCCCGGTTCAAATCCGGGCAGCCCCATATAAATAAATATTATTCGTATGGAGTCTAACTATTTTGTTAAAAATATATAGGCAAATTTATAAGGAAGACTTTTCTTAAAATCTTATGAAGGAAGAGAGAGTAAGAAAAAAATTAAATTTAGGTAGCGGATTAAATAAACTAAAAGGGTATGTAAATCTAGATTATAATAAGCAGTACAAGCCAGATGTTGTTTGGGATCTAACTAAATTTCCTCTTCCATTTAAGAATGACGAATTTGATATGATTCTTGCAAGCCATATAATAGAGCATTTTGATAACCCTGTTAAATTAATGGAAGAATTGTGGAGGATAACTAAAGAAGGCGGAAAGATAATTGTTTATACTCCTCACTGTTCTCATGTCTTTGCTTTTGGCGACTTGACCCATAAGTGGTATCCTAATGGGTATTCATTCGATCGTTTTGAAAATTCTCCCGGATACTACAGCGAATTTGCAAGTTTTAAAATAAAAAAAGTAAGGTATTCTTGCATCAGACATCAAAATCGAGGCCTGATTAAAATAGTCGCTTCTCCAATAAATTTCTTACTTAATTTAAGTAGGTTTTTTACAGAGTTTGTTTTGTGTAGATTCTTACCGATCATAGAAACATATTACGAATTGGAAGTGGATAAGAGACCTCTTAACCGAGAAAAAGACAAAAATAGCTATATTTAAGGATCATGAGTTCTAGCGAAAAGACTATTTGAGTCTTATAAGATGAGCCTTGGATTTTCTGAAAACCAATGGAATAGTTTAAAAACACTCATTTTTACATCATTTCATTATAACACAATGGGATCAAAGACAAAGAAGATTCAAGCATTCGGTAAATTTGGTGCAGGATATGGCACACGAGTCAGAAATAAGTATAATCAAATAGAATCTGTACAAAGACAAAGACAAATTTGCCCTCATTGTTCTAAGGCAGGCACAAAACGCGTAGCTGCTGGAATTTGGCATTGCCCTCGATGTAAAAAAACATTCGCAAGTCACGCATACATCCTAAACGCAAGTTAGTTGTTAACAACAAATTTAAAAACCCAATCATTCCCTATATTCAATGGCTCAATATAAATGTTTTAAATGCGGAAAAGTTTTGACAAGTAAAATTCTTGAAAAGCGTTTCGTTTGCCCTGCGTGCAATTCTAAAATCTTTTACAAACCACGTAAGCACGTTGTGAAGATTAAGGCAGTATGAGTTCTCAAGATACGACCATAAGAGAGCTTCAATTTCTTGAAAATAACCTCCAGCAAATACTTATGCAAAAACAATCTCTAGAAATAGAGCTTAACGAGGCATCTAATGCACTAAAAGAATTAGAAAAATCGCCTGACGAGGTGTATAAAGTGATAGGAAATATCATGCTTCGCACCAATAAGTCTGATCTTAAGAAGGAACTTGAAGAGAAAAAACGCATCATCGGATTACATGTTAGTGCTACGGAGAAACAAGAGGCATTAATTGAAATGAAAGTGTCTGAATTGCGTAAAAAGCCGTCGTCATCGCATAATGAAATAAAGTAGATTATGTAGAGAATCAAGCACGATAATATTTATAAACTGTATAACGTTCCATCTCCTATGGCATTCAGCTTAAAAAAGATGTTCGGAAAAGAAGGTGGACAAGAAGACTACCTTGAAATTGATGTTGGTCAAGCTCAAGAAGTTAAAAGCAAAGTTATTGTTCGACCATTTGTACTTAAACAGTACGATGACATTACAGAAATTCTTAACTCATTAAGAGAAGGGTACACTATTGCAGTTATTGATATAAAGACAATCAAGTCTAAGGATGTTATTGAATTAAAGCGCGCTATCGCTAAGATAAAGAAAACAGTCGAAGCAATGGAAGGATCTATTGCAGGCTTTGGCGAGAATACAATTATAGCGACTCCTCCATTTGCAGAAGTGCATAAGGCTCAAGACAAGGCAATGCCTAAGAAAGATAGTTTAGAGCTATATTAACGTTCTTTAGCCTGGTTTATTTTCATACTTTTCTTTAAGACGGTAGTCTATTAATTTCTCTACTGCCTATTATCTTCTAGCCAGCGAGAATAAACTCTTTATTGCAACCACTATTGTTGCAGGCACGAGTAAAACGAGAAGCCCTGCAAGAGTGGAAGAGACTAGCGTACCGATACTAATTCCTATAATTTGAACGCCTGCAATGCCCTGTTGACCTGCAAAGCTCACAATAACAAGAGATACTGCTATCATCAAGAACGTTGAGCCTTTGTTCTCGCTTACGTCAACAAAAAATCCTGCAACTAAACCAATTATGGCCAGAAGGGCCAATATAAGAGGGTTAACCGAATATCCAAAGCTGAGTATCACACCACCAACAATCGCGACGATAACGCCGATAAGAAAGGCCCAAGCGCCCACAATGTTCTCTTTAGCCCTAATAACCATCTTCCTTCCTAGGCGAGAGAATTATATAAAGATTCTCCTCGATAAAATAACTTACATCGAAAGATTTATAAAGTAGTGTAATTGTCAAGTTACAACATGAAAAGATCAGTCAGCTTATTACTTTTGACTTTTGTACTATCCTTAGCTCTAGTTTCCACAATGGTAATTGCAGTAGATACATCATCTTTGATTCTAACTGCCTCAGACTCTCATATAGTAATTGGTCAAAATACAAGCCTTACACTGACTAATGTTAACAGCTCGGCCGCAGTTACTTCTATCTTTTTCACCACAACTGGCTCAAGTGGCGGATTTAATCTTAAATTTACACCTTCAACAATCTCAACGCTAGATGCTAACACTGCTCAAACAATAAATATCACTCCTATTAATATAAACGGTCTTTCATTCGGTAATCACGAAATAACTGTAAACGCGGTAGGTAATATTTCTGGCAGTCAAACAGTGCAGACTTCTGTGCCTTTAACCCTTGATAAAGGATTATGTGAAGCTGGACCACGCGGAACAAATCTTACGTTATCCCGAGTTAAAATAAGAAGCAGTGGCGATAAAGATGAAGAATGGAAACTTCTTGACACTGTAGAAGTTGAAGTAAAAGTAGAAGATCGTGGTGAAGATATAAATGACGTATTCGTTGACCTTGTATTATATGATGGCTCAGGAAATGACGTTACTGGAAGCCTTGAATTCTCGAATGCTGATGAAGACCAAATTGAATTGGGCGACTTTGGACACAATGATGATGATACTGCAACATTTGAATTCCAAGTTCCTGCAGACTTTGACACTGGAAGTTATAAACTAGCTGTGAAGGCCTACTCTGATGGAAACGAAGACAAGGATTGTATAGACTCTTCAGGCAACCTTAACAATCGCATTTTCCAATCAATAAGCGTTAAACAGGAAAACGATGATGACAAGCTTATCACAATCGATAATGTGCATTTACCAAGCGAAACAACCTGCGCAGAATCAGCATCAGGATCATTTGAAGTCTTCAATGTTGGAGATAAAGATCAAGACCAAGTAAGAATCACAATGTTCAACAAAGAGCTTGGGCTTAATCAAGAATTTGAAATCAGAAACAATCTAGACAGAGGAGATAGCGAAGTCATAGACTTTACTCTAGACTTACCTAGCAATATGCAGAATAAGAAATATCCTATTATGTTTAGAGCGGAATATGGCTATCGAAATGGAAACTATCAAGATCGTTCCGATGATCTTACCAGGGGAAGTCTCAATATAATCGGTTGTGCTAGTTCAGGATCTGGTTCAAACACAGGATCAGGAAACTTGAATGATGTTGATATCAGTCCAACTCTAAAGTCTTCTGCTCAAGCAGGCTCAAAGCTTGTAGTCGACGCGATAATCACCAATACAGGTTCGCAGCCAGTTACTCTTGCACTCGATGCTTCAGGATATCAATCATGGGCAAAACTTGATTCTGTATCGAGTAGAACATTATCCTTAGACTCAGGAGACAGCCAGACAGTTACTTTCACTTTCACTGTAGATGACACTGCCGCAGGAGCTCAATCATTCACTCTTCAAGCTAGAGGCAATGGAGATTCAATCTCTCAACCTGTAGAAGTTAACCTTGAATCAAAATCAAGTGGATTCAGTTTCAGTGGAAATGCAAGCCTCTTGTGGATAATCGGAATAATCAATGTAGTTTTGATTGTGCTTATCATTATTGTTGCAGTACGTTTATCACGCAGATAAACACCTTTTTTAACTATCCTTTAGTGGATGAGTAATGAATAAACACTATCTTAGTTCATTAGGTTTAAGATATGGATTGCTTATTCTTATAGGTATCCTCAACCTTATATTAAGCGAGAAAGGCCTGTTCTATGTTATATTTACTCCACTTACCGTTTATCCTTCCTATTTCTTTTTGCATTTTATGTATGATGCAACTATGATCTCCTCCTCAGTATTGTTTTTTAAGGGATATTACGCGACAATTATTCCAGCATGTATCGCCGGTTCAGCCTATTATTTATTGCTTATCCTTGCAATGGCTACACCAATGAACCGTATAAAGCGTCTAGAAGTAATCACGTTCGTTTTTGCACTCTTCCTCAGTCTAAATATATTTCGTATTGTTTTTTTTAGTTCTCTTCTCTTTACCGGTTATACCTACTTTGACTTCGCCCATAGGGCTATATGGTACTTTGGCAGCACTATTCTTGTCGCGCTATTATGGTTTGCTACAGTCTTTTCTTTTAGTATAAAAGAAGTTCCATTTTACAGCGACGTCAAAAAGTTGATAAAAGAAATATATTCTAAGTAAGTAACTGGCTCGCTGCAGTCGTAGCATTACGTGCATTAAGGATAGATTCTAACTTAAACTTCTCTACAGCTTCTTGTACTTTGCAATCAGGTCCAATAATTATCTGATGGCAATTACCGTTTACATGTATTTTTGTTTCGTCTCCGCCCTTTAGTTCAATTACTTCTACAGTAGGGGATAGATTACTACAGGAATAATGGGTTTGATTTGTTATACGTGCTTCTGTTTCGTTCATTAATCCGTTAAAGACTTTGATTTGATTTTGAGTCAAAAAGAGCCCTAGATCTACAACTGCCTGGGTACTATCATTGCAAGTATTAGGGTAACTTGAGTCAAACGTCATGTAAGCATATGCCTTCTCAAACAGCACAGGATCACCTTCCACAGTTACATTATTAGTTCTAGGGTCATGCCTCAAGTACAGATTGAACTGTACGGGTTGCCCAATTTTATTTTTAAAATAATAGTAATAATGGTAGACCGTAAGTTTATCAAATCTCTCTTTAGTGAATTCTAGTCCGCGATAGTTAAAATGGCTTAATGATTTGAAGTAAGCTCCCGCAATCCAGTAAATTAAAATAAGTATTGCAATAAAACCTACTACTTTGAGTATATCTTTTTCAAGTATTTTCTCTGTTTTAGTAGCTTTAGTTACCGTCGGTTTCATACGCTATAAGGTATCATTCGACTTTTAAACTTTTCCTAACTTATTCCGAAGAATCTATAGAGGAATGCTTCTACAGCTAATGAATCTCCATCGATAAATACGCACGAATCATTAACATATACTCTGTTTGTCTTACTTGGAGTCCAAACGATAAGTACATCTGCGCATGTTTTTTCAGGCAAGCTCTGATCTTCACATGCCCCGTAGCAAGCTTGTTGTACTCTCTCTGCCTGGGTGCTTGCTGCTGCGGCAATCTGCTGAAAAACAGCAATGTCGCTTGCAGCAATATATACAGGTTTGTTTACATAGTCCTGGCCAGAGAAACTGCCTTCTATGGGCACTTGGCGAGTTTCATTAGTAGAGTGAATAAAACTGAATTGTACACCATTAGCGTTCACTATATGCGAGGAATCTTCTAAGTTCGTAGACCCAACACTATCTTTTGAGCCTATAAGTGAAAGAGCATAACCAAGGACGCTTCCAAACATAAGCAATACAAGTAAGACTCCTAGAATAACTTGCTTTCTCTTCTGTCCTTCTTCGCGCGAGCTTTCATTGCCTATTCGTTTCATCTAAAAACTTAGAGTTAAGCATTAAAAAAGCTTACGCTAAGAGATAAAAAATAAAAGAAAAAGAAAAAAAACAAAAATTGTCTTTAACTAAGTACTGGTGTCACGCTTGTAGCGGTTGATCCGGTATATTTCTTACCAGTCATCGTGTCAATCGTGTTAGACTTAAGAGCGTTAGCAGCATTCGTTGTGTCTTCAGCATTGTAGCCGGCGACAAGTAAAGCAATTTTACTTGAACTCCAAGGCGATGCAAAGCTTTGAATAACGTACGAACCAGCATTTACTCCGGTCTTAGCAGAGAAGTCTGCACCGCAAAGCGGTGAAGAGCTACCAAGTAATTTAGATGCAGCTGTATTAATACAACTACCTCCAAGAACTACTAGGTTCTTACTGCTCACACTGGATACTTCGCTGTCTTTAACAACAATATTTCCAAGTACTCCGCCATTGCCATTGCTGACACTAGCTTCGCCTTCTGAAACATACACTTTCGCTTGAACTTGTTCATCAGGATAGCTGATGGTTGCTGTCTTCTGGTCACTTTCAGCATTATCAAGGGTCACTAATGATCCACGATATGTGAGTAACTGAGACAAGTCATCATTGCTTTCCATAGTGATAAAGCTATTCGATAGTGCAGACGTACTTCTTACCGTATTAACTCCAAGTCCATCTGTAGATGTACCTGCGCCTTCTAGAGTTATAATCATAGCAGGCCAGTTGTTATTACGGTCTTCTTCCTCTTCAAATACAACAAGTGCAGGGGAAACGATGTTACCTCCGTCTACTGGATTTACCAAGTAGATTGTTGTAGTTGCAGGACCTGCATACGTAAAGTTGTAAGTAAGTGCACCTGCCGAAGCAGTAGTTGCATTAACTAACGCGTTTACTTGAGTTCCACCGACGGTAAAGTTAATACCGTTTGCAGAAACTGCAGTCGCAACCGAACTAGCATAGTCATCCCCGTCAGGGAACAAGAAGCTAGATACGTTCTGATAGGTTGTACCAAGGAAGTTTGTTAAGTTGACAGTTAAAGGTTCGTAGAATGCTACTTTAGCACCCTTTGAAGTTTCAATTGTTGGATAAGCAACTAGGCCGTTACTTGAGCTGTCTGGATAGTTCAATCGAACAAGGATGTTATCATTGTCTCCTGAAGCACCGACATACGTAACTGTATAGGTTCGTCCACCAACTGTAAGTGTACCCGTACCATCAGCAGTGATAGTAGTGTGATACTCTTTCGAGGTATCGAACACATCTCGGAATACAACTTCGTCATCCGAATAACCATTACCTGATGTACTGTTTGTTACGGTCTTCAGTTCGAGAAGATACCCCTCGTCCTGATTTCCTACAGTAACGTACATAGATCGGTTAAGCGGAGCGCCTTCAACAACCTTGATAAGGTCTCTTCCTTGATCACCATGAGCAAGTCTTATAGTTTGCGATTGGTTATTTACAAACTCCATGGCTTTCTCATTATTTCGATGGTCAGTGAATTCGACTCTCATTCGGTCATCACCTGAATTATCAACTTTAATCATGTCTCTAGATGTTGAGTCTAGATTCTCGTTCAAAGCTGAAAAGTCAATCTTGAAGCTTCCCCAGACTGGGTCTAAGAAAGTCCCTCCTGCTGCAACAGCGTCTGTATCGCTATCATCAGCATATGTCTGGATACGAATTTGTGTTAAAGCGCCGACAGTTCCAATTAAGTCTACTGTAGATCCTTCGATATTATCTTCGTTAGCACCATATTTGACATTTTGTCCATCTTGAAGGACAATTTTGTTACTTCCAACAGTTACTTCAGCAGTAACAGAACCGAGAGCCTCGGATTCGTCAGCAGAAGTGACTGCGACTTCAACTCCATTTACCTTTTTGGATTGATCTTCATCAATCTCTTTGCTTTCAACTTTTCCTGAGCTATCAGTAACGCGAAGTGTCGCGCTAGAATCTGATCCAGAAACAAGTTCTACGGTATATGTGTTTCCATCTACAGTAACGGTCTTTGATGGGGCAGGCGTACTTCCTCCTAGGGACAAGACAAACTTTTCAGAAGATTTGTAAAGTACAATCTCTGAACTTGTTGAGTCTGAACCTACGGTCCACTCTTTTCCGAAAAGGTTAAGAGTTTCTCCTTGTGAGTCAGCATTCGTAAGATTAATTGCGCGATCAAATACTATAGTGCTATTATACACCGTATTTGATGAAGAAGTACCAAGACGTATGTAGACTTGTGGATCGTTGTCAGTTGTTGGTTCTTTACCGAACAAGACTCGTCCATAGCTACTAAGATCAATAGTCTGGGTATAATCAGCATCTACATCTCCTGAGAAGCTACCGTCTGCAAGAACAGATGGAAGATCATCAGCAGTGATAGAAGCTCGTGCTGCATTAATCGAATCGTTTAGATAAAGTTCTGTGGAGCTAGTAAAGAGCGGGAAAACATCACCAGTCGTAGTTGTGGTACTTGTGGTTGTTGATGAACTTCCTCCTTGGGAAACAAAAGCTGTTCCAAGGTCTGCGCTCAATGCAGTAGCTGCAGACATATCACTAGTAGCGGCACTTTGTCCTACTACTATTGCTACATCAGCCTTACCATTCTGTACGAATGGAGCAGGGTAGTTTGCGGCAGCAGCCAAAGCTACTGTAGAAACTCCTAGCAATAAGGATGAAGCAGCAGACGCGATTTTTCTAAAATTAAATTTCATTTTTTTCAACCTCCTTTCAGCTTTGTACGCTTGACAGTTCCGAAGAACTCCTCTTAGAGGGAGTTGCGATGCAACCCGTCCGCCGTGAGAATATCACAGCAACGTGTCGTGTAGACACGTGGTACTCTGCTTTACAGAGTAATACCTTTTCTCATTTAGGCTTTAAAAAGTTTTCTATAGTGGCCTATCTTCAACCCTAATTTGTCTTCGAAAGCCTTATTTTGCTTTATAAACCTTATGTCGTTACTACTGTTAGTGACAATTATTTCCGCACCAGACGAGTATAGGAATATCATATATCTGGTATTTACAGTAGTATATGGGTCAACAAAACATATATAAACATAAGATCTATTATTCTTATATAGATAAATATAACCTCTATGGCATCAAAGACTAAAACACGCGAGATAACTCTGGTAGATGAGAAAGGCACATTCTCTTTATTGTTCAAAAGACTATATGGGGAAAAAGAAGAGCTTAATTTCGAAGGTTTAGCGGCTCTTCGTGCCGTTCTTTCCAATGAAAAGGCGAGAATTATGCACACCATCAAAACCAAAAACCCTCTTTCAATATATCATCTTGCAAAATTGCTCGGAAGAGATTTTAAATCAGTAAATGAAGACATTAAGTTATTGCAGCGTTTTGGATTCATTGAATTAGTTTCTGAAAAAACGGGGAAAAGACAACGCTTGAGACCTTTACTGAGCGTAGAGTCCATAAAGATAGAAATTAAGGTTTAAGAGCATACTTCTAGTGTGGTGTGAATAGTGCCGCCCTCAGAAGGCTGAAGCTCACTAGCGCCCCGTAAGGTGCGTCCAGAGGTACAATTTCCATAACTAAAGGCCAGAATAGGCATCCTCTCAGTACTTCCATTATAAGGCCAGTAAGAAGAGCTAAAATTATATCCTACAAGAGGCCTATCTTGCCCTATATTCAACCCTTGTTTAATAAGCAAGGGTAATGTTTCATTAAGAATTTGACAGGCTGATCTTTGATCTACACACGTACTTCCCTCTCTACATTCATTAAACAACTCCTTAACTCTTGCATGTTCTTGTGTTCTAAGACTACAATCTGTAGTATATTCTAGGGAACTTGCAAGGAATTGTTGTACTGTAACGCTCTTTCGAGTCTCAGGTGTAGAGTGTAGATTGAATGCGAGAAAAATAAGCATGACAATTGCAAGAAGTATCACTATAACTACAAATCCTACTATCTCTTCTTGTCCCTTTTTCATCGGTTTCATGCCGAGTTTACTCCCATAACAATCTTTCCTAACTCGCAGTGCGTCTCAGAGTAAATAGAATCAAATCTACATAAAGCAACGAACGCTTCTTCACTAGTATAATTGCTTTTTTTATTTATCAGAGTTATTGTGTTACACGAAGGGTAATTTGCCCGAGTACATTCAATAGTCTTGTTATCAGAAGGATATACTTTCTTTATTTGTAGCTTTCCGATGTTGTTCCCCCAAAATCCAGTGTAGCTTGTAATGTTTTTCAGGGCAAACACTTTATCTTCATCAACACAGCTTGCACAATCATCAACCGTCCAAGCAAACTCAGGAGAGGCAGACATTTTTCTAACGAGTTCTTGGGCTTGCTCGTGACGTATGTCTGTTGCTGCAGACTTCAGTGAATTCAATTTGAAAGAAAAATAAAAAAGCGCCGCAAGTCCAAAAAGGAGTATAAATGCTACAAGTACAAAAGCCATCTGCTGTATCTTTAGCTGTCCTTTAGAAGAGCGGGCAAATAAGTTTTTCATTTTGATTGGAAAGTTGTTCGGACTCTACGACGAGTGAACTCAATGCGATTCGATTATCTTTTAGATGAGCTGAGTAGGCTTGCAGTTCCGAAGCCATGTTAGAAGAGCATCCTTGAGCCGAAAGGGCATTAGTTTTCCCAATATAGACTGATGCAAGTTCGTTAGCACGCTTTCTTAACCGAGTAAGTTGACAGTTGTATATATCAGGATCCGAGAAAATAGCAGAGTAGAGTAAAGGGCCGTAGTAATCTAAATTTTTCCTTTGGAGAGTGACTTTTCCAGACAAATCACTATTTTGAGAAACACTGACATTGCAACCAGTCCCAGAAAAACATACGCTTATGCTATCTTTCTTGCAACCAGTCTTGGTTTGACTAGTGCTAATAAGAGGCACGTTCCATGAGGCAATATCTGAAGCAACATCCTCAGGAGGTTGTACAAAACAATAGTCCTTATCTATGACAATAATCATATCTCCTATTTTATAAGGTAAATTAACTGGCTGGACAATAAGATAAAATGCCTGTCCTTGAACTGTTTCTTGAGAGAAAATATACTTATTTGAAAAGCTTGCCGGAGTGCCTGCATCATTCCACGTTTTTCCAAACGAATTGCGGACGCTAACTTGTAATTGTTGTAAACCAAAAGTGCCTTCTACATTACATATATTCCTCAATCGCGTTTCATCGGGAAATACTAGAGGGTATGTTTTACTCGTTTCTAGATTAGTTTCTACAGGATTAAGAATAACCCCCAATTGGGCTGCGACTTTAGTATTATACTCGCGTGAGCTTGTATCAACAAGTTGCGTAGCGGTATAAACAGCAAGCGATATTATTGCTATACCTACAAACAAAGCAAAAATCCATGCAAAACTAAACTCAAATCCTTTGTGGTTCATAGAGGTTTTAATAGCACGAGGCTATCTTCGCTGTTCTTCTCAAGCGAAACTGTTGCCTTGCCCTTACTTGTTTTTATGCAAAAGAACGTCGAAAAGCGCACGTGCTTAAGATTAGCATATTTGACACTACAAGAGGAAGGGGAAATATAATAGAAGAGATTTGCATCTCTTCCTTCATACCTTTTCAGGATATTATATTCTGGTTTATTCTTTGCCTGTGTTACATCGCCCATACAAATTTCATCCACTGATCCAGGAATAACTCCCGTAAATGTAT
Source organism: Candidatus Woesearchaeota archaeon (assembly GCA_964604715.1). Classification (GTDB taxonomy): domain Archaea; phylum Nanobdellota; class Nanobdellia; order Pacearchaeales; family GW2011-AR1; genus JBBSZK01. The sequence goes on from CAZRZR010000002.1 coordinate 21,582, forward strand.
CGTGCACGCTGTCAGAATTCCATGCATCGTCTATCTTGACCTGTAAATCTCTTGCATATAAACCTAATTCAGTGCATTGCTTGAGTTGTAAAAAATACCTTATTGCATACACTGCCGTTCCGAGTATTGCAGCAATAATAATAATCGAGAGTATCATTCCAAAAGAGAGCGATATATCTCCTTTTTTTCTCATCATCGTTTAGGTAAGCGTGGATGCTCCCACGACAATTGAACATGCATTAGGGCTTGGTTCGTTACCCCAGTCATCTCTACACTTAATGAAATAGCTTTGTTGTGGTTTCCAAGGTGTAGCGTGAACGCCTCGCTCTTGCGAATTCAAAAGAAGCATATTAATTCCTTCTTCAAATACAAAATTACAGCTTGAAAGCGAATAAGAGCACTGAGCGTCTTCATTTGTTACTAGCTTTAGTGCATCAGATTCTTTATACACACGAGTTACTTGAGGTGCAGATCTATCGGTTAATATTGTGAACGAGGTGTTCTTTTGATCAAGGTTTCCTCCTGCATCAATACATCTGAAGAAATACGTATAACTTCCACTAGGCAGGCTCAAGATTTGTTTGTGCTTCCAATCATTAGTTTCAAACATAGTAACATAATCTCCTTCTTTTCCGGTCGGGCTAAAGTAACAGGTCGCCTTCCCTTCGTCTGCACCATCGTCAGTAGTCGCCGTAAGGTTAACTTGAACGATGGAGGTGCTCCCAGTAATTGTGCTATTAGGGCCAACTGCGAGTATAGAAAGGCTTTGTGTACCTTTGAGAGTAAATGCATAACTTTCCTGATTGGTATTTCTCTCGTTTTCAGGTTTTAATGGCTGATCTTTACAACGGAAGAAGAAAGCATTGTCTTCCTTGTCCTTTATGCCTCCAAGTGTCGTCGTACATGGATATAGTTGCTGTGCATTCTGTTGGTAGACGTGAGATGAACAGCTCATGTTATTTTCCATCAGGTCAAATCCCTTGTCTTGTTTGCTCCATTTACATTCAGAAGGTTCGTTTACAAATAACGACAATGTGGTATTTTGTACACCAAACGTAACTGCGCTTCCTGAAGTTATTGATGTGCTCTCAATAACAGGAGGCGTACTATCTGGGCTCTTATCCACGCACATATTGAATACAAACTCATCTTCATTTACATTTCCATTTGCGTCACGACATCGTACATAGAAGTTGTACAATCCTTCAGAAGGTAATTCAGGAGATTCAGCAGTCACAGAATCGGGAGAAGGCAACCTTAATTTTTCAGTATGATTGTAAGCAAACAAATTGCTTTCTCCAAAGTAGAACTGCATTTCATCAAATGTTTTGTTGCTTATAATATCTATTTTACATTGCGAAGGCTCATCTGTCCTCAAACCAAACTCTAATGCAGTGAATGGCTGTATACATCCGTCAGTAGATTGAGAATATTTTATTTGTGTTCCTCGCGAAGGTGGTCTGCCGCGCATATCCGTGTACACGTGTTTCTCAGTCAGCACTTCTTTCCAGGGAGTTATCAATGGGGACTTGACGTCGTTTCGCGCAATCCAAACACAACGTTCTTGAGTCGTACCTTTATTGACAATATCACATGCTTGTCCTAAAGACTTACATCGATACTCTGAACATGGCTTAAGAGGATCTTGATTACATCTCTCACAATCAGCTCCTCCAAGTGGTGCTTCCCAAGGCAAACATTGCAATGTAACTACTTTCTGTTTTTCTTTCTTGTATAAAAGAATAAACACGACTGCAGCTATACCAACACCAATTAATGCTGCCTGAGGCCCAGTAAGTGTCTGCGTCCATATTCTTTGATTTCCTAAGGTGCCTGCACCTTTTCCAAACAATCCATAAATTGCCTGTCCGCCCATAATGCCTGCAAATGCTGCTGCACTTATCGCATTTGTCAGTTTAGAATCTCCCCCAAACAATGGAACAAGTAATTGTACTGCTCCCACAACAAGAAGAGACCACGTCAGCCCATCAGCTAAATGCCCCAAGAAAAATCCGGGAACGTCAATTAATCCGAATAAGCTTCCTTGATATTCGCTTGTACCAACTGCTGATTTTATTAATGCCCCACTTTTCGTATCATAAACTTCCAAGGCCTTTCCATCCTTGTCAAGCAGCGTCGTAGTGGTATCCGTTACTCTTACGTCAGCAACATTTTCAAAACCTGGCTTGCCTTGGATATCCTTCAAACTTTTTATGCTACTTAAAGCCGGAGCTTCCTGGCCGAAGTGTGCATATTGGTAATCAGAAACTTGCGTCTTAGGAACATAATTAAGATCTCCGCCCTCTAGAGCTTTCTGAGCAGTGGCTTTATCTACAGGATAGAGGGTTCCTTTGGAATCTATAAGTCCAGCATCGGTATATTTTAACGTTGTACCGGTTGGAATTGTTGATGATCCCACTTGAAGAGGTTTAGTTGTACTATACATATTTGTTGCACTATTAGGCGGGATAGGTCTTTTTGTAGAAAGAAGAGATGCTGCTTGAACTAAACCTCCGGCAGCCCCAACAGGATTAGTTTGTGGAGGAGGAGCAGTTCCAGAAACACTTGGCGCTTGCGATTGAGCAGAAATTGATTTCTGCGCTGCTTCTCGAGAGGTAAAGAATTTTCCACTTTGCAACTGTGCATCACTTGGCGTACCGCCAATATGTTCTGCGACATAAGGTTCTCCAGTAGTAGGGTCTGTTGTAGTGAAATAATAATGTGTAGTATCGGCAGCAGAAACAATATTTGTTTGTCCAATAATAAATGAGATTGCTATAGTCGAAAGAACAATTAGGAAAATTTCACTTAATGCAGCGGAACGTAACACGTTTGAACCCTCTTTCGACATCATTTAGTGAACAAATCTTTGTTTATAAATATTCTCGGTATCTATTCGTCGTCAAGGTTTGATAGAAAAATCGCTTTCTGCATAGGGTGCATTATTTGATCGCCATGTCGCTTTGTAATTCCCAGGTTGGAACTGCCTGCAATTATATATTAATATATGAAAGGAAGTGTCTATTGTAGCATTAACTGTGGACACATCTGTATGACTGTCAGTATTTGAAAGAGTAAATTTTATATCTCCAGGGTTAGTCTTGTTTATAGCAGGAATATAAACGCCAATAGCAAGGTTTTCATTTCTAGAAAAATCCCTCTTAAGTCCTTTAATTTCTACAGCTGCGATAGCTCCATCCTTATCTTCATCAACCCATTCATTACAAACGAAACTGCGGCCATTTTGAGGAATAAATGCAGTTGAGCTTATAATCGGTGTTGGGGTGGTATATGAAGGCCCGTAAGCAAGAGCGTAATCGGGAACGTCAGAAGAAGATGAAGTAAGGGTAACGCTATCTCGTTCTGCACCTCGAGCCGCTTGAGCAACGCCAGCAGCAGATAGTATATCGCCCACTGGTCCTCCAATAGCTGCGCCACTAAGTATGGCCAATCCACCAGGTTTAGGTTTAGCAAATTCTTCACAACCAGTCAGACTTACTAGGCCAGCTAGTCCTGTCGCCATAAGACTCTTTCTGATATTCATATCCTGCAGAGGAGTTCGTATTATTTAAATATTTCTGTTACTCTAGAATGGTAACTTTACTTGAGTTTACTCGTTCCATCAAATTCAGAACGCATGCGCTCAAGATCCTTTCGTTCTTGCTCAAGTCGTTGCTCGGTTTCTTCTATCTTTTCCTTCTTTTTTATGCGCTCAAGATCTGCGCTAGCTTCTCTGATCTTCCTTTCCGCATCTTCAATTTTAGCTCGCATATCTTCCTTAGGTGCTGGTTGGTTAATAGCAGGCGATAGTCTCGGCAAACTCTTTTGGGCAATAGACTCAGGATTGCTTGGAGCTTTTGGTGTTCCTCGAATCTTAGCTCGCACAGCAAATGAAGCAACAAGAAGACCTACAAGCAATACAGCGCCGATAAGATAATATTTATAACTGCCTAATCTCCCATTCTCCGACGTAGCAAAACCAGTAAGCCCTGGAGCAGTAGAATTGGTGCTCTCAAGGGTTGTTGAAGCAGTATTGTTGCTCTCGTTTACGTCTGAGCTAATATTTTGCTCCTTGTAAATGGCTGGTGCTTCAGCATCATGTTTTTTAGGTAATTGAACATAAATAGGTTCTCCAGCAGTGAACCCTCTGAATCGTTCATAGTAGGCTGTCTCACCGCCTATTTTAACATACACGGCAAGATCAAATTCTTCTTTATCCCCATTGTAAGTTACTGAAACGTTACCTGTATCGCCCGCAGGCAAGTCATAGAAACTCTGTACGGCGTAGTATGTATCTGCTGTTTCAAGAATAGAAACAGTCACTGTAACGCCTTGTAAGGTTTCAACATTAATTTGTGTGCTTGCGGCAACAGTAAAAGGGGTAATAAGAATGATTGCGAGCATCAACACTATTTTTTTATTCATCATTTTCTAACTAAAGCCGTATTTTTAAATATTAACTTTTCAGCTAACCTCCGTTTATAGTTACTTGTAAGCTATTCTTGTATCCTTTTTTGCTCAGATAATTTACCTTTGAGCCACAATCCCCTAGGGCTTGACATACTTCTCCATACTTTGCTTCCCAGCCCGGTTGCAAACATTCGCAGTTCTCGGTACATTCCTCTCCCCCTAGTAATCCTTTCTCAAATTTCACAACACATACTTTGTTTCCAGCTCCGCATACAATTTTAGATTCTTCACTATTCCAGAAAGCAAGCCCAGGAGAGTTTTTAGGCAAACATACTGCATTAATCGTCGCATTTCCTAAGGTAACTCCCTCTTTCCAGAAGCAGTCGCGTCTATCAGGGTTTTCGCAATCTTCTTCAGCTGTCTGGGCTAAGCAATCTTGCCACCGATTAACTCTACACGCTGCCTGTGAAAAGCTTCCTTCAGATGTTTGAATATCTTGTTGTACGCATTCCTGTGCTCTAAAATCATCGCATGGTTCAGTTAATACTTCTCCATTCATGCAAATACGTCTGAAGAACCCGCTCCCAACTGTGCTTTTCCCAATAGAATTCTTTTTATCATCTGCTATGCACCAGCTTTCTCCATGTTTTCTATCCTTGCCATTCTCATCGGTACAAGAAAGATCTGCACAAATAAGACTTCCAAAACGAGGTTTGGTTGCTCCAAGAGTCGTAGGCCTGCAATAACTTCCTAAAAGATAATTACAATTCCCGCAGCTTGCACTGTTGGCGTTTGCCGAACCAGGGCTGCAACTTTCAGATTTAGTTTTGACATTTGTCCAATAATCTTTATCATTTGTTTTTGAAGAGTCGTATATGTTAGCTGCATTTCCACATGTATCTGTATAATAGATTTCATCTTTGCCCGGTAAACAAGTCGTTTTTGTGGATGGGCCACAAATGGTGCCTAGTTCTTCTGCAGAACAGAGTTTATCTTTGTAAAACGTACCAGCAGAGTCGCTTTTATTCAACCTTTCAGAACTACCGTCGCATTCGGCTCGCGTTGTAAATTTACATGTCTTTTGAAATTCGAACTCATATACGCAAGCACCCCTGTCTTGTTGTTGAACAGTAGCAATACATGCAAGTTCATTAGATATTGTTTTATCATAATTTGTTTGTAGACCTAAGAATGAAGAAAGTTTTTTACATCGTACAAGTGATGTAAATGCTGCTTGATCGCCTAAAATACAACATCCAAGTTGACATTGGGGAGGCGTTTGCTCACTCCAAGTGCCTCCGTTATTATTACATACAAGCTGTGGCGTATTATCTAAGCAAGTGCCTTCATTTGAGTCATAACAGGTGCCTGCTTTACAATAACTAGTAGATTCACAACTCGTTGGAACTTGACGTGAACTTGGATCGCACGCATCTGCAGGTACATTCTGACAAAAAGCGCCAGTCTTTGTCTTTTCACAACACACGGTAGCAGTCAGATCAGCAGCACTAACAAAGCTTAGCAGGAGAATAAGAAACATAAGACCAAATAAATACCTCATGAAAGTACTCCATACCCTTGTGGCCAAACTAAACTTCGGGTTGCAAATCTAAATTTTTCTTGGCTTATCACGTTTCTTAATGTGTATAACGTGTCATCGCCCTTTTTGAGCTTTTCTATAACGAGGTTTGGATAATATCTAACATATAATGAAGTATCAGAATCTCCAAGCGTAGACTCAAATTGTACAATACTTAATGCAGTCGTTAATAAATCATAGCTTTGGCTTGGCAGTCTAACTACAAATTTACTAAATGTCTGTTTGCTATCTTTTGAAATAGTCATCGCTGCGTTGACATCTACTATTACCGCTTCAGGCACAATACTGACGTTTACCGAAGGTTGAGCAACCGTAACTTGATATCCTTTTTGTTCATAGTTCTGTTGTAAAGACTGAATACAATTGCGAGCAGTCTGCGTTAATCGCTGTTCTAATTGCTTTTCAACATGTGAAACCAGTAACGGTTGTTGTACAAGACAAGGCTTATAATTTTCGCTTGTATAACAGAGATAAGAAAATTGTAAATCATTGTTAAGTACATAACTTGTCGGGGTATAGTCGCCTCCGTGTTCCATAATAATAGGTAACGCTTTTTTTAGTTCTGGTTCTATACATTGGCGTACATAGCTTGAAGGGTCGACTTCATTGGTAAAGACAGTCAAATTAGGTCGCACCAAGAACCAAATCACTGCTGCAATAATTACAACAGCGACAATTACGAATATCGCAACTTGACCTCTTTTTTGCATACTTTCAAAAGATCTAGTTTGTTTATAACGTTTTCTAGATATCATGTTATCCTCGCTTGCTGTACACTTATGCATGCACTAGGATTATTGAAAACATCTTTACAAATAATATAATGTTTGACATCTGCCGCAAAGTTGCTCGTGTGTGTTAATTCCTGTCCTTGCATTAGCGTTCCATTTGCAAAATTGAAGCTACAGGAATTCAAACTAAATGCGCATTGGGATTTTTCATTGGTAATAATAGTTAGTCCGTTCAAATTGTATGCTCGGGTAATCATCGGCCCTTTATCGTCTACTATCACACTAAATGAGGCGCTACCTCCTGCGTTGTTACCTGCAGCATCTTCACACGTTATTGGAATTGTATAATTGCCCTCAACAAATATATTCAGGTTTCTCTGTCTGTGCGTGTCTGCCCCAGTTTCAAAGAACAGCACTGATTGAGTTCCCCATTTGAAGGAACACGTCCTTGAGAGTTCAGGAACTCCTCCGCGCGTTACCACTGTGAGATCTATTTTAGCAGGCAGCCCATTAGTGGAAATTATCTTTCCTTGAGGGTCTATAGAAACAATACTTAGTGGCGTTTGTGTCTTTCTCAGTACGTAACTTACACTCTGTTGATTTGCATTTCTTCCCGTCGCATTCTCCAAAAACGGTTGATCGTTGCAACGCACATAGAATGTTTTATCTCCAGTCGCAGGCGTAGGCAAGGTCATATTACATGGCCATCCCAGCAACGTAGACTCTGCAAGCTCTCCAGCACACGTCGCGTTATGCGTCATTGCATTGTAAGCAACGTCTTGTTCATTCCATCTACATTCCGCAGGCTCATTCAGAAAGAACTTTACGTTTTTCGAACTAGCGTTCAGCGAAACATATCCTGGACTTGCTGGACTAAACCCACTTATTACAGGTGGAGTTCTATCAGGCTCAGGTGAGACGCAGAAGTTAATTGCATATTCTTGCACGTTCTTTCTTCCAGCAGCATCGGTACATCTAACATACAAATTAACATTTCCGCTTTGATCAGGCTCAAATAGTTCGGGGTCAAATACTTCATCAGAAGCATGCTCTGCGTTTTCTGCATTCCGATTGTCGATTGCCTGTTTGCTTGGAATAGTAAACGTCATAGTATGATTTTTTCTGAATAAGCTGCTTTGTATTCCTCCAGCTTGATGGAAGAAAGTATTCATATCATCATAACTAGCTGTGTGTTTATTCGTCACCTTACATTGTGACAGTTCGTTTGTCGCAATACCCAGCCTTATCTGATTAAACACTGGAACACATCCATTTGGTTCCGAGCCTTGTAAATGATATCCCTGACCAGATACTTGAGTGTATTGATATCCGCCCAATAAAACAGACTTATCTTCGCTAATAATTGGAGGAGTGACATCGTTAGGGCTTGAATCGACGCACTTCCCTTCAGCGCTATCATCGACAAAAGTACAACTTTGTCCTAAACTCTGACATTTATAGCGTGAGCACGGCAATCCATCCGCTCCGCATTGAGTACACTTCGCTCCTCCCAAAGGCGGCTGCCATGCCATACACTGGAACGTTACCTTTGTCTCACTCTTCTTTCCTATGCCTAGGAATTTCAATACAAAAATAATTATTACAACTACTGCTACGATAATAAGCCCTATTCCTGTTGCAGCAAGACTTCCTGCAACCACGAGTGCTCCTCCATTTACAAGTCCATATCCAATAAACGCTCCTCCAACAGCTCCCGCTGCGATCAATGCGTACGTTACTGCGGGAGGCAAACCTGCATCAATTCCTAATGCATGAATAAGGTAAGCAGTTCCAGCGGCACCTATAAGTGCTCCAGCAGCTGCTCCTGCAAAAGCTCCTATTCCTGGACTTGCTGCACCTCCGCCTGCAAGGTTTGCCGCTTGTGTTGGGCCGACCGCTCCTGCTAGAGCAGTTGTATCAACTGCAGCAGCTGCTCCTGCAGAACCAATCCATCCAGCATACACAGCATATGCTAACAATATTCCGCTTGCTCCGCTAATTTTAGCGAAGTTAGTCAGCATTTTTCCATAACTATTTTTAACATTTGGGTCTTGTAAATTTCCTATGAGACCATAAAGCGAAACAAGCTCGCTTTCATTTAGCGGCGACACATGTTGTCCTTCTTTTGGTGTAGTCAGTAGTTTAAGTGCGGCAATATAACTTTGTCCTACTTTAGGCGCGTTTGTAACGCGGTAACCGTCATCAGTAAAATCGCCTTCTATAGAAACTTTACCGCCACAATCGCCCATGCTCATGCACAAGTTATTCATAGCCTCGGTGAATGCAGCAGTCCTACATACTTTATTATATTCTGATTTTCCAAATAACTTTTTCACTTTCACGTATGTACATGGTGCAGTAGCCATACCACAAATTGTTTCGGCAACTTCTCCACCATTTGGAACGCCTAAATCAAATCCAGGAGGGTTGCGAGGAACGCATACGTTAAACGCAAACGTATCTTTTCCGCCAGAACGTAAATCAGTACCTTTCAATACGCAATCAGTATATTTGCTGCATTCTTTTTTTACTAGCTCAGCAGCAGTTCCAGGATCCGGAGCATCTTTACCTGCATCGTTTGCCTGCACACACAATTGCCATTGATTAGCGCGACATGCGGCAGAAGAAAACTTTGCTTGCTCGTCCCGTGACTCAACACATAAGCTATTTCTAGCTACGCCGCAGGTTTCAGTTCTTACCTCTCCATTGATACACGATTTACGGTACTGCTCGCTTCCTGGCAAGTCAACACTTCTTTGTAAGTTTCCTAGACCTTGAACACCAATCTGGCTGTCAAATGCACACCAACTCTCTCCGTGCTTGCGTTTATTACCGTTCTCATCGGTACAAGACAGATCTCTGCATACAAAATCTCCTACAGAAGGTTTATCATCAATTCCCACACGCTGTGTACCACAAACACTTCCTGCTAAATAATTACAATTTCCACAGCTTGATTGTTTACTTAATGGATTTAAGCTAGTTCCCAACTCGCAACTCTGATTCTTTGCCAACACAATACCATTATTCCAACTTTGATCCTTATGAAGGGAGTCATAAATATTTTCTCGATTACCACAACTATCAAACCAATATACTTCATCTTTACCGTCAACACACCCGGTACGCTTTTGTTTAACGCACGCAGTGCCTAGGCTAGGGTTTGAGCAAAGCATTCCTTTGTAAAAGTTACCGCTTAGAGTAGTGCACTGTTCTTTGGTAGTAAACTTGCAATTATTTTTATCAAAATCAACTGTTTCCAATACACAGGCTCCTTCTTCCCCTTTATTAGCCATCGCGATACATTGTAACTCGCTGTCGACGGGGGTAAATATAATAGGTTGCCCTAATCTATCTCTGAGTGTGTTACACTGCTGTTCCGTCTTGTAAAGTGCCTGATTTCCTATAAGGCAACAGCCTTCTCGACATTCAGTTATTTCACTTTTCTGACGAGCATCCCATGATCCTCCTTGTTGCTCACATGCAGCTTTTGGAGAATTCGGAGAACATGTCCCTTCAGTTGCATCTAAGCACGTTCCCAGTTTACATTCCGCAAAGTCTGCTCTCAATCCTGGAAAACAACTGGTAGTACATAGGCTGTTACAGATCTGTGCTTGGTACTCTTGACATCGTGTACCATTTTTATCCAAGGCGCAAGTCCATAACCCTTCTTCAGCAGCAGAAACTAGGTTGCCTCCGAATACGTTAATGAACCCTGTTCTTATCTTTTGTATTAAGCTGCTTTCGCTCATTTCAGAATAAATCGGAATAATTTCTTGAGCGTCGCTTAAAATATAGGCAAAGGCAACGCTAGCACAAACAATCAAGAAGATTTCAAATAATGCAATGTTTTTCCTCATTAGAATCCTGCAGGCAATGCACACCCCCGTATAGCGATATTCATCACGTTCTCTGTCGGTATATGTTTGATAGTATAAACCTTTGTGCTGTCAGAAAACGTTTTGAGTTTAATATTAAAGTCGGAATAAATAAGACTATAGCCGACGTACTCAAAATAACAATACTGAGCTTCCTGAGAAGCTATTTCCTGCGCTACCGATCCCAAGTCATAAACCGGGCTTCGTACAAAATTTGAAAATTGATCATATGTCTTAGTCTCGCTGCTTTTCGTAGCTTTAAGATGTGCAGGTACTCGAGCCTCAACGATTCCTGGTTTAAGAATAAGTTGTACTGGTTCAGCACTCATAGACACATCATAATTTCTTTTTTCCAGCTCGCTTTTTAACGTGCTAATGCATCCAGCAACGTCATCTTTCACAGCGCCAGAAAGTTCTTGTTGAAGGTGAGTAATATAGCGAGGGTATTGATTAATGCAAGGCTCATAATAATTTATATTTTTACAAAGATAAGTCGCCTTTACGTTCTCACTTAATTTATAGTCGGTAGGATCTATCAAGCCGCCTTGTTCAAGTAAAAGCGGAGCCTTATCATTAATTGCTTTTTTCACGCAGCTGTCCATGTATTGCTCAGAATCAAATCCTTGTGCAAAAGAGATAATTGGCTTATCTTGCCTTAAGAATAAAGCTAATCCTATCCCAATAACAAGAATGATTGCCACAATAACGAATATGGCCATCTGTCCTTTCTTATTCATTTTTATCCTCCATAATGAATCTCTTGAGGGCTTCTTCTATAATATGAGACTTATTACGATGTTTTCCTTTTTTTAGAATTTTTTCTAGTCCTTGATCAGTTATTGGATCTATAGTCGCGGAAATTCTTATTTTCACATATTACTTTATAATACTAAGTATTTAAAAGTTTACAAAGTAATAATTAGTAATATATCGTAATACTTTGTCTTGGCCTCTTGAAAATCTAATTGTTAGAATCTTAGTCGCCTTGTTCAACACGAGGTGCTAAAACAAAAGACAGCAAGACTTTTCCGGTTGGGAAGTTTATCCTCATCGGATGATTGTCGGAAAAGTTTATTTCAACTTTATTTGCAATCTTTGCACCCTTTATGAATTTACTGAGATACTCGAGCGAAAAGCGTGCTGTTCCATCGTCTGAATAAATCTCTACTTCATCACTTGAAAACTCTGCACGTGCAGAATTAAGTCCGCGTGCTTCAACAATAAACTTATTTGGTTGCGCGATAAAGGTACATGCATCCGACACCACAAGGCAATCTTCAATAACCTCAACAAATGCCTGCGCATCCATCTTGATAACGCTCTTAAATTCCCATTTAGGCAACTCTCTGTCCTCGCCTTCAACATTAATCAATGCGAGCGTAAAGTCTCTTTTGATTTTGTCTTGTATAGTCATCTTAAGTAAATGCTCTTCTTTTGATAGAATCAATGAACTGCCTAAGCCGCAGCGCCGTAAAATCGAGCTTAAATTATCTAAATTGACTCCTAAAACTTCATCTTTTTCAACTTCAAATTGTGAAAAAAGTTCAGCCGGAATGCTGAAGTATACCATTGCAACATTAGCAGGATCAAGTGCAACAAGATGCATGCCTTCCTTAGTTATTTTAAGACGAACTTCTGTTACAAGTTCTGAAATAATGCTGATGAGTGTTGCGAAAAAACGAGGATCATCTAACTTGAGTAGCATTGAAATCCCTCGCCTCGAATGCTTTTAAGCTTTATTATGCTCCAGTCCCACACTTAGAAACACTATAACAAACCATAAAAATACATCCCATCATAGATTCTGATGGCAGAAGAGGCGATTTCTACTAATGAGGCACGTATTCGTTCACTTACGAGGCTATACTATTCAAAACCTGCGATTCAGCAAGCCCTCTTAGATTTCGCCAAGTCGCGTGAAGTAGTTCCCAGATATTTCGAAGGATTTGGCAAGCGACCCGACTTGCTACAATATCCTGCAGATATCCAAGGCCTGGTACAACGTGGTGCTACTTCATTTCACAGTTCTCAAGAGCTTTGGAGAGACGTGTTGCAAATTGATGTCGATATGAAATCTTCTCAATTAGACGACTTAAGAGAAGGATGGGATCTGCTTATTGATATTGACTCGCCCTATCTAGATTACTCAAAGATAGCTGCTCGCCTTGTATGTGAAGTGCTTGAGAGATATGGCATTACAAGTTTTGGGATTAAATTCTCTGGAAGTAAGGGCTTTCATATCATTGTTCCATGTGCGGCTTTTCCAGTTATATTTGAAGGCAAGGAAACGCGCCGTATGTTTCCCGAGTGGCCAAGGGCAATAACTCAGTATATTTTGCAAGAAATAAAAAATTCCTATAATCGAGAAATAACCCAGTTAGGCGTAGACTTTAGTGCGTTAGAAAGGCGTACTAAGATGAAAAAAGAAGATATTGTAGAAACTCGTTGCCCGACCTGCGGAAATGCTACTAGGAAAAGCCTCATTGTGTTTTTTGAATGCCCTCGTTGTCACACTCCATTTGTCAGACCAGACGTTAAACCTAGTGCAAGAAAACTGAAGTGCACAAATAGTCTCTGCTCAGGTTTCTTCGAGATTAAAGAGCAGAAAGACTATTTTGTATGTGATCACTGTAAACATAACTCTTTTGACAAACGCAATGAGTCGTTCTCTGAAGAATTCGTAGAAGAACTTGCAGGAGATAAGCTCGGTTCGCTAGACTTGGTTTTAGTATCTTCACGTCATCTATTCAGAATGCCTTATTCACTTCATGAAAAAACTTCTCTTTCAAGTGCTGTCTTAATGAAATCTGAGTTAGCCAATTTTTCCCCAAAGGATGCTGATCCTCTGAAAGTAGTTGTTCGCCCATATTATCCTGTTGCTCGCCCAGGAGAAGCTATTTTTCTTCTTGAACGAGCACTACAAGAGAAAAAATCTCAGGAACTGGTCGAAGAGAAAAAGCACCAGTCATATAAGGAATTCGAAAAAGTTAATCTTTCAGGAGTAACTGACGAAATGTTTCCAGCACCAATTAAGAAATTGCTTAAGGGATTATCTGAGGGTAGAAAAAGAGGACTATTCATCCTTATCACTTTTCTCAAATCTCTCGATTTCTCTCCAGAATCAATTACGTCTCGTATCTACGAGTGGAATAAAAAGAACGAACCTGCATTAAAAGAAGGATACGTAAAAAGCCAGTTAGAATGGCATTTACGACAAGCGAAAAAAATCCTTCCTCCTAATTATGATAATGCGAGTTTTTACAAGGATTTGAATTTGCTCGACAAACCTCCAACAGTTAAGAACCCTATTGTGGAAGTAATGCGACTTCTTCGTAAAAAGAATGCTCAATCTTTATAAATGCGTATCTCGTATGAATTCCATGAACAAAATTGGTGTGTTGTCTATAGTTCTCTTGCTTTTTACTTGTTCATTAGTTTCTGCAGCCCTAAACGACTCGGATAGTTCGTTAATAGACAAAGCATATACTTGTCTTGAAAACTCAATTAACAACAAAACAACGTCCTCCCCACCTTCCCTACAGGAATCTATTTTCACTATTCTCGCGCTCGGCTCCAATAAAAAAGCAGAAGAAAAAATTGAAAACGAAAAGAGAACTAATACGAATAACAGCATTTGTTGGCCAAAAGCTGCCTGTTCTCTAAAAGATACTGCCCAGGCTTTGCTTGCATATGATCAACTCGGCAAAGACACCACATCGATAGAGAATTATCTCACTTCCAAAACTGGCCCAACAACAGGTCTCGCATGGTACTTACTTATCGATATCGACAATCACGAACCTGCATCTTGTACGATAAAATCTAGCAACACACAGAGCACAATCACCATAGGATCAGATATGAAGCTTTCAGGTAGCGTAGGGGGCACTTGCTTATCCATTACTCCAGAAGGATATTGGCTCGAAATATCTAATTCTTGCCTTGACAAATCTTACGAAGTTTCATGTAACAATGATTTCATTACCACGATACTCTACAAAAAATCCGGATCAGACACGCTTTTTGTTTCACCCAACACACATTCGGCAAGCAGTTCAGGATACACCAATGAATCGATAAAATCTCGATGCTTTAAACTAAACGCAGATTGCGACTACGAATCAAGTTTATGGGCCACGCTAGCTCTTGACAAGGCAGGAAAAGATATTTCTGTCTACGTTCCCTATCTCGTTGCGACACAACCAGACAATGAACAATTCTTGCCTGCAAGTTTCCTCTATAAGCTTACCAACGGACAGGATCATTATAACGATCTTATTCAAGCCCAGAAGTCTAGCCAATATTGGCAGGCTCCTACAACTCATTACAATAAATTCTATGACACTGCTCTTGCGCTTCTGGCTCTCCAAGGTAAAGACTCTGTAGAGGCCTCAAAATCAAAAGATTACTTACTGAGTGTGCAAGGTTCGAGCGGATGTTGGAATAATAATAATCTAAGGGATACTGCTTTCTTGCTTTATGCGGGTTGGCCTGATGCTTCTCGCACACCTTCACAAGGTTCTGGCAACGGCACAGTAAACATAGAAAATTGTGAGTCTGCAAGCCTTCAATATTCATGTGTTTCTTCGCTTCTCGCTTGTGCTGATGCGGGCGGAGACAGCCTGAGGAACTACGTTTGCCCTGGTTCATTAAAATGCTGTTCGGTAATAATTCCTCAATTAACCTGTGCAGAACAAAATGGAAATGTTTGTTCAGATACTGAAGTTTGTTCCGGTACCGAAGCAGATTCTTCAGATGGCTCCTGTTGTTTAGGTCAATGTAAGCCAGTTGCACAAGAATCTAATCAGTGTGAAGCAGTAGGCGGCACATGCCAGTCGTCGTGTGATTCTGATACTGAAGATGAGCTATCCGAAATTTGTCCATCCTCGGGCGATTTATGTTGTTCTGTTAAATCTGATCCATCTTCTAACTCCAGCAGCTCAAGCGGTATATGGATTACCTTATTGGTAATTTTGATAATCCTTGTGGTCCTTGCAATAGTCTTCAGAAATAGAATAAAGCTGTGGCTTTTCAAATCAAAGAAGGCATCAGGAGTATCGTCCTCGCCTATGACTATTAGAAGACCTCCTTTCCCTCCAAGTTCTTCCTCTCCTCAAAGGTACGTTCAACGACCTATGCCTGCTAGAAAGCCTTCTCAACCTGATAAGGAAATGGAAGAAACGTTACGTAAGTTGAAAGAGATGACTAAGTAATTGTGACAATCTTTATATAATAATCTTCTCTAGGGTTTCTATGAAAAAGTTTAGTCTTATTTTATTTTTAATGATTCTATTGCCGCTTACATCGGGGTTAAGTTCAGATCTTCATACAACTTATCAACCTGCCGAAACAATGCTAGTTGAGTTACAAGGATCTATTTTAGAAGGAATTCCAAAAGAAAATGTTTTCTTTCTGAGAGGTCATGTTCAAACAGTAGTTGAGTATGACTTAAAAAAATTAGGGAACCGTTATTTCTTATATGCCGTTGCACCTTTAGCTGAAAATAACTTCACTTTAGAAATAAAAAACGTTCATACTACTATCAACGGTCAGCCAAAGGTGATTGATTATGTTCAAAATTTCTCAGTAATTGGTACAATTGCCCCATATACTCTCAAACCTTCTTTTGTTCTGACTCCCTCAGATTTCACTGTTATGATAATTTCTAATAAAGACGAGCAACAAGAAATTTCAATTGGCAATGCAAACGAAACTCAGCAAACTATCAACCCTGGTGAAAATCAAATTTCCTTTTCAATAGATCAATTTAACCAAGGGCTAACTATCTTGCCAGTTGGGATGTATGAATTAGCAGTATATAATCAGAAAGCAGTTCAAGTAGCCGAATCGCGTCATCTGAGATTAACTCCTGGATATATCGAAGAAAGATTTTTTTATGGGGGAGAACGAATTATCTCGTTTAGTATTGCAAATATTGGTCAAACAGATTTATCGGATATAACGCTTGATTATAATGTTACTCGCTATAAAATAACGCCTGAAAAGATTACCAAGTTACGCGTTAATGAAACTGCCATATTTAATCTAACACTGATAAGTAAAAATGCTTCTATTGATGACCTATTAAGAATTAGTTCATCCAACGAAACCTTAGATATGCCTATCAGAATAAGTTATAGCTCTAATCTTACTTCAACCAACACCAGTTCTTCTAATGTAAGCGCCCCTGCAACAGGTTACTATTGCAGAGAATTAAGCGGAACTCTATGTCAAGCAGCCGAAGTCTGTTCAGGACAAACGCGAGATTCTCTTGATGGCAATTGTTGTATTGGAACGTGCACAGCACAAAAAGCAACGAGCTACGCATGGATAGGATATCTTTTAGGAGCCCTTATCTTAGTGCTTATTGTAATAATTGGCGGGCGTTATCTCAAATCTAAGTCCAGCGGAAATATCTTTCAGAAACGAGTTGCTCAAGTGGAGCGAAAAATTTAGTTCTTCTTTTTCTTCTTTTTAGTAGTTTTTGCCTTAGCTTTTTTTACCTGTGATTGTTCAGGTTGAATCGGCACATGCGCTTCTTTTAGCCTGTTAAGAAGAATGTCTCTTTCGCCGAGAAGTCTCTTCGTTATCGATTCATACATGTGTAGTTTTGCAATTATTGCATTTCCCACAGAGCCCAATTCCTCGCTACTAAGCTTAAAGTTAGGGGGCGAAATAACATCTACGTTTGAAGGCATATACGCAAATATAACTCCTAGAAACATTTCAATGGAATCAAACTTCGCTTCCATTTCAGCGAAAGTAGTGAAAAGATTAGTAGACTTCTCAACTGGTCTAGGTTCATGAACCTTATGTGTGGTGATATGAACTCCTTTTTCACTACCTATCTTTTCAATGAGGTTCTGCATAGTTAACTTGATGTGCTCTGCAGGGCGGCCCATTATTTCAATAATAAATCGTGCTTCAATAGCTTCCATTTCACACATAATAAAATGGCCTTTAAAAAACTACCTTCAGACTTTCCTTAAGGATAATAATATGATCAGCAAGACGCAAAATCCGGCAAAAGCATAAATCACTGTTTGTTGTACAATGCCTTCTCGAGATATGATTGGTTTTTCGTATTTTGCAGAGCCAGAAACTTCATTGAGGACGATCTTCGCTTTCTTCGAATTATGTGTGCCAGAGTTTGATTTACTGCTCAATGCAGCACTATCTGTTTCTTGATGGGCGGACGAAGTAACTACAAGGTCATCTATGTTTTCATCTTGATTTTGGTCCTCTTCGGAACTATCTGTGCTCGTACTATTCCCTTCGTCATTGCTCGAAGAGTCATCTGATTCATTATTATCTGTTTCATCGTCCTGATCGTCTCCGTCATCTTGCTCACACGCGTTTTCTTCGCCCTTAGTGGATACAATAAAAACCCATTCGCTAGAGCATTTGCTCCATGCAAACCCTTTCTTCTCCTTTTCTTCTTCTAACCACGCTGTCTTGTCAATCTCTTCATCTTTCCACAATGCGATACTATCATTTTTATTAGTAATCCATCCACTGGAAGTAGTATTGATAGTTACAGTGAGGTATCCAGAAAACTCTCCGCTTAGGTTGTAATGTTTATTTGCCTTATTCGTCAGATAATATCCATCAAGATTTATAGTAGTTTCAGAATAAAGCTCAACCCATTCGTTCCCAGTATCATCTCCATCAGGGTTTTGTTCAACCTCGCTTATCTGAAGGGCAGTACTTGTTTGAGCTACCAAGGCACTAATAGCCATAACTGCTGTAAAAAACAAGATTGCTCGAAGAGTCGCGGATAAAGAGAGAGTCCTTGTCGTCATTCCAGACGTTTCCTTTATTCCAATATAGTTTGTTTTCAGTGTCCTTTCCTTCAGAGGAGTATAAGGTGAATTCGCGTGCATTGATGTCTGAGAATTTGTACTTCTTGGTACTCTCGTCCTGAAGCGTCCAATGTGCAAGGCTAACATCACACTCCCTTGTTAATATCACGTATTCGTCCTTTTTATTAATTTCTGCCCTGAGGCATTCATAATATTGAGAACGTTTCCATATGCCTCGTTCATTAATCCGAGCATCTTCTTGCGCTTGTTTGAACTCAGTCAATTCCTTTTCATTCACTAAAAACATTCGCGCATTGCCTTGCCTAACCTGTTCAAGATTCACATAATCTGGAGAATATACGCGGGCAAGCAGCCTACCATATTTTTCTGTTCCAGTTATTTCTAGCTCTACAGTTTTATTTTCCAACGCACTGAGAAATTGTTTAGCTTCCTGAGAGCCTTTTTCAGTTTTCTCAGGAGTGTTTATATTCAAAAGCCTAATGTGTCTTCCGTCTTTTAGTTCTAATGTGTCCCCATCAATAGCTCGAGCAACAATTGCTTTCTCTCTTGTCCCGTGTGTAAATTCATTAAAAAATAAATAATTTCCTACGAGTACTATAAGAATAGATAAAGTCAAGAATAAGGCTGCCTTTTTCTTCACTATTAAAGAAAAGAAAGGTTATTAAAAACACTTTCTCTCTAAGAAGATGGCCGATGCATTAAATCTTACAGAACTAACAAGGGCAATGTGGAGTACCTTGCCTTCAGACATGTTCGGAGGAATTACGTTCTTGTTGTCTATTGCAAAAATCGCAGGAATTTTAGTTCTTGTTTATCTTGGATTTCTTATCATTCAAACAGTAGTTAAAATACGGCAAGCGTTAAGACTTAAACAAATACAACAAGATATTGCAGAAATACGGGATAATATTGCATTACTTGTTGGAAAGCGCGTGAAAAAGGACAAAGATAAAAAATCTAAATAGCAACTATTTCTTTCTTATTGGTCAAGGAATTATAGAATTTTTCTAAATCCTTATGCTTTATTTCGAGTGTTTCTGTATTTATATTAGGGTGAAATCCCACAAGTTTCGCCTTCCACACTTCTTCATCCAGAATAAAGTACGTTCGTGAAGAATAAATTATTCCAAAGATGCTGACGCTTCCAGGCGTCAAGTGAATTTCTCGCAAAAGTTCTTCAGCAGATGCAAAACGTATTTTTTTCACTTGTAAATGTTGTTCGAGTTTCTTAGTATCAAGTCGTTTATTTGCAGGCATCCCCATAAGATAAAACGCTCCTTTTTCATCTTTCAAAAATAGCGTTTTACAATGCAAACTCTCAGAGTTAAATAATTCCCTGTGTTTCTTGGATTCCTCAACGGTAAAAACTGCAGGATGTTTGACAGAAACGTACGTAATTCCATGCTCGTGTAAATACGATTCGAGCTTTTTGTCTTCCATATTACTTATCTAATGACAGTCCCGATGGATCTACCTCTTCATACGCTCGAGGAGTTAATTCGATTAAAGACACTCTTTTTTTAGGATTATTTTTATTCCATACTTCAAGATTATCTTTTGTAGATAATCGTCCAGCAAGCGAGTATTCTGGCCCACATGACTTTTTCCCACCTAATGCATGGAGCGCTCCAAGATCAGTAACTGCAAAAATATCGTCGTAACTTGTAATCTTGTCCAAGAGGCGGTCTTCTCTTCCTTCAGAATTACTTTTTGCTTCAATATTAAAATCTCTACTGCTAAGTACGTTGCCCCGACGCATAATTTCAGGATCTTCCCATCCTACTAACCTGATCTTCTCTTCCGCTCTTAATAGACAATCCGCGCCAGGAGCATATTTAAATTTCTCAAATTCTTCAACCTTTGTATGAACAAATTTTTTATCGCCCAATCGCTGCTCATATTTTAGCTCTTGTTGGGGATCGATATATCCCAAAAAAGCAAGTCTTTGGAGCAGACCTAAATGGGTTATAGATGCTTTTTGTGCATCTATTTCTACTCCTTGTGCTAGCCCGTCTGTATAGAGGTTAAGTCGCCCGTATCTAGAGTACAATTCTTTTTCTATCTGGTATATGTCTCTTTGTATATCATTAATTCGTGCAGTAAGTTCTTTTTGCACTAAAGTATCATCACTTAAGGGCAGTCCTGCTCTTTTCAGGTCAGCTTCTCTCAAAATTTTGTTAATATTAAGATGAGCTTGCCGTATATGAACAAGACAATACTTTGCATCGGGAGTTTCATACTTCTTCACTTCTCGAGCTTCAGGAAAGCTATCTGGAAAAGCATGTAGAAACTCATTTGCAGCTTGCGTTTTTGTTGGAGCAGTGCGAGCAGCAGGAGTGGCTGGAGTATAAGTCGGTTTCGTGCCAGTAGGCGAGCTAAAAATTGTTGCCCCTATGGCCATTCCTGCAGCAGCCAGGGCAATTCCATTTCTTACGTGTTTGTTCATCACGAACGTGATTAATCGCGTCTTAAAAACCTTTTTACTCAGTAAGTTTTATATAGCAACAATGAAGTTTATGGCTAAGAGGAAGCATGTCAGTTACAGTCTATTCAACACAGTTTTGTCCATGGTGTCATAAGGCAAAGGAATTTCTTAAATCTCATAAAGTTAAATTCACCAGTTTGGATGTAGGCAATGACAGTAAAGCTGCAAAGAAAATGATCGAGCTATCAGGTCAGTCTGGAGTGCCTGTGATAGACGTAAACGGTACAATTATAATTGGATTTGAAGAAGCTAAATTGCGCGAGGTGCTAAAGATAAATGACAAAAAATGACTATGACTTTGGAATCATAGGTGCAGGAGGTACAGGTCTAGCCGCTGCAATGTATGCTGCGCGTTTAGGTTTGAAGACAATCGCATTTGGCGCATCACATGGCTCAGAGTTGCCCATAGGAGGCGTAATAACTACGACAAACGTAGTAGAAAACTATCCAGGATTTATTCGTCTCACGGGCACAGAACTCGCAGATAAAATACGAGAGCACGCTCAATCATACGACCTAGTTACTATAAAAGAAGAAAAAGTTGAATCGGTAAAAAAATCGACTTCTGGATTTACTATTAAAACAAATGAATCTACGTATACGGTAAAGGCAGTGTTGTTCGCAACAGGTACTAAATGGCGCCGTTTAGAAGTGCCTGGCGCGGTAGAATTTGAGAATAAAGGTGTCGCATATTGCGCATTATGCGACGGTCCTCTCTATAGAAACAAAATTGTTGGAGTCGTAGGCGGTTCTGATTCAGCCGCAAAAGACGCATTATTGCTCGCGGAACACGCGAAGAAGGTCTACATTATTTACAGAGGCGATCAAATTAGATCAGAACCAATTAATACTGCTCGAATAGCTCAGAACAAAAAAATAGAAGTGATTACCAAAACCAACGTAGTTGAAGTAAAGGGGTCGCAGTTTATCGAACGCGTTGTGTTGGATAAAGCATATCAGAGATCAAAGGAACTAGCCTTAAACGGATTATTTATTGCAATAGGCCATATAGTCTTATCTGACTTAGCTAAACCTCTTGGCGTCAAGTTAAACGAAAAAAATGAGATTATTCTAGATCATAAAACGTCTGAAACAAACGTACCAGGCGTATTTGCTGCTGGGGACGTCGCTGATAAACCGTTCAAGCAAGCCATCACTGGTGTTGCAGAGGGCTGCACGGCCGCATACAGTGCTTATGAGTATATTACAAAGAAATCCTTCAACTAATGTAAAAGCAAAGCTTTATATGCCTAGTTTAGCAGCAATTTATACAATGAAAGGCAAAGTAAAATTTTTCAACGAATCGAAAGGCTTCGGCTTTATAATCGGTGAAGACGGAAAGCAATATTTCGTCCATAGCACTGGTTTAGAGTCTGGCACGTCTCTACGTGAAAACGATTCAGTTACCTTTGAAGTAACTGAAGGCGAAAAAGGCCCTAAGGCCGTTAAAGTCGCTAAAGGTTAAACTTCTTTACAACTAATTATGAGTCAAATCTTAGCGTTAGCCCTCGAAAAACTGACCGAAACGCTTCCCGTGTGATTTAACTCGTTCAAGACTCACTACCCAGTTATTACCTGTATCCTCAAGGTGCTCTGGATGTAAAAAATGCCACCCTTCTCTATTGAAACGAGTTGCAATAACTGGCTTTAAGCCCATCATATGCGCAAATAAAAGAAAATCTTCAACTTGTGCCTTTGTAATATAAATTCTTGATTTCTTGCTTGATTTAGCTTCAACAGCATAACCTCCTAGGCCAATTTTGCCTGCAACGATGTCGCATGGTGAATTGTCATTTACGCCCGAACCAGCAACACGTGCAGCGCGCCATCCTTGATCACTGAACAATTGTACCAGCTCACGCTCTGCTTTCGACCCCTTTGCCTTATTTGACATACGCCAAAAAGTAAATCTCTCTTTAAATAACTAGCTAAAAATAAAAAGAAAATAAAAAAATAAAAACTTCTTAATTGCTTGGTTGAGCTGTTACAGCTTGAGCTTTTATTCTAGCTTCAGCATTAGCTCTTTCTAAGTTCCCGCCGAATACGCGTTTCCATAGCCCTCTAAATCCTCCAACTTGTTCGGCTGGTAAAGGTCCGACACTACCTTTTCCACTATTAACTGAGTCAGAACTTCCCGAGTTGCCATTGTCTCCGCTCTTTACAGAACCTCGCCCGCTATTTTCATGCTTTGGCTTCTGCGAAAGTAGCTTTGTCTTAACAGCTAATGTTAAATCTATATTTCCAGAGTCAAGTTTTAACGTACCCGTATAGATAGTTAAGCCAGTGTATTTCTTATCAGCATTCAATGTTAATGTGCCAACTTTGTTTTTCTCTCGATAAACATCAAAAGTTGCGCTATCTTCGATTACATTCTCTCCTGAAGTTATAGTTCTTATAAGACGATATTTTTTATCACCTGCTAGGGAAAGACGACCTGCAGATATAATCCTAACATCGTTCGTATCTGTAGAGCTGACAAACTTCTTTTGAACAATTGCAATGCCTGCAAAACCTGCCTCATTATTAGAGTTCACATAATATCCAGAGCCTACAGCTGCTAAAATATTTGGGAATGCCTTATATTTTGCATCTATTCCAACAGCAGTCTGATCATCCAGCGTAGCTAGTTCATCTTCTTGTACAGAACTAGCACTCACTTCAGAGCTAACTGTTGCAGCATCGGTTGTTATAGCTGCGGGAATACTTGAATCATCATACCCGTTATCCGAAGAGTCGTCAAACTCATCATCTCCCGAATCGTCAGATCCTTCTCGCGCAATTACAAATCCTGTTGCAAAAATGCTCAGCATAAGCATAGTTATTACAAATAATTGTGTTTTCTTCATTGTTTCATACCTCCTTTCATCTTTGTATAATCCATAGTTTCCTAAAGAAAGAGTTCTTTATAAGAGTCGACTGGAACGTTAAGTGGAACGATACTGAAACTAAGATTTCAAGATTTATCTAACACGAGGAGCCATCGCATCGTCCAATGCTTTAACACCAATTGCTCTTTTCGCAACTACTCGTGTCGGTTGAGCTTTAAATTTACCTACGAATCTAGATAATCTTCCTTTTCCGCTGACATCGCTAACAACGCGTGCACTAATAGATCTAGCTTTGGCTTTTGTGGTTGAATCTTTTGATGCGACTGCCTTGCCTGCGATAGATGCCTTGCCTTTGGATTTTACTGATCCCGCTTTAGCAAAACTATATGCACTCACCATGCTGATTGCAAGAATAACTACTAATAAGACTGCAATAATCATATAGCTTTTTGATTTCATAGTGCTCGATGTAATTTCTTCTTTATATAGTTTATCGTAAACTAACGAACTTGTTTTTACCTTCTCCCTCTAGTTTAACAAGTTTCTTACGCTCTAGTTCATGCACATGTCGTGAGAACGCGGCCTTAGGAATATCGGTTTGTTTTCGTAAGTACGACATTTTTGCATGCTTCAAGGCTTTCAATTCATTAATTATCAATCTTTCTCGATCGTTGAGAACTCCTTCTACAAGCCTAAGTTTATCTATTTCCTTTATGACTTGCTTTTTATCAAATTTCGATTGGCTTTTCGTTTTCTTCTTCAGATAAAAATAAACTAATAGCAAGACAATAATTGCTACGACTATCCATAAGCTCAGAGAGCTTTCATTATCTTCAATATGATATCTTACTTCAATAGACTCACCATCGCTTATAGCTATCTGTCCTCTCTCTAGAAATACCTCTCCCGCGTTATACGAATCAAGAACGGCATTTTGAGGCAGTATAACTGTAATCTTGCTATTAGCTAGCTTATAAGAGAATTTCCATTCATTCCCTTGCTTACTCGTAAGTATACTAGTTTTTCCGCTAATCGTTCCATCTTCAAGCGTAACGCCTTGTGGCAAACTAATGTGCTCATTAGTATCTCCTAAAAACAGCGCATCGCCTCTCTCATCAAGATAAATATTAAGTTGCGTAGCAGCAGAGGCTTGCGCAATTACAAAAATAAAAATAACTAACGCCAGAAAGGCTTTCTTCATCTTACGTTAAGTTAAAAGTAATTTATATAGATGACGTTAGATTTCCTGGAGGTAAACTTTAGCGTAGACCTGTTCTTTCGGATAAAATATCCCTGAAATCCATTGATCTGAATCTGTTCTATCAGTCCACACGAATGTTCCATATCTATCCACACTTCGGTACACATTAGGCTTGCTTTCCATATTAAGTTCATCAAACTTCAAATCTTGACCCCATGTTGTTTCAACGTCTGAAAGGCCTGCTCCTTTCGGTCCTGTAAATTCTGGTTTTACTATAAGGGCCTCATATCCTGTATCGCTTTTGTTTTCAAATATAACTAATGCAGGAGTCATAACTCCTCCAACGCCACCCACAGGTTCAAGGTAAATTAACGCACGATGCAATGTCTCGGTTTTAACAATTTTCCAGTTTAGCTTGCCACTATTCCCACTTTGGAAGTTAATATTTGTGTTATTATTGCTAGTAGGTCTTGTATCCAAAACAAATGCTTGCAAATTAGGAACAATTACTACGTAAACGCCCGTAGTATTAGTTGGAGTAAACGTTATTTCGTCATAGTTATTTCCATTCGGTATTCTTATTTTCAATACGCCACCTACTGTTCCACCAAAGTATGGCGGCAACGTATTAAGATTCATATATATCGGTTCATAATACATCACCTTTGCTCCTAATATGTTTTTAAATACAGGGTAAAATATTCCAGTTCCATCATTAGGGCTCTGTGGATAATTTAACCTAACGAAGAGACTACCGCTTCCAGAAGACCCAGAGTAAGTTATTTCATAGATTTTACCTTGAATATTAATGGTTCCATGTCCTTCTGAAGTTATTGTTGCATGATATGAATCTCCTGTTCCACTTAATCTATCTATAAACCAAACTTCATCGTCCGAATAGCCATTACCAGAGGTTGCATTGTTGATGTCTATTAATTCTAGCAATCTTCCATTGTCGTGATCTCCAACAACTAAAAATTCTCCTTTCTTTACATCACGCGTCTCTGTGATTCTAATTTGTTTTGTGGGCCCATACCCTAAATAAGGAGTTCCGTTCACATCAACAACAAACGGAACACCCACAGCGTAATTAAAGGAGTCTACTTTTAGATCCATCTCTAATTCGTGCGGTACGTAGTCATGAGTTATCCCTATTATCTGTCTTTCGATTGTGCCATGATCTAATTCATTCAGGTCAGGTATGCTCAATCCCTCATAACTTATCTGGAAAGTGCCAAAAACAGGATCAATAAAAGGTTGTCCTAAGGTAATCGCATCTCGATCTGAATCTGGAGCGGCTATAAAGATATGAAGGTTTAGAAGATCATTACCAACTCCATCAAAGTCAACTAAAGTTCCATCGATGTCTTCTTCATCAAAACCTCTTGAAACTTCTTGACCGTCTTCTAGATTAATTATATCGTTAGGGTTATTGGTATTAACAAGCACTATCTGATACTGTGTTGTAGATGGATGCACTTTGTAAGTCTTGCCAAACAAAACAATGTTTTTGCCTTTTGACATGGAGCTAGTAAAATCAACATGAGGATTAAAATTAACTGTCGAAATATACGCCCTGTTAGATTGAGCATTTAATCCAATATTTATTCCATCTATGGGCTCGCTATCTACGGTGGGTTGCTTAGCATACACAATACGAGAATAAATTGAGTCTAGGGCAGGTGGGCCTATAATTATTCCTTGTTTATAATTAGACACAACATTGCCTGAAAATTTTCCGT
>CAZRZR010000003.1:0-18102 GCA_964604715.1 Candidatus Woesearchaeota archaeon
CCAGTTAGTAAAGCACTCTTCCCCATATCTATAAAGAATCAGACTGACCAAACAAAGTCTAGAAAAATATTGTACCAAGCACTACTATTTGTAGGCCTTATGATAGTATGCGGATTGGGAGTGTTTTATTTCTTTTCAACCCAACTTATTCACCTATTTTCAGGAAAAGTCATTCCTTTGTCAATAAAATTGCTTGTTCCACTGGGACTGGCCATGTCAATTTTATCTTTCTCTAACGTAATTTTACTGTATAGATTGTCTTTAGGCGAAATCAAAAATTATTGGTACTTCGTCTTATTTATTGTATTAGAGGTACTAATTCTCATCTCCTCTTCTAGCGACCTAGTTACTTTTTCCATTGGACTTGTTCTCTCATCGATTATTTTCCTTACGGGATCGATTCTTGTAAGTTTGAGAAAATGAGACTGTCAATAATAATTCCTGCGCATAATGAGGAGAAAAGAATAGGCGAAACTCTCGAAAGTTACTTTAGGTTTTTTGATAAAACAAGCAAAATTAATAACTTTGAATACGAGTTAATTGTTGTGCTGAGCGGATGTAATGATAAAACAGGACAAGTAGCTGAGAGCTATGGTCATCCTTGCTTGAGAATTGTCGATGTGAAAAAGAAAGGCAAGGGTCTTGCAGTGAAGGAAGGATTCAAGGATGCCTTGGCAAGGGATAATAATTTGATAGGTTTTGTTGATGCGGATATGGCTACTTTACCCGAAGATTTTTTCGATTTGTTCAAGCATATTGGTTCAGCTGATGGCATTATTGCCAATAGATACGATCTACGTTCGAAGATTTATCCGTCCTTTAGTTTTAGAAGACTCATTATTGGAAGGGGATTTAGCTTTCTTGTAAGGTCTCTCTTTTTATTGCCTTA
Source organism: Candidatus Woesearchaeota archaeon (assembly GCA_964604715.1). Taxonomy (GTDB): domain Archaea; phylum Nanobdellota; class Nanobdellia; order Pacearchaeales; family GW2011-AR1; genus JBBSZK01. The sequence continues at coordinate 890 of CAZRZR010000003.1, forward strand.
TGAAGATACCCAATGCGGCGCTAAGATGTTTAAGGCAAACGCCTTAAGGAAGGTATTGCATTCTATAGGAATGACTCAATGGGCATTCGACGTAGAATTGTTATATTTATGCCATAAAAAAGGCCTTTTTATAAGGCAAATTCCTACAATATGGAGAGCAGTCGGGGAAAGTAAAATAAAAATCTTCCGTTCATCTATACAAATGTTCTTGTCCATACTACAGTTGAGAATGATTAAGTCTCCACTAAAAAGACTTTTAAAGCCACTATCTCCTGTGGTTATTATGGTGTGGAGAATCTCCAAAGGATAATATGAAGATTGCTTTTGTTTCTTCCCAAGGAGGCCATTTAGGGCAGATAAAACTCGTATTTACTAAAGAAGTAGTCGGCAACAATGAAGCAATTCTTGTGACGGAGAGCGAGAAAATAACACACTTCTTCAAGGAAAAAAGCTTCAATAAGAAATTCAGGACTTATTTCTTTCCAAAAGATAAACTTGGCCTGAATCCCTGGATGTACTTGAAAACATTTTTTAGACTCAGAGCTCTTTTTTTGCGAGAGAAAATTAACCTAGTAATAACCAACGGTGCTCAGATATCGATCCCCGCTACTCTTGCGGCCAAATCGCAAAATATTCCAGTTATGTTTATTGATACAATTGTTAGAGTTAAAACTCCTAATTGGTCTGCACGAGCTTGTTATATTTTTGCAGACGTCTTTCTCGTGCAGCATCAAACAATGATACTAAAGTATGGTAAAAAAGCCCAATACTGGGGATCGATCCTATGATTTTCGTCACAGTAGGCACGCATCCTGGAGGATTTTCTCGATTGATAAGAAGAATAGATGAAATCGCCCCATTATTAAAGGAAGAAATAATAGTTCAAAGAGGGTTCACAAAATATATCCCAAAGAATGTGAAATATTTTGACTTCGTACCCGATTTATCGCCTTACTTCCAGAAAGCCCGTATAGTCATAACTCATTCGGCGACATCACTTATAGAGTTTGTTTTTGCAACACAAAAACCCGTTATAACCGTGCCACGACAAGCTAAATTTGGAGAACATATAAACGACCATCAAATAGAGTTTGCTGAATGGCTTAGCAAAAAAACAGGTCTAATGTGTGTTTTGGATATAAAAAGGATAACTCCTGATCTTTTAAGAAGCTATAGTTTTTTGCCTAGAATCGATAAAAATAATTTGAAGAGATTTCAAAGAAGATTGAAAGAAGAGATTTCTATTCTTGGAAAAGAGTCTAATGAATAATATGCCTTATGCAAAAAATAGAATCGATTATGTAATTAATTTGATGAGTCCTAAAAAGACAGATCTTGTCCTAAATATCGGAATATCTAACATTCCGGAAATTGAAATGAAAATTGAAAGCCAAGTTGATGAATGCTGGACTATAGATTTTGATAAGAAAAAATTGAATAAAGCTGCAACTTATCTTAAGAGGACGCGGCTTTTGGAAGGAGATATTCTTAAAAAAAATGGTTTGCCAAAGAATTACTTTGATACCATAGTCATTCTTGAAGTTTTAGAGCATTTAGACGAAGACAAACGAGCTGTCGAAATTATTAATTCCCTTCTAAAAAAAGGAGGAAAGGTTATTGCTTCGTCCCCTAATAAAGACCCAATACATATAATCAACCCTGTAAAATATTTTGAACATAAAAGGCATTATTCAAATCAAGAATTTAAGTCGTTATTTACAGATAGAGGGTTTAGGATAGAACACTTTAATGTCGTTGAATCTTGGACCCTTTTATTTAACCTTTACATCCACCTATTTTTTAAGTTTATTCTGCACAAAACAGTACCTTTTGGATTGTTGGGAAGCAAGACAAACACCACTTACTTGCAACAAAATGTGCACGGTCTGGATATTATTATCGCAGCTCAAAAAATTATTTCAACGAATAATTTGTAAAGTTTCCAAACTTCCATATGGAAATTAACGCATACTCCAGAGTTATAAAATAAAGGAATAGTGGATGAAGTAACCAGAAAAATCTTTTTGTTTTAACCATCTGTTTTAAGCTTAACCAAAGAGGGCCAAGGATGCTAATATTGTACATAAGTTGTAATGAAAACCCTATCTTTCCGCGTAATCCTTTTTTTACCCATCTAAACTTTTTCCATCCGTAATCGTATGTGATAAACCTATAGAAGTAAACTCCCTTCTTTATCATAAAACTAGACAGCGTTGCTGCAGTCTTATGATAAACTCTTGGAGCGAGAGGGACAACAACTTTCATAGAATACTCGGCCATAGAAGCAAAAACATCGACATCTCTTGTATATCCATCAATTGTTTTAAAGACCTCTTTTTTGAAAACGCACCCGTTTGCTCCTCCAAATAACACGTCTTTTGAATCTAACACGTGTTCGTAATATCCATTATGCAGCTTGAACTTCTCTGGATAAAGAACGACTTGGGCAACTAAGGAGTTGGGTACTGCGAATGGATCTTCAACCCCTAGAGCGTTAACATACTTAAGAAAATTAGTGTCTCCTTTTCTGTAACTTAAAAGAGACTGAGAAGCCATTATAGAATTGTCTGATTTGAATGGGGCAAGCATGCCCGCAAGCCAGTTTTTTCCTACTAAAATATTATCGCCATCAAGAAGCACGATAAATTCTCCTTTAGCTTGTGAAATCCCCATGTCCTTGCTCATTCCCTTTCCTTCGGATAATTTATGAGGATTATGGATTAATTTTAGATTATCATATTTTGATCGATACTGTGAGATTATTTCTAATGTTTTATCTGTTGATCCGCCATCGATAACAATCAGCTCATATTCCTTTTTAGGATATTCTTGTATTAAAATGCTGTCCAAACACTCCTCTAAGGTACGTTCCACATTTAATATTCCCAGAATGAAACTTACTTCTATCTTGCCCATTGTTTTCGGTATTAAGTATTATTTATAAGACTATCTTAGTATGGGGAATTTTATCGAGATAAATTTCGCACCATATTTCAAAGTTTAAAAGAACCCAAAGATTATGCTCGTTTTTGAAATGCTGAGGATTCGTGATTAGATGTTCGATATACCGATTATCAAAGAGGTTTCTCTCTTTTAACCTTTCAAGAAAGGGCCTTATTCTTTCCAGAGTCCTTTTTTCCGAAAACCACTCGAAAAGAGGTAAAGTAAACCCTTGTTTTTTTCGCCCCACTATCTCTCTTGGCAGGTAAGGAGAGACAACCTTTCTAAATAGATCTCTCTTACGCTTAGAAGAGTAAGGCAAACCAGAGAAATACTCTATAATATTTTTGTCTAGAAATGGCGCCCTTACCTCTAAGCTATTGGCCATGCTCATTTTATCGGCCTTCATAAGTAGATCGTTAGGAAGCCATTCTTTAAAGTAAAAATCTTGAGCTGCTGCTTCCAAATCGTTCCCTTGTGATTTGACTATTGTATCGAATGCGTCTTCTTTTTTTGCACCTTCGAATAATTTCATTCTTTCATCGGTATTGAAAGAAAAGTAAAATAATTCTTTAAATCCCGAGCGAATGTCTTTTTTAGACGATAATTCTGCTATTGCAAGGAACATATGCTTTTTGGGATAAGAATAAGCTCTCGAAATTAGATTGAATAACGGCCTAATCAAGAAATTTCTGATAGAATAAGGTATTTTGTAAAGCGCTCTTAGCTCTGGAAGATAATTGAAACTCTGATAACCTCCAAATACTTCATCTCCTCCTTCCCCGGATAGAGCAACTTTGACATGTTTAGACACTTCTCGGCAAAGCAAGTAAGTGGGAAGTGCGGCAGGGTCCGCAAGAGGTTCATCGAAGTAATAAATTATCTCAGGAAGATATTTTAGTATATCTTTATCGAGCACGATTTCAGTGTGTTTCGTTTTAAACTTTTTTGCTATAAGCCTAGAATATTTTGTTTCATCTACCTTACTTGAGAAGCCAACTGAGAAAGTCCTTACGTCAGAAGTTATTTTGGACATGTAAGCTACAATTGCGCTGGAATCCAGCCCTCCAGAAAGAAATACGCCTACCGGAACGTCTGCAATCAATCTTTTCTTTACGGCCTCTTGGATCAACATATCAGTTTTAGAAACGTCTGGCGAATATCTTAGTTTAAATTTAGGGAGAGAGTAATAGGGCTTTATTTTTAACTTACCTGACTTAAAAGTAGCGTAACTTCCTGCAGGCATTTTGTGTATTCCTTCGAACATCGTTAAAGTGTTTGGCGAAAAGCGTAAAGTCAGATAGTCTGATAGGCAAGACTGATTAATCGACCTCTTAAGATCGTGCGCAAGTATAGATTTTATTTCGGAAGCAAAAATTAATTTCTTTCCATCAAAGTAGTAGTAAAGGGGCTTTTTTCCAATAGGATCGCGAACGAGTAATAGCTTGGATTTTTTTATGTCCCAAATAGCAAATGCAAACATCCCTTCAAGCATCCCACAAATATTTTCCCCATATTCTTCATACCCATGAACAACCGTTTCTGTATCAGTATCACTTTTGAAGGTATGCCCTTTTTCCTCTAAATCTTTTCTTAATGAACGATAATTATATATCTCACCGTTGAAGACTATTACCACCGAACGATCTTCGTTAAATATGGGCTGTTTACCTCTCTTAGAAAGATCGATAATACTAAGACGCCTATTGCCTAAGGAGATATTATTTTGGACGAAATGGCCACTGTCATTGGGGCCCCTATGGCTGATTAAAGAAGTCATTTTCTTTATCAAACCAGAGTCTGACCAATTAAACCCTGCAATACCGCACATAGCGATAGAAGAATTAAGCGGTTTTTAAAGATTGGTGCTATTAGTATAAGATATATGGTACGCGAACAACCCGTTTATATTATTCTGAGGGTAAACAAGCTCAAAGGTATAAGGTCCTTTTTGAACGGCCTTCTTAACGTCAAGCACTAGTATTTGACCTTGTGCTGAAATAGCAACAGTAGAATTAAGATAAGGCATATTAATGACAAGTCCTCCGTCTGAAAGAGCCCCTTGTTGAATCATCCACTGTGGATGGTGCGGTTCCAGGATTGAAACAATAAGGTAAGACGGTCTTTTATCTTCAAGGAGACGCGTAAAATTCTCTAAGCTCATATCTGAATATGTATATACTCTGCGCTCCGCATAACTTGTAGTCTGTGTATATGAAACACTTAATACGCTTTCATCTTTTTGCGAATTTTGCTTTATCCACTCTCCTGATTCTTTAACAGGGAGATAGCTCCCTTTTTTATTTAATGCAAGAGAATAGGAATGAGTAACTTGCCCGTAAATGAATAGGGCAAACATCAAAACTATAAAAAATACTGCAATCCCTTTTTTTATTTTACTCAATTGGTTGTAAATAAGAAGCATACCCTTCGCTGAGAAAAAGAATACGAAAGGAGCTATTAAGAAAATCCATCGGTCTTCTATTGTGCTTTTAATGAAAAATATATAGAATGCCGCATTTACTAGTAAGATGATAAAAGATAATAATTCTGGATTCGCCTCCTTATATTTGCCTTTAATGTAAAGATCTGAAGCCATTATGAAATATAGAAGAAATGCTCCAAGACCTAACGCGAAAAGAATAAAGAACCATATTCCTGAAAAAGAATAGAAGAACTGCAGCGCATTCCATCCTAACAATCTTCCGGAACGAGCTTCGGGTGAGGCATATGAAGGTGCAAAAGCGAGAGGGTTGCCAAACGTAACGAACTGCCATATCATAAAAGGAAGTAAAGTGACAATGTAGGACCCTAGAGCCGTCCAGTGAAGCTTATTTTTAACAAACGAGAATCTTTCTTTCAAGAGTACAAAGATAAATATTGATAGAGGCACGAGCAATGCGCTAATCTTAAAGTAAAACGCGCCAGCAGCACATACGCCTGCCATAACAGCATGTTTCATATGGCCTGATTTGAATGCTTTCCAGTAAAACAAAATTGCAAGCAGCTGAAGACCTATAGACCAGAAATCAGGTTGGAAACGTATCGTCCAGAATAGAAATGACCACATGAAGGTCGCGCCAGCAGCAGCAATTACCCCAATTTTAGAATCAAACATTTCTTTTCCGAGCCAGTATGTTATAACTACCACCAATGTAGAGGGTATAACCACAAGAAGAAAAATAAGCCAGCTTTCTGGAATTCCCATGCCCAGTAATCCTGCTGCAACAAGCTGGAAAAGAGGGGGGCGCTGATTGTTTAGATCGTACGGAACGCCATATGCCCAATGTTTGGCAGTTGACATATATTCTGCTTCGTCCCACCATAATGGTTGCCCGTGAGTTATGAACAGATAATAGATGCGTATTATTAATGCAGCCGCAATAACAACGAGCAACCAGATATGCTCAGGCTTTACGAGCCAGGCTTTAATCTTTTTTCTTATCTCTGAATTAGTCTCGTTACTGGACATGATAACATAGAGAAAGGAGCGTTTTTATGTGTTTTCATTTGGTTGTGTTTACCCTTTGCCATACTTTTTTGTAACTTCTATTCCATAGCCTAACATCAAGGAAAACCCTCGACCATATGTATCCTTTCATCAATCCTAGAAATAGAAAACGGAAGACGTCTAAGGGATTGCGTAGTAAAGTTAGTGCATGCGTGCTGGCCCTTAGTTCATCAAAAAAAGACTGAGTTTTAGATAGGTGAAACGATTTTTCCAATTGATATAATCTACCTGCCGTCCGTTTTTTCTGCCGTATCCAATCTGCCAAAGTTGTTGGATATCGTACATGGACCTCCGCGCGAGGTTCGTAAACGGTTTGATATCCCTTGCTGATAAGAGTGTATGAAATGAACGCGTCATCTGCTAGAATGTTTTTAGGAATATTCGTAACGAGGTTATTGCGTATCGCGTATAAGTAACCTGAACAAAGAACATTTTTCCTCGTTCTCACATCATAGATACGAGATTGATGGAAAATTTCAGTCAGAATATAAGCCCAATAACCTAACAAATTATCTCTGGAATTTGTAGACCGTACTCTGCCAGTCACTGCCCCTACAATAGGATTAGTAAAATGAGCCAAAAGTGGGCGCAGAGAGCCACTCTTGATGAACACATCGCCATCAGTTAGAATAATTATCTTTCCTTTTGCGCGTTTGAGTGCTTTTGATAGTGCTGCTGGCTTCCCTTCTCCGTCGTCCTTAATGGTAACGAGATTACCTTTATTTTTGTAAGAGCGCGCAACAGAAAGAGTTTCATCATCAGGAGCAGTTACTAGAAGTTCGTAGTCTGCAAGTTTTTCGTTTAGAATACTCTGAATGGCCTTTCCGATCGTTTGAGGTTCTTTAAAGGAAGTGATAATTATGGAAATCATATACTTGAGAACACTTCTTGTGCAGTAATGCTTTCAGTTAAAGCTTGGTCATATATATCGCTTCTCTCTGGGAAAAAGGAATAAAGTTTAGGAGACACTTTTTTTATCAGAAGACCGTATCCTTCTACCTCATTAGGGCTGGTACAAAAGAAAAGCCCTATGGTTTTTTTACCTAACCCTATAGATACGTGTAGAGCAAAACTATCGCTGCATATCATTACATGACACGCATTAACCAATGCAATGAACTCTCTCTTTGTGTTAAAAGGATTGTTCATGTGCACAGTTATATTGTTCTTTTTTAGTTCTTCTATAAATGAACCATAATGAGCTGCTTCATTAGGCCCTCCAAATAAAATTATTTCGTGTCCTTTTTTTCTTGCAAGCTCAATAAAGTTAAACAGTTGATGCCTGCCCCATACTTTAGAAGGCCATCGTGATGAAGCACCCATGTGAATGCCTATAATGTTCTTTCCTACCAGACTATTCTGCAATAAATATTTTTCCGCATACAACTTATCTTGAGCATTAAGTAAGAGATGATAGGGTTTATTTTTATAAGGCAACTCAGCAAGCTCGAACATCATTTCTTGATACGTTCGTTTATTTGATTTCTTCAAAGAATCATCGAATACTGTGTTAAGATAGTATTCTGCTCCTTGGTTGAACGCCGCAGGGTAGCCTCCCTCCTTATAGAACCCATATTTCTTCTTTGCATCGATAAATATTGCCAGCTCTGTAGCTTGCTCATCAATATCGAAATTGTACAATAAATCGTATCGAGTGTTCTCCGTATAAGGCACGCTCGTGACTTTATCGATAAAGGGTAATCCGCTCAGTAACTCTGCTATGTCTCCGCGCGTTATCCAGGTCATATGGGCTTCAGGGTGGCGAGACTTAAGAGCTTCAGCTAGAGGTATTGTTCTAAGTACATCTCCGTCTGCACCTAGTTTAATAATTACAATCTTCATGAAAAAGCATGAGGGTGCTTATTTTTAAGGTTAATGACACATAACGTTTAAATAGAAAATAATATCGCAATTTCTATGAAACTTATTGAGCTGATAATGCCTGCAGAAGGCGCAACTGAATTGCTAGTCGAAAACCCCAGGTTCGGGCAGCCTTCTAAGATCTCTCCTGAGAGAGCTGTAGGTGAACTCTATGACGAATTAGTTAAGGAATACAATCAAGGAAAGCCTATTGGTCCAGAATTCCTCAGAGACTGCTCACGCATCATTCTTTATGCAGAAGTAGATGGAGATAATGTTAGGTGGAATGGAGCTTATACAAACTCTACACAGCCCAAATTAACTCTGGATAGACTACGCGAACTTGCCGGAAAAAGAGGAATAACTGTAAATGCGATTGAGCCTGATGAGGCTGTAAGAAGAGCACGTGGTGACTCGCCTTGAGAGCCTACATCGCTGGAAAATTGGGAACAAAAGAAGAACGAGAGAGACTTGAAGATATTGATAAATTGTGTCGATCTATTGGATTGGAAACATTTTTACCTCATAGAGATGCAGGTTTCGCTAGATCATTTAAAGATCGAAATACTATTTTCAAAAAAGATATTATTGAAGGTCTAGCGCGTTGCGATTTAATAATTGCGTGCCTTGATGGATTACATGTGGGTGCAGGCACAGCTTGGGAACTTGGATTCGCACATGCAAATAATATTAAGGGAATAGGAATTAAGAGCGATGAATCTCCAGAAGAGGCATTTGAATACCTTAGTTCAATTATAACTGCTTCATTAAATATAGTTGACTCACTTGACTCTCTAAAAATAGAATTGGAAAAAATAAAATCTAGTCTAAAGGCTTAGTTGAATTAATTTCAGTTTCTCGCCAGCCGTCTTGGTATTGTTTCTTTGTTCGTAACTCTTTAAATGCCCTATAGTATAGATAAAGCCGTGCTGCAAAAGCATCAAATGTCCAGATAAATTCTTGAAGACTCTTTGGATATTTCAATGCAAAGATAGTTCCCCAACGAACTTCGTTCATGAAAGACTTAGTTCTAGGCATGTCCGGAGCGATTTTAGAGAGATTTTCATGCGCCTTGATATTTCGTATTTTTTGGGCAATCCAGTCACGCCAGTTGGAGGGATTCTTGACGTATACTTCTGCCTCTGGCACATACGCGATTTTGTACCCCTTTTTCCAAAATAGATATGGAATAATGCTATCTTCTGAAGTTTCTAGGGGAAAGTCTAAAATTACTGATTTTCTAATTGCAAAGAGATATCCGGAACATTCAAAAAACTCTTGTTTTTTTGAATACTCTTTGCGTGCACGATCGATGCCTGCAAAGAAAAGATGAGAGAAATAGCCATATTTTGTGTCTCTTTTATCAACAGATACCGGCTTGCCGGTTACGCAGCCCACATTTTTGTCGTGAAACGCCTTAACGATAGAATGAATCGCATCGTCTGATGTGTGAACGTCTCCGTCAGTAAGAATGAATAGATCATTAGAATTGGGCGAAGCATATTCTTGAAAGAGTAAATTCAGTGCATAACTTTTCCCTTCACCAGGATCAAGAAAAAAATTAAATCTAGAATCGTTAATATGTAACTTAAGAAAGTCTTCAACTTCTGGAAATGGATCAACTACTGTGACCCTTAAAGGCACATTTATTTTCTGATTAAGAATCGTTTGTGTGGCCTTTAATGTCGACTTAGGCTCATTGTAAGAAGTTATTATGACATCTATCATGAGGTCTTTTCGATAGGGTAATCTGCAGGGCGTACGATTACTACTTTATCCCCTGATGACTTGAGTGCCTCTATTCGACACTTTTGAGTGCCCTGCTTGCCTATGTCCGAAAGCTCAACAGAAGTAACCTTTAGATTTTCCCCCGACATAAGAATAACGTCTCCAGATTTGATTTCACTGGCCTTTCTTTTCATATAAATTTTGAGAACTGTAGCCTTATAAACCTTAGGTAAATAATGTTCTGTGAAACGAGCAATAATCGTCTGTTCTGGAGGATTGGATAGTGTTACTCTAGCGCACTATGTAAAAAAGAAGCTCAATTATGTAGACCTCTACGTCTTGTTCTTTGATTACGGGCAGAACTCACTGATTCTCGAGGAGAAATATGCGCGATTATGTGCTAAAGATATTGGCGCAAAATTCATGAAAGTTAAAATTCAAGATTTGAAAGCTCTAATGCCTTCTTCCTTAACTAGGAAAAAATCTGCTGAAAAAATCTCGAGAAAAGATCTATCAGATACCAGAAAAGAAAGCTTGCGATGGTATTTGCCATTTAGAAACGGATTGTTTTTATCTTATGCTCTGGCCTTTGGAGAGAATATGTTTATACAAAAAAAGGTAAAACCAACCATCTTTATTGGCTTTAAAGCAGAGGGCTCAGAGCACTATCCAGATACAACGCCTTCCTTTGTAAAAGCAGTTAACAACTTAAGCTCGATTGCTACGCAAGGGATCAAAGTGATAGCTCCGTTTATTGATAAAGATAAAGATGACATTATATCTTTAGGGTTTAAACTCGGAGTAGATTTCTCTAAGACAATTAGTTGTTATATTGGTGAAAAGAAATCTTGTGGAACGTGTTTAGCTTGTATGCTAAGAAAAGAGGGATTTTACTGGGCAAATAAAATAGATCCCTCAATTTATAAAAACTAACTTGTCGACAACACTCTTTCTAGAGTTTTGATTATTTCACTCCACTTAAATTGGACAACTGAGTTGATGATTTGACTTTTCATTTTATCTTGGGGAGAGTCAATTAAAGAATCTATAAGACGAGCAAGATTCTCCTTATCCCCTATTGAAAATAAATAGCCATTTTTCTTATCTTTTACTATATCTCTCGTGCCTGAATTATTTGAGGCTAGCACGATCTTTCCTCTAGCCATGGCCTCTATAAGTGCTTGCGGCATCGCTTCTCTTAGAGAAGGCAACACAAACAATGCGGCAGAGTCTATCTTTCTTATCTTTTGAGCGAGATCATAGATAGGTTCAGAGAACGTTACTCTTTTTGTAAGATTCAAATCAAAAATCATTTTTTTTAGTAAAAGCAAATACGCCTCTTCACACGGGCCTACTATTTCAAGTACGACTGATTTATTCTTTGTAAGTGCCAAGGCGCCCAACAGCGTTTCTATATTCTTTATAGGAGCAACTCTTCCTAAGAAAAGAATTTTATTTTTTTGCAACATAACGGGCTTTTGAGTGAAAAATGCATCTGGAATCCCATTAGGGATGTAAGAAATCTTATTTTCAGGAACGCCTAGCTTTCTTAGATAAGGGACCTCCCACTTAGTAATCGCGATAATCTTATCAAATCTCTTCAAGGTTGCTCTCCCTATAAACGGATCGTGAAAGGCGTGAATATACCATTTTGATAATAGCGAACGAGTACTATCGTTTTCTACAAATGGCGCATGAGTGACGAGAAAAGATTTTGCACCTATTTTCTTGGCTACCTTCGAAGCAATAACTGTATGTGTATGTCTATAAGCGTGAGCGATGATAACATCTGGACGATAGTCAATAATTGCTTTCTCTAGGGAGCCCCGTTTATTCCAAGTCATATAACTTTCTCCGCCCAATTTTACGCCTTTGAATCTTCTTATCAACACCTGGCCAATTTTCTCTTCGCTAGGGGCTCTATCTTTAGAACCTTTGGTAAAATCTGAAGAAAATATACGTACTTCGTGACCTTTTTGAGCTAGAAGCCTCGATTCTTCCTTTACACGAGTGCCTACCCCGCAAATACCTGCTGTATAGTTAGTTAATTCAAGAATTTTCATGAAATTTTATATAATCCAGGTATTTAAGCCTGCTCAGACGCAACAAGATCACAGATAGGTTTTTTAAGCACCAAGAGACAACTTTCTTGTATGAATGCTTCAATAATCATACCAGCCTATAAACCAGATAAAGAAACTCTAGATAAGGTAGTCAAATCCGTGAAAAGTCAAAAAATAGAGGGTAAATTTGAGCTTATTATTGTAGACAAGGGATGGGGCTTTTCAAAACAGATGAATTATGGAATCCATGCTTCCAAGTACGAGTTCATTATCATGCTACCCCAAGACTGCATTCCAATAGGAGAAGACTGGCTTCAGAACCTTTTAGAACCTTTTAAAGACAAAGATGTAATAGCGACTGTCTCAAAGGTCCAATTCCCTGAAACTCTATGGAAAGACTTAGATATTTTTGCTAAATCTCTTACCGTAAAAGAGGCAGGCACTATAACCTCTCTTTTAGATGGTAAAGGAAGCGCCTATAGAAAAGACGCTTTGGAAAAAATAGGGTTATTTGATGAAGTTACATTTAGAACTGCAGGAGAGGACTTTGATACTTATGTAAAACTACGCAAGTTGGGAAAGATTAGCTATCCAAACTCTACAATTCTTCACGTTCATCCGACAAATTTCATAAAAAGATTGCGGAAGGATTATCAGTATGCAAACGGATATGGGGCTTTGGTTAAGATACATAGGGGAGAGATGCATCATTGGTATGTTGGTGTAGCTAAGGCGCTTCCATTATTTGGTCTTGCTGCATTCGTAGCAATTTATCCTTTGAAAAAATGGGCACAGTATTTTTTACCCTATATTGTAACAATAATACCTGGGCACATATTTTATGTGTATGGTTTCTGGAAAGGTTTTATTAATGGAAAACAAACGGTCTAAAATGAATAAGCTGAATTTAGGTTGCGGCAAGGACATTAAGGCAGGGTACTTAAATGTAGATTCAATTCCTCTTCCAGGAGTTGATGAAGTTTTTGACTTGGACACCTATCCATGGCCATTCAAACATGACACGTTTGAAGAAATATATTGTGATAACGTTCTTGAGCATCTTAGCAGTATCATCAAACCCGTTGAAGAAATTTGGAGAATATCAAAGCCTAGCGGAAAAGTTATAATTAAAGTGCCAATCTATCCAAGCATCTGGGCATTTACAGATCCAACCCATAAGTCAGTTTATACATATCTTACATTTAATTATTTTAGACTAGAAGATGGGCTAAATTATTATTCAAAAGCGCGATTTAGAATAGTAAATAGGAAAATAGTTTTTCATCCTTACCTTAGATTCCTCACAATGATTGTTAACCTTCATGAAAAGATTCAGAAGATATATTATTTCTTTTTTTCTTTCCTTATACCTGCTAATTCACTTTACTTTGAGTTACAATGCATAAAGAAAAAATGAACCATACTTTGGAACATGTTTCCGTTATCATTCCCACTTATAATCGTCCGGGGGATGTTAAAGAAACTCTAGATTCATTTAAATCAAGCTTATCTGAGTTAAATGAAGTCATTATTATAGACCAAAGCAAAAATGATGAGACTAAGAAGATAGTTCAACAATATAACTCTAAAAAGATACGTTATTATCACTCACCCATAGCCTCGCTGACTATTGCAAGAAATAAAGGGGCCTTACTCGCGTCCGATAAGTCAACCATTATTGTTTTTCTAGACGATGATATAACGGTGAAAAAAGGATACTTCGAGAACATACTTGAGGTTTTTAATAAAAACCATTCTGCACTTGGAGTTGGAGGTTATTTTCTCCCACAAGGAGAGCCTAATTTAAGTAATATTGAAAGAATGCTTAGAAAATTGTTCTTGTTGGAACATCGAGAACCAAATTCGGCAGATGTCCTTTCTGCATATGGCGCAGTTTATCCTTCTAGACTAGATACGATAATCAATTCGCAGTGGATTCCAGGATTCAACATGGCCTTCAAAAAAGAGGTCTTCAAATATTTTAGATTTGATGAAAATTTCTTTAGTTATTCTCTTGCGGAAGATTTTGATTACACCTATCGAATACACTCGCACCATCCTAATTCTTTGTTTATTACACCTTATGCAAGACTAATTCACAGAGTTTCTACAGTTGAGAGATATCCTGCTAGGAAAATTTCTTATATGAATCAAATAAATCACTTTTATATTAATTTCAAGGATTTCAACAAATCATTTAGCGAAAAAATCTCATTTATGTGGTGCATTTTAGGTATTGCTTTCCTTAGAACTTCTCTGTTCTTTCTTACAGGTAAGAAAACAAACTTCCTTAAAATGAAGTTCTTTTTTGAATCAGTTTACCACTGTTTAAAAAACATTCAAAGTATAAGAAAAGGCATATTGTCGAATCCTATTTCGTAGCAATCACATTATAGCCCATAGTCCAATCTTTTTTCTTATCAATTCCATCAAGATGGAATAAAATAAATGGTGCAAGCAACTGAGTAAATGGGAACTCGAGCACTTTCCATAACCAATAAAGAAGCTTGTTTGCCATATATTGTTCTGCTAGACTGTTGAACTTTAACAAGTCACCTAATACCCAAAAGAAACCTCCCTGTTGCTTGATAGACCAGGTCTTGAATCCTGCATTCTTCAATAGACTATGTAGCCCATATAATGTAAAGTAATAGTAATTATGCGGCTTTTGATGAACCATCCACTCCTGCGGCGTGGTAAGAATAAGCTTGCCTCCTTTTTTTAGGATCCGATGCAATTCATCTATCACTTTTTGAGGATATTCTACATGTTCTAAAACCTCAGTCAGGAGCACTACATCATAACTACTGGCTTTTTTAGGAATAGAATCAAGACTGCAAACAAAATCCAAGATATGATGGGGGTCAGTAAAATCGGTGGCCTCATAGGTACAATGAGAGAAAAACGGCTTGTAAGGGCATGGGCCAGCTCCAGCATCTAGAACCTTTGTGCCTTGCGGAAGGGCTTGAGAGATAGAACGTACAAAAGTCTCTATAGAATAGCGTCGTGGATTAAATCTTAAACGCAAGCTTTTAGGGAAAAGATTGATTAAATTTTGTACTCGCTTACTTCTTCCAGTAACTCTGTCCCTTACCATGTTTCTTCAGAGGCTATGCAGCTTTTTAAATTCAGACTTCTATTAGATTATATGAAAACAAAGACCGATAATTCCCGTTACCTAGAGGATTTTATGGGGGCAGCGGCTTTTGGCCTGGTTGCTATAATTTCGTCGAAGATTCTAAGCTATGCATATAAAATTGTTGCAGCAAGATACTTCGGGCCTGAAGGATATGGGTCTTTTTCATTAGCGTTTATCTTTCTAAGTTTCTTCACTATAGTTGCTGCCCTTGGCATACCTGACGGCTTGTTAAGGATTATTCCCTCATTAAGAGGTCTAAAGAAAGAAAAGAAGATTGCTTCTTTAACGAATTTTAGTTTTAGACTAATAATAGTCTTGGGTATCGCCTCTGCAGTAATTCTCTTCTTTGGAGCAGATTGGATAAACCGTTCTTTCTTCCAAGACGCTTCATTGACTTTACACTTAAAGATTCTTGCTCTCGCCCTTCCATTTTCTCTTTTAGTTAGCTATTACGCGACAATATTGCGATCTTTTGAAAAAGTGAAAACAGTTTCGTTCTTTGTAAACATTCTCCCCAATGCCCTTAAGATTATCCTTCTTGGAGCACTTATTTTTGTAGGGATGAGTGCGTTTTCTATATCGTATGCGTATACAATTTCATTTATTTTAATTGCAGTTGCGATGTACATTTATTCAAGAAAAAGATTTTCATTTTCAAAAAATGGTGAAAAGATACTTCCAGACTCTGTAGAAAAAGCACAATTATTCAAATATTCTTTTCCGTTTATCTTTATTGGCCTTCTTAACGCCATTTTCTATTGGACTGATAGTTTGATGATAGGACACTTTGCCGACGCTAGGAGTGTTGGCCTTTACAGTGCCGCACTTACAGTGATAAGTCTCTTTAGTATAGGGCCAGATTTGTTCGTTCAGCTTTTTCTGCCGGTCGTCTCTAAGGAAACTGCAAAGAATAACAGTGATCTAGTTAGAGACCTTACAAAGAGAATATCGAAGTGGATATACCTAGTTAATCTCCCCATCTTCCTAATGATATTATTATTCCCAAGTTTAATTATTAACATCCTTTTTGGATCCGACTTCCTTGCGGCTAAGAATTCCTTGATTATCCTTTCTTTAGGGGCAATCATATCTGGAATCGCTACGTTGTCTACTAACCTTCTTTCGATAAAATCAAAAGACACTATGAAAGTTATGAAACTTTTGATACTATTTTCCATAGTAAACATTTCTCTTAACATATTCCTTATACCGCTCTGGGGGATGGAAGGAGCCGCTACCGCAACTGCAATTTCTTGGGCGCTATTTAGTTTATCACTTGCACTTAAGATAAAGAAAGAATATGGGTTCTTCCCATTTACAAAAGGATTCCCGATTATAACTCTTATAGCCGTTTTATCTGCAGGAGTTCTTATCTTGATAAAGAAACTCTTTTCGTACAGCATCTATGGCCTCTTTCTCGCAGGAGCGATTTTTGCTATCACATATCTTATAATTCTTATTGCAACCAAATCTTTAGATAATGAAGACAAAAAAGCCTTTTTCGGAACATCTGTTAAACTAGCCAGAGCATTAAAAGGAAAATCAAGCTTTATTACAAAATCTTCGGATAATTAGAATTGGAATACTACGCTCCCCTTATTAAAAATGTTCCATATATCTACAATTATAGCCCCTTCTTTGAGAAATCTCTTATAATGTTCAAACTCCTTTACATACTCTTTGTGAGGTGTTGCAACAAATATTACGTCGCTTTTTCCTAATAAATCCTCGAAATTTCCGCTATGAGTATGAACGTCATGAGTCACAACTTCTGCCATTTCTTTCCTCAAAATTTTCTTAAGCTTATGAGATAATGAAGCTCGCTGATCATCGTTATTAGCTTTGAATGACATTCCTAAGATAAGACAATTTTTTCCTTTTAAAGAAGTCATTTTCTTAACACGATTTACCAAGTATCCAGGCATGCTTTCGTTTATAGTCCAAGCATTTGTTATTAAATCTGGAAAGGGCA
>CAZRZR010000003.1:18112-33951 GCA_964604715.1 Candidatus Woesearchaeota archaeon
ACAAACAAGGCCCTGCAGTAAAACCTGGAGATTTTATTCCTCCCCGAGGGTAGTTCTTGTTTGCAAGAGTTATTACTTCATGAATATCCCCTCCCCACTCTTCCGCTAACACCATAAACTCATTTGAAATTGCAAAGTTAATGTATCGATACATATTAGTGAAGAGTTTTAGCAGTTCGGCATTTTTTGCGGTCGTTGCATAGGCTTCTTTATTAAAATACTTGAAGAACCCCATTAATTTTTCTGTACTTTTTGCGTCTATACCTCCAACTATTTCAGGAAGTTTGTCCAACTCAGTTAGGGAATATCCTTGAGCGATTCTTTCTGGGCAGAAAGCCAAAAAAAAGTTCTCACCCATTCGAAAGATAGATTTAGTCTCCAAATAGTGTTTGATATATTCCGTAGTTCCGGGAGAAATAGTACTTCTTAGAATCAAAGTCTGATTTTCAGAGAGGAAAGGAAGCAATGAATCAAGAGCAGAGTGCAATTGAGAGTAATCAGGGTTAAGAAAATCGTCTACAGGAGTTCCAAGGGTTAGAAATATGAAATCTGCATTTTTAACTTTAGACAAGTCTGTAGAAGGGAAAAACCGGCTATTGATTGTATTCTCCAGAATCTCTTGAGCTCCTTCTTCCTTGAACGGCATTTTTCCTTTCAAAAGTGTATCGACCTTGAATTTATCTACATCTAGCCCATGTACTTCTGCCCCTTTAGAGGCGTAGTACAGTGCTAAAGGCAACCCTACACGACCTATGCCTACAATGGCTACAGAAGGTTTATCCATAGCCTGCAGATTCCATTAAGGTTTATAAAAGTAATTATACTGCAAGTTAAGGTTAAATGAAGTCTAAAAATATTTTAATAACTGGCAGCTCAGGAAAGCTTGGAAGAAGTCTGCTTTCCCTAAACTTCAAAGACAAAAATATTTTCGCACCATCTCATAAAGAGCTGGACATAACCCATAGAGCGCAAGTAGTTCATTATTTAGATTCCCATAAGATAGATGCAGTCATACATTGCGCAGCGATCGCAAGCGTTCAATCTTGTGAAAAAGATATTGCCTCAGCCATAAAGGTTAACATAATAGGAACTTCAAACCTAGTAGAGGCAGCCTTAAAAAATCCTGAAATTAGGTTTATTTATGTTTCTACAGATTACGTTTATCCTTGCATTCTTGGCCCCTATTCCGAGAAAGACTCAACTATTCCTTTCACCGTATATGGTTGGACAAAACTTGGGGGAGAATGCGCAGTCAAAATCCTAAAAAATCATTGTGTGGTAAGAACTAGCTTTTTCGATCCAAGAGACATAAGTTTTGACACTGCACCAATAGATGCATTTTACTCAAAAATTCCTATAATGGATCTTGCGGAAAGCCTCTTTTTCTTATTGGATTGCACTTATATTGGGACATTGAATGTGGGACAGAAAAGAGCAAGCGCCTACGAGATCTTGAAAAAACATAAACCGTCTATTAAACCGATAAGCGTAAAAGATATGCAATTCAATAGAGCGCCAGATTCTTCTTTAGATATAAGTTTGTGGACCAAAATTAGAAAAGCAGAAAGAATTTAAAGAAAGCCAATTTAGGATTTCTATGGCTATAGAGAGAGTAATTTATCAAAATGGCTTTGATAGCCATACTAATGAAGATAGAACAATAATAACTTTAATTAATGAAAAACAGTCATTTTCACCGGAACAGATCAGAGTTGTTCTGCTAAAGAAGAGTTCTGAACTGGGAAATCATTGGAGAGAATATCCTGAAGTGTATGGGGCGATAGGTAAAGTAGTTTTTTCCTTAGAGGATATTGACACAAAGGCGACAAAAGAGCACACTCTGATGACCGGGGACCGTATTTTTATCCCGCCAAGAGTTGCATTAAAGATTAAAGCGGAAAAAGGGACAGTTATTGTTATTTGTTCTCCCAAGTGTAAACGTGATGAAGGAACTCATAAGTACAAATTAGCTTAGAAAATTTTACCAAAGAAATTTGAAAGCTTTATTAGTCTAGAATTTTTTGTTTTTCTCAATAGATTTACAAGAATATTTTTCATTATTTGTTGGTTAACAAAAATAGAGTAAAATATTAGCTTATAGAGATAGAGATCTGTAAAGAGCTTCTTCTTATTTCTTAAGACAACAAGATCCAATTCTAAGAGCAAAAATAGGATATGTTCTATATCCCTTATAGGAATTCTTTTAATCTTTCTAGTCCTTACCAAAGGCATGGTCAATAATGAGGTATTATCCTCTGTTACGAAGCTAGCTTGTTTTCCTTGATAAATAGACAAAAATTTATCGAAGTTTTCAACAAAATAATCTTTCCTCACCATAAACTGAGAAATATCAATATTATCATAAAAGTAACTCTTGTCTTTATAATAATGGTATGCGTAATACAAACCGAGCCAAGCATAATCTCCAATTATTCTTGAACTTAGGTAAGCATCGCAGATGGAAACAGGTTTGCCAAGTAAGTCCATGGAGTAAGCTTGGAAATAGTCCCTGTAAGGAAGAATTTCGTAACCTTTGCTCTTAAAACATATATACTGAGACTTGGAATTCGAAACCTTTTCTATAATATGCGCCTTTCCCTTTTCAAAATCTTGGAATTCTAAGTATAGGGGTTTAACCTCCGAAGATCTACGGCTCCTTATACCATTAAGTTCTCTTTTTTGGCGTTCTATTGCTATAAAGGCGTCGCGAAGCATTTTTTGATTCGAGTAAAGAGAAGTTACTTTTTTGTAGGCATTCTGAGCTATATTTTCTCTTTCGTCTTCATTTTTTAGATAATATTGTATTTTTTCGAAAAGCTCTTCTTTATCTTTGAAAGTGGCAAAATCAACCTTTTCTTTGAACTTTGGAAAATATCCGTCTACATATCCTGTAAGTGCAAAAGATTTACAAGCATTTACCTGGAGAGATCTTTCAAGAACATGCGGACTATTGAAATAATTTTTTGAGAAGCAGATATTAATTTTAGTTTCATTTATCAATTTGACGAACTCTTCATCAGAAATCTGACCTAAGTACCTCTCTTTGAATTCTGGATAATCCTTCCACCCAGCACCAGCAAGTACAAAATCGACCTTTTTCTTTAATAAATACCTCATACACTCTAATCTTTCTCCTTTTGGAGTACCTACAAAAGCAACTTGATACTTTTTCTTTAGTTTTAAATGCCTAAATTTCTCAATGTCTGCACCAAGCGTGTCAAACCAGGGCAATTTGTATTCGTCATAGCGTTTCGTAAACTGAAGCTGACTAATAAACTGGTAGTCAATTATAGCCGAATAAGGTACCGTGTAGTTATCAAATTTTATATCATCGTCTCCATTCCATTGGACTACCTTTACATGGGGCAATATCTCCTTTATTTTAGCAAGCGTCTCAGGGTAAAACTCATCTAAGACTAAAAAAAGCATAATATAATCTGGTTTGTAAGATTTAAGCAGTTCTATGAATTTACGGTTCATAATTTCCTTTCCGTGCTTATACGACTCCTCTTGGGGATCGAAATTGACTACATCCTGAAACATTTCTCTTAGGGGGACGTGATAGGCTTGATGAATTACCCAAAATTTGTTATTGCACGACCAAGCAGCCAGAAGCATCTTCTTATTGATTTTAGGCATTTTAGGGCTAACAGAGAGTCATTTAAAAAGATTTGTCTGATTGCATACAATAAGGAAAAGGAAGTAAGATTGAACGCAAGGCTTAAATATGCGATAAAGGAGGTCTTTTAATGGTTAAAACTATTGAACTAACATTGCCAGTGATGCTGCATTCAGATAAAGAACCTCCGGTCTTTTTAGAGGCAAAGCAACGTATCGAAGCAATAGGAGCAGAACTTGGTCTACCAATCAAGGTAAGCGCTTTTCTACCATTTTTACCAGGTAAAAGTCGCACTTCCGAAGGATTTGCAAGCCAATTAGAAAATCAGAGAAGACATAGATTGCCCATAGCACTTGTAGAAACAGGAGTCCAACAGACAAATGCTCTTTCTTACGTTCCTACCGACCCAACATTTGATTCGAATAAACCTTCTGATCTCGAAAGAACTATTGAACAAGCAGCACGCCTTCGCGATCTTGATCCTTCACCAAAAAAAGGCCTAGTTATAGCACCACATGTAGGAGTTCTTGTGGCAGATTCTATTGCTCGCGGAGACTTTTCAAGACCTTCCTTTTACTCAGTCCCTGATTTTGTAGAGAGAAGAGAACGTATTTATGGTGCAGCTAAAGAGAGATTTGCCCAGCTTTCTGATCTAGCTAAGAAGAATGGATTAAGACTCGGAATTGAAAATGCCTATTTGGCAGTAGTGGAAGATTCTAGTTTCTGGAAAGATCAAACGAGTACTGGAAGAGTACAGCTCCATTACCAGGTATTTAATGACTTATCAAGCCTTGTGGAGATTTCACGAGGCAATGTTGTGTTCGATGCTGCACATCTCGCCGCAATGACTAATGTTCCTGCACGTTTTGAAGCAAATAAAGGTTTAGTAAAGCCTGATGGGCTCTTTGCTACAATGGGCATTTCTTCTTGGGACGAATATAGCCATAAAGTCGGAAGCGCCTCAGATTATCTTGAGCGTTCTATTGCAGCACATATTTCACAAACTGATGGAATTGGCGTACGCTTAAAACCTGGAACAGAAGATGGAAGACTATGGGGATGTGGAGAAGGCCCAGACTTAACCTCTGTATCAACGTACCATTCTATTCTTAAGGCAGCCCAAGAAAGAGGCATGCCTGTGGGAATTGAGCAAGACTTTAAATTTAGCCCTTTAACTTACACTGAAGCAGATCCTTTTTTGAGGCTAATTTTACAGGACTTTTCGAAGAGATAGACAATTTAATTTAGGCATACAAACGTTTAAAAAATAGGGTCTTTCCTAATTACGAACGCTTATTAAAATGATAAGAAAACGCTGTCTCTGCTGTGATTCGGAAAACCTTCATCAAGTAATTGACTTGGGAAGTCATCCTTTTGCAGATACATTTATTCCTCTTTCAAATGCGGATAAGGGAGATGTTGTTTATCCCCTTGTTTGTGAGATCTGCGAACATTGTGGACATGTCCAAACGAAATATGAGACCGACCCGTTAGCAAGATACGCCCAGACAGAATATTCTTACACTTCATCGAACTCTGCTTATTCAAGAAATCATTGGGACGAATATGCAAAAGAAGTTTCTAAAGAAGTTCATTTGAAACCACGTTCCTTTGTTGTAGAAGCGGGCTCTAACGATGGTTACCTGACTGAGCAATTTTTGAAGGAAGGAAATAGGGTTCTCGGAGTTGACCCTTCTCCTTATATGGCAGAATTAGCACATCAAAGAAATGTTGATACGGTAGTAGGACTATTTGATCAGAAAATAGCCCATGAGATAACCTTGAAACATGGGAAAGCAGATTTAGTAGCTGCAAATAATGTTTTTCATCATGCGGAAAGCCCTCTTGAATTTGCCAAGGCTGCAGCAAATTTGTTAAATAAAGAAGGAAGTTTTGTTTCTGAGCAGCCTTATTGGCTTGCTAATTTCAAAAACGGAAACTTTGATCAAATATATCACGAACATGTAAGCTACTTCACCGTTCGCTCAATGGCTGCACTTCTTGCAAGAGCAGGGATGATAATAACCTCAATAAGCGTAGTAGACTATCATGGCAAATCCCTCCGCGTGGTTGCACAAAGAATGGATTCTGGGAAAAAAGAATCTGAAGCCGCGAGACAAATGATAAAAGAAGAGATAGAGTCAGGAATATTTGATGTTAAATCTTACAAAAAGTTTATGGAAGAAAAGAAGATACAGAGAAACAGATTTCTACAAAAAGTATACAAGATAAAAGAAGAAGGATATTCGATAATAGCAGTTGGTGCGGCTGCTAAAGGCAACACGTTCTTGAACTTTTACAGATTGGACAATACAGTTATAGATTATGTAACCGACGCTTCGCCTTATAAAAAGGGAAAGTATACTCCTGCAACTAGAATCCCCATAGTAGGAGATGAAATATTTTCAAAGTATGATAAAGTGTATGCGTTAATTCTCTCTTGGAATATTGCTAATCAGCTTAAAGATAAATTACAGCTTATTAATAAAAATATTCAGTTTATTGTACCAGAAGAATGAAATAGTTAGTAGTTCTTAGGATGGGATTTGTACCATTCAAAAGTTTTCTTAAGACCGTCCGATAGAGAAATCTTTGGTTCCCAAGAGATTAGCTTCTTTATTTTTGATATGTCTGCAAGACGCCTTTTTACACTTCCTGCCAAGCCTGGCTGGAACTCGAGTTTATCTGGTTTAAAACCTGAAACATTGAAAAACTTTAAGGCTAAATCTTTCATAGTTATTTCGTCTGTATTGCCTATATGAAATGTCTCAATAGGTTGAGAATTAGTTTCGTTGGAGTCCATAAGCTGCTGCATTGCTGAAACAGCATCGATTATGTAACAAAAGGTTCTAGTCTCATCTGCACCGTATACTGTAAATGGGTTTTCTTTCTTTATTATACGGGCAGACATTTCTGGAATGACATGGTCGTACCCTGCCCTAGGCCCATAGAAATTGTGTGGGCGAACAATAAAGCCTGGCAGAGAATAAGAAAGACAATAGTTAATCATTAGAAGCTCGTCCAATGCCTTTGTTGCCCCATAGGACCATCGTGGATTGTAAGTGTCTTCTATGACTAGAGGAACATTTTCTGGAGTAGGTATAGGCAATTTGCCAAATGCTGCAAGCGCTCCAGCATAGGCCTCGTTTGAAGAAGTAAAACAAATCTTTGGTTTTTTAGCTAAATTTCTAGCCCATTCTAGAATGTAGATAGTCGTCAAGGTATTAATCCTCAAGACTTCGGAGGGCATTTTGTAGAAGTTTTTTGTTCCGTTGATTGCAGCAAGATGGTAAATCTGGTCAAAGTCCTTATCTAATAAATTAAAGAAACTAAGGTCAGTAAGATCTCCCTCTAGAAACTTCACTCTTTTATCTTTAAGTAGTTCACTCAGCTCGCTATCTACCTTTCCCCTCAATAGATTATCTACCAAAACAAGAGAGACATTATGATCTGTGAGAAGATGTTTTGCAAGATGAAAACCTATAAACCCTGCTCCTCCAGTAATAAGTATCTTTTTCACATAAACCCCTATAAGATGCCGTTTATAAGCTTTATTCTTTATTAGAGGCTATCAGAACAAATAAAGCATAAATAAAAGAGACTAATGCAAGAATCACTGATAAAAAGATGATATAATAGGAAAGTGAGGTAATGGTTTGTTTGCCAAAAGTATTTTGACTATAATTAAAGACATATTGAGACATATCTTTGTAGAGGTAAGGCACAAAGTAAAAGCTATTTATAGAGTCCGTAAGTTCCACGAATCTTGGATTTAACATTGTTGTTGTATGATATACCTTATAGGAATCAATGGTCTCTCCAGTGTGTAGAAACTCGTTTCCAGTTGTGACTTTTTCCGTTACTATTTTGTCTACTTTCATCTGGCTTGCAATTGATCCGAAGAAAGATTCTGCGCTTGCGTTTAAGTCTGGCTGAGAACTGATTGTGCCCCATCCGCAGTCGTCTTTTGCACACTCTACAAAATAAACGTTTACTTGGGAGAGCATATTTCTTGAAAGATTTTGATTCTGTTCGTAGAACTTTGTAAATTGGAAATTGTTAAGTAAGTGGTGAGGCGTTGCAAGCCAGTAACTCTGTGCAGTGTAGATGCGGGCATCAAAAACGACTAGATCATTAGCACCTACGTGACTGTTCAGATAACTCTTTAACTCGGAAGTAGGGCTTGAAGAAAGATAACTTTTTGGAGTACCGTAGACTGTTCCCATATTAATACACATTAGAATAATTAGAAGTGCAACTAATAGTTTCTTGTACAAAGGCGAACGTAGTTTATCCAGACAATAAACCAAAGCGTAGCCTGCAGGCAACGAAGCAAGAACAGGCATAAATACAAAATGTTTCTGGAGAGCATTTCCTGCGCTTTGTAAGATAAACGGAACTATTAAGAAAATTAAGAAAAAGTACAAGGCTTCCTTTTTCTTATCTTTAACCATTAGGAATATCCCTGCTATGGCGAAAAGTAACAAGATTAAATCTGCCTTGTACAAAAGCTTGTAATTTTGATAATTTGGCCAGTAGACTAGGCTTTGAATGAAGTTTTTATCTTGCCCGCCTAAGCCTCCAAATAGATAAAGGGCTTTTTCCGGTTTTAATATACGGGTAAACTGGAAGTCGGCCAATCCTTTTTCTTGATAGATGAAATAGTTAAAAGCGAGGAAGGGCAATGAGATCAATACGATTAGAGCAACAAATATTCCGAAATGCTTGATATTCTTCCTAGAGAAAACCCTAATAGCTTTAGACTTATGATGGTAAACTGCAAAAAGCAAAAATGAGGCTATGAAAAACGGCGCATTGTACTTGGTTAACGTTCCTAAGCCAAAAAGAACTGCGGAGGTTATTAGAAAATAGGTCTTCTTAGAGTCCAAATAAAGTATGCTCAGGTACACGCCGAAAAAGATGAAGAAAAGCGTTACGAGGCTATGTTCTGTGAAAGTCATCCTTATGAGAAATGCCGAAAAGGCCACGAAAAGGCTACTGGCTAAAGCAACTTTTGAGCCCATAAGTCTTTTTGTTATAAGGAACGTGATGCCTATCATCAAAGTTCCACAGATCAAAGGAAATAATCTTGACGCAAAAGTCGTATAACCAAATAGGTGATACGCAAAATCAGTAAGATAAGAGAAAAGAGGAGGATGAGAGTGTGTGGAAAGTATCTTGGCTTTCCAAATATTTGCGCTTTGAGAGGCATAGATCATATCATCCGCAAAAACATCAAGATGAAGTGCGGCAATCAACCTTAGAACAAAACCAACTAACATCAAGATTAGAACTAGTCTTAAATATTTTTTATCTTTTGAGAAAAAAACGTTTAATGTTTGATCTATTGCTCTTTCAAACCACCCTTCTTTACCCATTCGCTGATGAAAAAAAGATATTATAAATACCTTGCTACCTGCGAGTTTGTTTCCTTTTTCTTGAGATGAAATATCCTTTCAAATTGTTAAGTAAGAAGAAGACCTCTTTCGTGCTTGCCTTGCTCTTTCCTTTCTTTCTGTTAATAAATTCTATAGGTACTTCGCCAACCTTGTTGTAATTAGCTTTCATCAACAGTTCAAGGCAAATTTTGAATCCTGCTGCATTTAAGTTGGCTTTTTCAAGACAGATTTTCCTTATAAGAAAGAATCCTGACATAGGATCTTTTACTGATGTTAAAGGCCTGGCCAGAAGAGTGGCGACTCGTGACTGAAGCTTTCTAAAGAAAGTCCAGCCATGAATTTTCCCTCCAGGAATATAACGGCTTCCGATCACAAAGTCGGCGCCATTATGCATCATTTCAAGCATAGGTTCTAATGCTTTTATAGGGTGGCTGAAATCTGCATCCATTACGCCTATAATCGGCTGACGAGAGACATTTATTCCTGCAATTACTGCGGAAGATAACCCTAGTTTGCCTGAGCGATGCACGACTTTTACAGCTTTATCTCTCTTTGCAAGATTGTCTGCAACATTTCCTGTGCCATCTGGAGAGTTATCATCGACAACAATAATTTCGCTGCCTTTAGCGTGTTTGTCTAAGAAAGAACGAAGACTGTTTACTAGTTCAGAGATATTATCTTTTTCGTTATATGTTGGGATTATAAGACTAATGCCCATTTCCCAAAAGAACGAGTTGTACTTTTAAATGCTTGCTCGAGGAGATTTAGTTAGTGGCCTCTATCTTCTTAATCATTTCTGCAAATGCAGGTCTACTTAAGATAACCCCTGCTGTAATTCCAATTATTGAAGTAATTGCAAATCCCTTGAATAATCCTGCACTTGCCCAGTAAAGAGGAAGTAACGAGACTAGAGAAGTCGCATATGCAGACATAACGACGAATAATGCGTGCTTCATTTTTTCTTTAAGAGATAGAACTTGACCGCGACGTGCTTCATCCAAAATTACTATCTGTTGGTCAACTCCCGTACCAATTGTTGCCAGAATTCCAGCTATAGAGGGCAAGTCAAGATTCCAGCCTATTAAGGAAGCAACTCCAAGAATAATAATTATCTCAGAGAATGACGTGATTAACACTGCTAAGGACTCTTTTATTTTCCTGTATCTTATGAAAACAATTAATCCTACTGCAAGCATCGCCAATAAACCTGCAATGATTATAGTATACACGAACTCGTCCCCAAGCAATGGAGAGATAGTATCAAGTTTTACAATCTCAAGCTTGTAAGGAAGGCTTCCAGTGATTAAGATTGTTTGCAGCTTATGCATGTTTGCTTTTGCGTCATTGATCGCATCTTGCTGAGAGGCCCCTGACCCTGCGCCTTGGATTGAAATTTGCGAAGTAACGTGGCCTTGTAATTCACGGCTAATCAAGAGTGTTTCAACAGGAACTTCATCTACAAGCAATGTAAGATTCTCTTTGAGGTATCTGCCTCCACTTGTTTCATAATCAACTGGGACCTGTTTCGTTATTTCTGCATGACGCTTTGCAGCTTCTTCGCTCAAGTAAATAACGAAAGAGAAGCTACAGGTGAATCCTGTTGACGTTTGTGTGCATCCTGTAACTCCTGAACACGTTGCATCGTTTCGGCATACAGACGTAATATCTTGAGACCCTCCTACGAAGGCAGTAACGTTACCGATGTGGGCTTCAAACTTTCCTTGTTTTGAGATTAAATCTTCCAGATCTGAAGGGGTAGCGCCTGCAACCTCAACAAGCATGAATTTTTCTCCAGATAAATCTGTTATTCCTCTAATCTTAACGTCTGCAATCCCGAAAACGTTAAATCTGTTATTACTTATTGCGATCAAATCTTGCAATTGGCTATCTGTTATCTTTTGTTCAGGTTTTACTAGAGCGCGCGCTCCGCCTTCGATATCTAAGCCTGCTTTTAGCCTTGTGTGTGGAACATTCTGAACCACTATATCCGGAGTAGAATTAGTAAAAAGTGCGTGGCTCGCCTTATCGGTTACAATATCGATTCTGACATTACCTTTAGAGGTAAAGAGATTACTTACAGCATTTGTATAATCGGCCAGATTTTTAATTGGGTTACCATTTATTGTCTTGATTATTTCTCCTGCCCTCAGTCCTTGTTCAAATGCTATAGAGTCTCGATCTACCGATTTGATGACGACGCCTGACTGAAATGAAGGCCGTATAGATAAGATTGATAAAATTAGTACGATAATTAAGAGCCAAATGCGCCAACCGAATTTCATATTTTATGGCTGACCTCCGCATACCATTTGAGTATAGATGCGTTGGTAATCCAACAGTTAATAATGTCGAATCCAAGGCCTATAAGAATAATAGTAAACATTTGAGACAGTGTTGAAGAGAGATTGTGAGTGAATATCAATGCAACCGCTATTGCAACAATTGCCGTTAACGTCATAGTGATTCCTGTCTTAAATGCTCCATAAATTCGATGGTTTAATGTGCCTTCTTTGTGTTTTACGACCCTAGTAGTTAGTAAAATGTCAACGTCAACTGAATAACCAATAAGCATCAGCAAGGCAACAATGCCTGCTGTTGAAAGCCTAATGCCAAAGAAGTCTATTACAGCAATAGTCATTACAATATCTGCCAAGCCTGCAATAACCACTGAAAGACTTCTGATCGGGGTTCTGAAAATGAGGAAAACTACTACTGCCATCAAGAAGAAAGACATCAAAATAGCCAAGCGTAGTTGCTTATAAAAACTGGAAGAGAGCGCTGAACCCGTAAACTCGATAGAAGAATTATCTTTTGTTAACTCATACCCGAGTAATTTTTCGAGAGCTGGTTTTACTTGATCTACTGTAGCAGCAGTCTCAATAAAAAATCCTCTCTGCTGACCTGAACGTATATCCGTTATTGAACGTGTTACAATATCTGGGAACTGCGCTTTAAGTGTCTGTTCGACGCTTTGCACATCCGTTTGTGAGAATACCGTTATAGTCGTTCCTCCAGTTAACGAGACGTCTTTGTAAATTATGTCTCCAGTTCGTACGTAAAAAACTGAGAGATAGATTATACAAACTATAAGGAAAACAACAGGTATAAGCAGAAGCCATTTATACGACTTATCGTACCAATTCTTAGCATGTGTTTGTGGAACTTGTTCCATTATATCCTTGAATAAAATGAGCTTTTAAAGTTAGCGTTATACTTAGCGGCAATTTAATGAGGGTTAAAACGAGTAGAATAATTAATTAAGATAGGTTCCCATTATATGGGATGGTTTTGAGCATTTTAATATACGCATTTGTTATTATCTTCTTTCTCAATATTATTCCTATTTTTGGACCTCCAACTTGGATGGTTCTCTCGTTTATTGCTTTTACATATCCCCTCCCTTCATTTCCTTTGTTTATCCTAGCTGCTGTGTGTGCATCAGCATCAGGGAGATTTGTTTTGGCTCTTTCATCAAAGCACCTTATTGGAAATCACTTTTTGAGTGAAAGATATAGAAGGAATATTAGCCATTTGAAAGTACATCTTGAGAAAAAGCCACTGCGTGCATCAACTGTCTTCCTTGTCGAAGCGTTTACACCTCTTTCTTCTGATCAGCTTTTTATAGCATACGGACTAACGGGCCTTAAGATGCGCTATGCGCTTATACCTTTTGCCATTGGACGCATCTTTACCTATAGCTTCTGGGTTTATGGCGCTACAGAGGTTTCCAAACAAGTTGCTGCAAACTCACTAACAAGCTTGTCATTTTTTAGCGGATCATTTGTTTTGGTAGAACTCCTACTTCTATTTTTGGTATATCTCTTTGTAAAAATAGATTGGGAATATCTTATATTAAATCACGGGTTAAGAGTTTTCAGATGATAGCTGCGCGGTACGTGTGCAGGGCTCTGTGAGCATCGTCATGGGACATGCCTCGCAAGCTTTATTCTAATGTTTTGTATAAAAGTTATTCCCAGTATTCTTTCGTCTGCCGGTGGCTTTCTGGACCTAAATAGTCCTGCGGGCCCTATAGCACATTTCTCTTTACTAAACCTAATTTGATTCCAATTATTTCTATTAATAAAACTGAAAGGGCGTGTCTGTAAGAAGCAAAGCATCCATGTTTACGTGCGTGTAGTATCATGTGTTTTTTAAGCGCTTTTTTTAAAGTCTTCTTGAAAGCTAAGACATTTTTAAAAGAAAGACCATCAACTACGTAATAGGATCTGAAAAGCTCATCAGTGAAATGCGCGTCTGAATCAGAGACCAGAGGAATTCCTAATTTCTTACTCAATGCGTTAATTGATTTCCAGTCTTCTTGAAAATAAGAATTAAGCTCCAAAGCTGAAATGCTCTTTTTATTTTTATCGATATCTTGAGCAGAAATACTTATCGCACTTCTTTTTCTAAAGAGATGTTTTATCAAAAAGTATCCTAACCCGAACGTATGTAATGGATGATTAGCAATAACTATATCTCTTTCCTTTCGTGCTTTCTTTAATAAACCTACTAGAGAATGTGTCTTTACTTTTCCCTTATGACCAATCAAAAGAATATGACCTTCTTTTGTTTCAATTTCATCAGTTTTAATCAAATGAATATTTTTATTTTTATATTTGATACTAATAAAATATTCCTTAAATTCGTAGTTTACTTTAAACCTTTGAGATAGTCTTTTGCTTTCTCCAACTATCGTTTCATATCTATCATCATCGTCAAAATTAGATACTCCTAAAACTAAATTTCCTTTCATTTTGATAAGATAGTTTAATATCAATTCCAAATAGGGCTTATGATTTGGCTTGGTAAAAATCAAATGGTCTATATCTGCAAGGTGAGAATGGAGGCTTAACTTATAACGCATAACCCTATCAGGTTAATAATTAATTAAATCTATGCTCTCTTTAATTTTGAGAACCTGTGATTCTAGCTTTGGCAGTCAGAGCAACTAAGTCAACTATGTGATCCAATGCGCCAAATTTAGAATTTCGCGAAGTGTTGGCTTGCGTATCTTTTGCACTTCTTATCGCAGCTCTTAGAGCAGTAGTTACATCTGTTGCTCCTTTAAACAAACTATAAGGGGGCATCTGAAGAGTTGTTGAACTTGTGCCCGTTTCGTATATGGAATGTCCATCAGAGCCAGATAACGCACCGACTTGATAAGTTCCTCTAATTTCTTTTTCATAAACTTCTTTTGCTTTTTGATTTGCTCCTCTAAATATAGCTGCTTCTCCATTGTGTATTTCCCATCCGTCAAATCTTTCAAGATAATCTCTATGATCCATAATGAAGGATCCAAGGCCACCATGTGGCGAAAAAGGATGATCTACGATGGCAATTCCATTAACATCTCTTGCCTCTTTGAGAGAATCATCTAGTGATCTCCCGGGCTTTACGCTCTGGCTTTTATCAAGACCGAGCACAAGTAGGTGTCCTTCATGAGTTGGAACCTCTTGCCCCTTAACTAAAAGGGCGTCTTCCACAGGGAAATATAGAGCGTTTCCTAAATTATAAGCTCGGTCTCCCGATTGTCTTTCAAGTTGAGCATAGCGAGATCGTTCGCCAAAATTATTGAAATCTATAACTCCGAATATGTGTCCTGATCCATCTTCTCTTCCGATATCTACTGCCCTTCTTAATATTCCATTTAGTAACCCATCCATATTGTCAGAAGTTCTAAAATGATTATGTAAATCTGCTTGCACATACCCTTCCCGAGTCCAATGGCTCTCCTTAATACCTCTAGCCCTCAATTGAGCTAGTTGTTCTTCCCATTGTTCGGCTTCACGTATAAGACCATTTTCTCTTAATCTTGTAATTCCTGTCTGTAGCAAGACATCTTTTCTATGATCTATATCTCGACCATAGGGTTTTACCTTCCCTTCCCATACTGTGCCTGTTGCAAAAGCATCAGTCCATGAAGATCGATTGCCTGCGATCTTATCAGCAATTCTTAATTGTCTCTGGACAAATGAGAAAGAAGGACTTCCAAGAAGAGGTTTAGTTTTAACTCGTGATGCTGTTAAACTATAATCTAACAAAGCGGCAATAGGGGTAACTCCGACATAGAAGGCTCCCTCAGCCAAGGTAGCAACTACATTAGAAACCGCAGACCTCATAGTTTTCCTTGAACTTACCTTGCTCATAAGAAAATGTCTTAAAACCATTATTTAAAGCTTACTATTGATACTACTTTAAAGGAACTATAAGAAATAACTTTGTGAATAGTGCGAACTGTTAGTTTGGTTGCGCATGGATTATGCTCATAGAGCTACATGCGCGGTACGTGTTCCCTGCTCTATGAGCATTGTCATGGGACGTGAAATACCGTACTGATTAACCCTAAAGTTTGTTTATAATTCTTTCTTCGAGCATTTCCTCGCTTTAGGTACGAAGTCTGCGCGTGTGCGCCCACAAACGGTTTTGTGAGGCCTTTTTATTGTTACAATGGTATTGGATGGGAATTAATTTTCTTCCTTGCTGGCGCTTTTAATTTTCTTCTCCAATATAGTTAACATGCTTTTTGCTATGTCTATAGAATCGAGATCTTTTGGCATTTCTATATAGACGTCTGCAATATTTGCACTAATCATATTATCAGGTAATTTCCTCTTTTGTCTTTGGTCATTACTATTTGGAGTTTCATCTTTAGAAATGTTCTCCCCAATAGCACCGCCTTCAACATCTTTAAGATAGGTCATGGCATCTATATATATCTTTCTTACTTTCTCTGCTTCCGTACTGGCCTTCTCTCGCTCACCGGTTATTTCTACCAGTTGGGTTCTCAATTGTTCAAGAGTTGGAGATTTGGTTTTTAATCG
>CAZRZR010000004.1:0-4227 GCA_964604715.1 Candidatus Woesearchaeota archaeon
GAGTTAAATCCTATCCACGAAACCCACCTTTTCACACCCATTTTATTGTTTTGTCTCAAGCATATTTAAATTATTCACTAGCAGAATTTTTTCATAGGATGTGATCCTTCAGAGTTTATTTTATCTTGAGTAGGAACAGGCAATTTAGTTTCGAAAGTATGTTCTATTTTACTAACTTCTTGAGCAATGAATTTCTCGATTTGTTTACTCATGCTGATACCATGTTCTTTACAATGTTTAGAATACATAGAATACACGGACTCGTCGATATTAAACGTCTTAAGCGCCATCTTTTAAGTACAAAGTTAAATAAGGTTAATAAATATTTCCACACTAAATTTGTTAATTAAAGTTAAATAATATTAGTAAATTATCTCTCCTAATAGTGTGCTTCTTTACTCGCAAAGTATTAAAAATTAACAAAATCTTAGTGTAGATGAAGAAATATTCAATTTATGCGGATTTGCATTTAGGACATCCGTTTGCAATGGAATCAAAATTCATTTTTGATAAAAACACCATATTCTTAGGAGATAACGTCGATATCAAGAATGCTAAGAAATCTGAACTTAAAGGCCTAATACAGTTAAGGAAAGAATTAATAAAAAAATGTGGGCTCGCAAAAGGAGTCTATATATCTGGAAATCATTCACTAGAACCAATAGAAAATAGAAAGTATTTATTTGCGGTTCGAGACAATATTTTATTTACGCACGGAGATGTCATTTGCTGGGGTTTAACCAAGGCAAGGTTATATCGTTCATTTTTTTCTGCCGGAAAAGGTCACGTTTCGTGGGTTATTTTGAAATATATGCGCCGCATTTTTCCGATGCCTTTTTCAGGATTGAGTAAAAAGCAAATGGAGTCTGCTGTTAATTTTGCGAAGACCCATAACTGTAAAACTATAGTGATGGCTCATTTTCATCCTAAAAAGGTAATTAAACTTAAAGCCGATTCAATAAAAATTATAATTGTCCCAAGGGGAAGAACAATTATCACATTATAATCTAAAGAGAAGAAAATACAGATTTAGGACTAAGTTGTGATCTGAGATAATGGTCGCGCACGTCTTATAACCATTGTTGCGCTATTCTTCCGATAGGAGAGGTACTAGGTTGTTCAGGTCTAAATCGAAAATCTTGTGCAACTAAATGCTTTAACGTGTGTTCTGTCTCGCGCGGACAACCATCTTCTAAACTCTTGACGGCCGATTGATATAATGCTTCAGAAAACGGAGAAGGCCGATAATCATCCATGTGCTTACTGGTTTTCGCTTAGACCTTTTCGTGCTCTAATCTTATAGATAACTTGCGTTTGTAATTCTCGAGGCAGTGCTCTAAAGTGCTGGTCTACCAAGCTAGAGATTCCTCTACCTTCAGTAGCGCTTCTCAGGTCATTACTCCATCCAATCATTTCAGCTACAGGAATATGTGCTTTAACCACAACTTGACCTGCTTCTTGCTGTACATCAACAAGTACTCCGCGTTTGCTTGCAACTAGGTTCGTAACAGTGCCCATGAAATCAAGCGGTGCTTCAATCATATGAGTTTGAATTGGCTCAAGTAATCCAGCTCCTGCTTGCTTCATAGCATCGTGCATACCCAAACGTACAGCAGGATATACTTGCGCAGGACCTCTATGCATGTGGTCTACGTGAATCTTAATATCATGCAACGTTACTTTAGTCTTAGTAAGTTGTTCTCTAGCGAGTGGTCCGCCATCAATAACCAGCTTCCAACCATCCATAATAGATTCAAGAATTTCTCCTAGCAAAACAATACCTCTTGTCTTGTCTAAGAATACATTTCCTTTGTATATTTCTCTGTACTGGCGAGCTTCGTCTCCGTCTACTCCAAGAGACTCTAGCTTCTTCCATACATCTTCTGCCTTTTTCTTGAAACGAACTTCAGGAAGTTGGTTGTTCTGAATCGCCTCGAAAACTTGATCTTCTAAAGGCTCAATGCTAAAGAACAAGATGTTATGTCCATTAGGCGTTCTAGATTCAATTTCAGGGCTAGCTTTGGTTACTGTTTCTCTATAGACAACAATAGGCGGACCAAGCTTTACTTCAAGGCCTTTTTCATTTTTAATACGGCCTTCAATAATTTCAAGATGTAATTCGCCCATACCTGACATCAGGTTCTCTCCTGTCTCTTCATTAATTTCGATCTTAATACTCGGGTCTTCCTTACTTACCTTACGAAGAATATCAATCAATTTAGGCAAGTCAGATGAACGAACTACTTCAATAGACTTTGTGATGACTGGTTGGAAAATATGCTTGATTGCTTCAAACGGTTGAATATCTTCTGTTGAAATAGTATCTCCTACATCAGTGTTCAATCCTACGAGAGCAATAACATTTCCTGCAGGTACGTTGTCTACCTGACGGGGCTTGATACCTTCGTAAACAAGAACTTGCTGTATTCTAGTCTTTTGTTTTGTCAGTGTAGAGTATACTTCCATTCCATTATGAATGGTTCCAGAGAATAAACGACCCGCATACACTTCTTTACCAACTCTTGGATCAATAATAATTCTGGTAACAACGAAAGCAACTTTTCCATTCTTATTACATGTAACTAAATCATTACCTAGAGTAGATTCTTTCTCTCCGCTCCAAATTTTAGGAATTCTGTAATGTTGTGCTTCAACAGGATTTGGCAAGTGCTTTACAACCATGTCTAAAATAACATCATGTAGTGGTGCATTGGTCCAAACCCAATCCTTACGTTCTTTTTCATCTTCAAACTGATAAATCTTATAAATATCTTTGAAACTGATATTCTTCTTCTTCATATACGGTACGCTCAATGCCCAATTTTCACGAGCCGACCCAAATGCAACGCTTCCGTCTGCGACATTAACTTGCCATCTAGCTGCATATTCAGGTTCAGCAATCTGCTGTAACAATAAGTTAAACTGCGCAATGATCTTCATGAAGCGCTCTTGCATTTGTTCAGGAGTTACTTTAAGTTCCTTAATTAGTCTATCAACTTTATTGATGAACAATACAGGTTTAACACGCTCTCGTAGTGCTT
This sequence comes from Candidatus Woesearchaeota archaeon, assembly GCA_964604715.1. Lineage (GTDB taxonomy): Archaea > Nanobdellota > Nanobdellia > Pacearchaeales > GW2011-AR1 > JBBSZK01. The sequence goes on from CAZRZR010000004.1 coordinate 3,042, forward strand.
GCTTCAGTACAGTTTCTGTTTGGGGCATGATCCCTTCAACAGCACACACCAATACGACTGTACCATCAATAGCCCTCATAGCTCTTGTTACGTTTCCAGAGAAATCAACGTGACCAGGCGTATCAATTAGGTTAATCAAATATTCTTGTCCTTGAAATTCGTGCGGCATCGAAACGTTTGCAGCGTCAACAGTCATCAGTCTTTCTTGTTCATCTGCATGTTGCCAAGTCGTCATACCTTCTTCCAAATCTCCTGCGTTCTTAGAAGCCATCATTCCGGCAGCAGCAAGCAAGTTATCGGTAAAAGCAGTTTTACCGTGGTGAATATGCGCGCTTGTAGCTATGTTACGAATATTCTTCTGCTCACTAATAAGACGATTGATTTTGCTTAATCCTGTTTCCTTATCTGCCATTGCACGTCATACAAAAAAAGCTTTTTAAAGCTTTAGGTAGAAATTTTCCACCTAATTTATTAGAATAAAATAAAAATAAAAAAATAAGTTTGTTTACTTCTTAGCCATCCAGCCGATAAGTGCAGAGACAATACCTATCACTAAGTGAAGATAATTGTCTGGATCATTTCCTCCATTGACCATAAGGAAGGTAAGGACTCCAAAGAATCCTACAATGCCTACGACAATGTAGATAACTCCTAGCCACTTATTAACATTCACGGCCACATCTGACTTAGACAATCCTGCCCATAGAAATACTGCTCCTGTAACAAGGTGTACAAGATTATGTATCATGTTGACACCAAATAATCCAAGTATAGAAGGCTCCATAAAGAAACCAACGATTCCAACAAGGATAAGAACAATACCTATAACTGTCGCCCACGTCTTTTGAGTACTCATTTAATAGAAAAACCTCCTTTCACCATATTATACAATCGACGCTAACAGCGTATTTAAAGTTTCTTGAGAATTACGTCTAATTTATAGATCGTGCTTTTTCCGTATCTTCTATTCCTTTCCTTACCATATCTCTTTGTAGTTTATCGCATGACTCTCTATTTCCTACATACGGCTGTAGTCGTGACCAAATGGTTGGCGCAATGTGATTCACATAGCCTCTAAAGAACTCTGTTTCCCTATCGGTAAACAATCTCCCATGTTCCGATGTTGAATAGTTTACTACAATATTCTCTGGATCATCGCTTTCTATAGGATCTTTAGAGAGTCTCC
>CAZRZR010000004.1:4237-21647 GCA_964604715.1 Candidatus Woesearchaeota archaeon
CAAGATAATCTCCCATCCATAAGAGCCGAGCACATCCAACATAATCTCCTGTGTCTTCTTTGTTACGTACAGGTTTGGTACGAACAATTCTCTCTAGGAGGGCTACTTGGTTATAAAAAAGAGACAACATCATTTCCCGATTCTCTGGCTTGATTCCTGAAAAAGAGGTTAAGAAGTCGCGACAGTCTAAAAGTTCAGGATCTAGACCATACAACCCCAGAATTTCTCTCACCGGCTTGCGTTTAGATTCCATAGCTTCATCTAGTTTAGAAGCTACTTGGGGAGTGAGTCGAGCAATTCCGTTACCTTGGGATCCTTCAAAGAATTTATACAACACGTTAGGATCTTCGGCGGCACGATATCGTAATTCATCAACACCACGTATTAACCACACAAGATCATAAGGGGCCATTCGTATACCCGGTGCACCATCTAAAATCATATGAGTTAATCTTTTATCTCCTAAATTCAGTTCAACACTAGACGGATTGAGCATTTTTTCTTCTGCACGTATGCCTATAGGAAGAGCATAACCCAAGCCAATAATTCCTCCAAAAGAATCTAAGGGCGTTCTTAAGATGGTTTCTAAACTTTCAGTTGAAATTATTCCGCCAAATCTGCTAGGTATACTTGATTCATTAGATACAAAGGGTGCAAAAACGGGAGTAACTTCAAATTGTTTAATAAGCCCAGCAAGCGTTCGGTATCTGTCTGGAACTTTTATGCGGCCAGTGATGGGAAATCCTGGATTTCGCAATATTCCACAATCGAATAACACGCGTTGTCCCGCCACCTGCCGTAACGTCTCGCTGACGATTCTTTTAGCAAACTCATTAGATTCAGTTAAATCAAGTATTCCTCCGTAACCGCTCCATTCCCCATTAACTTCAATAAGTACAGGTTCGCCGCTATCTTCTTCAATAACAACATCTAAACCCAATAATGGTGTAAGCATAAAAAAGGGCTAAAATAACCTATTATAAAGATTTCTATTAAGAATTAACGAGCAGCGTCTGCTTGTTTTTCAGCTTCATTCTTTTTGCTTAGCGCGTAGCTTTCCATATTGCCGTCTGCTGCAAGAATAATCTCTTTAGCAAGTGTCTCAGCCATATGTGCTTTCTTACCAAATGACTTTTGATATGCGCCTTGAACTATCCATCTCAGCACTAGGTTAATTCTTCTCAATGGACTAACATCCACTGCTTGAGGATAACGTGCTCCACCATATTCAATCGTTGTAGTCTCATCTCGTGGAGAAGCATTTTCAATTGCTTTAACTAAAACTTGAACAGGGTTTTGTTTCTTGCGTTGCTCAATTAACTCAAGCGTTTTGAGTATCGTGCCCATATTCTTAGTGTACTTTCCTGAAGACCACGAAGTAATGATCTTGTGCTTCTTTCCCACATGGCCTGGAACCTGCAGTCTATTTGCTAGACGTTCAATCAAATGCGTCTTTGCAGCGCCAAACTTTCCAATATTTCTTCCATGAGATTTGACCAAGATACGAGGCTCAAGACTGATATACGGTTTAAGTGCGGTATCTGTAATGACCACATCGTCAGTAGAATATTTATTGAATAGTTTGAATACCATTTAACGTCTTCCTTTCTCTATCTTGCCTTTCACAAGAAGTCGTAAAGGCTGATCATTTACTTTAATTACTTGGTATCGAATACCTGGAATATCTCCTTTAGTACGGCCTTGCTTACCGCCAATTCGTTCAATAATAACTTCATCATGTTCATCAACGAATTTCTGAGCTAGGTTGCCTGGAATGAATGCGCCGACAGGAACGCCATTCTTGATAAGTTGTACCTTGCAGCACTTTCTCATTGCAGAGTTAGGCTGTTTAGCTTCTTTTTGGAATTTAGAAACAACAATTCCTTTTGCTTGAGAGCTTGTCCCCAATGGATCGAACTTTTTCTTTGAACCTCTTTTAGCATACGCTTTCTGGCTCCATCTAAATTTACGAGCGTCCTTCTTCATCTTGCGTGCATTCATTAATCCCATATCGTGTAGTAAATAAAATGGTTTTTAAACCTATCGCGTTAAATTATCCTCAGCATCTTGCCGAAACTATCTTGAAGTATTTGGTTAAGTTCAATTAATCGCGCTCTATTGCGCCCAATAAGTGATGCTTTATTTTGACCAGCAGCAATAACTACTTCGTCATCTTTTATTTCAATACTTCGGAAGGTTACAGGTTCAATAATATCTTGTATAAACTGCTCCAAATCTTCAGGACCGCGCGGTTCTCGTATAATCTTTATTCTTCTTCCAAGTGTGTCTTGTATTAAGTGTACGTTTTTGCCATTGGTCCCTATTGCCTTGCTCATCAATTCGCGAGGTACAGCAAAAACAACAATATTGTTATAATTGAAACAGTGACGAGTTTTAACACGAGAAATGCGATCAAGCAAGTTAATGTACCTCATTGTCTGCATTGTTATCATCGTCATTATTTTCTGACTCCAAAAACTTCACAAAGAAAATCAATCTCAAGCTTATCTGCCAATTCAACTTTGTTAAAATCAGTAATTTCAACAACAGCGCCATGTTTTTTCAGCTCTTCAATCGTTGAAGTTCGCGCATCTGCACTAACAATTACTTTATCCAACTTCTTAACATTTTTAGTACATTCGCGAATGCCAAAGAAAGTCTTGTTCGCATCAATTGATTTTTTTAATTCAGACACCATACTTTACCTTTTCTTTATTGCGAACTATTTAAATCTCTCTATTCTTTTAGTTTTTCAAGCTCTTTATCTACTAAAGGTCCCGTTACTTTTACAAGTAGTCCTGGCAGTCCAGTTCCAACAGGCACAGGCTGATTAAGTATAATGTTTTCAATTACCGACGCTAGTTCGTCTTTCTTGCCTTGAATTGTTGCATTGATAAATTCCTTGTCAGGAGTTTCGAACGCAGCGCGTGCAAATACGCTTGACTTATCAGAAACGATTCCCATTCTTGTTACTCCCTTTACCAAACCGCCTGAAGTCATTGCATCAGCAATCAAATCAAGATGTCTATAATTAATCTCTAGACCCTGAGAGTCGATAACACGTCGAATTTCGTTGATGATTGTCTGGCGAGCTGCTTCAATTCCCAGCACTGCTGAAATTTCATAAATATCGTTGGACGTTATTCTATCTTTGTCAACACCTTTAACTTTCATAACTTCTTCAAGATTGCTTCCGCTTGTTAGTACGACGTAGTCTTTTTCTCGCTGTGCAACAACAACTTGTGAAATATTCTTAACGCCAGAAATAGCTGTTTTCTTTATTTTTTCTTTCAGCTTGTAGATTTCTCTGAATCCAAGTTCTTCAGCGGCTAATATGATTTTCAAATCACGTGCTTTACATGAGAATCCTTTCTCAATTAAGCGGTCAACAATTGTTTGAGTGCCTGCATGAACCTGCTTTAGTGCGTTTTGATCAAGTTCAATTTCAACTTTCTTAGCTGAAAAGTCAATCTTAATTTCCTTCGTTATTTCTTCAAGCTTTACTTCTTTTATTTTTTCAGCAATAACACGAGCGTCTTTCTCATTGTTGTATTCCTTCTCAAGATAAATTTCCATCAAAGGAGTGCTTGGTTTTTTACGAGCGTCAAATATTTCAATTAAACGAGGCAGACCTAATGTAACCTGCATTTCTGCGACTCCAGCAGAGTGGAATACGTTCAAAACCATCTGAGTAGAGGATTCACCGAAAGATTGCGCAGTAACTACTCCTACTGCCTCTCCTGCAGGGACTTTCTTTCCTAAGTGCAGGCTAGCAACATCCATTCCGTCGCCTCCAAACATAAATTGAACAATATTTCCTGAAGCATCGCGTACAGTCGCATCATATTCAACACGCAGATCTTGCAATGCGCTAACCAATCTTCTGTATAGATAACCAGACTTAGGAGTTCTCAGTGCAGTGTCCATCAGTGCGTCTCTTCCTGTAATCGCTCCAAAGAAGAATTCGGTTGGCTTAAGTCCTTCTAAGAATGAAGACTTGATGAATCCGCGAGCTTGTGGTCCTATATCTCCTTTGTCAAAGAAAGATAACGTACGTTCAGTATATCCAAAGTTGATTCGTTGGTTCCATAAAATCTGTTGACCGACACAGCAACCAATCTGAGTAATGTTCAAAATGCTACCGCCTGCTTTGGATGCAATCATCTTGCTGATATTGCTATCGACAGGGAAATTATTCTTGACAACTGTTCCAGCCTTAGAACGTACTTCGTTAAGAACTTGGGAGATTTTAACTTCTCGGGTTTGTTCCAAACTCTTTCCGGGAATTAAGGATAGGTTTCCTTTATCTGCTTCACGAATAATTTCTTGCGTTTTCTTTTCAGCCTCAAGTATAATGTCTTCAGTCATTTCCTTTACTTTGCTGGAGACGTTCAAATCTTGCAATGAAAGGGTATATCCTACTCTTGAAAGATAATTTGTTCCCAAAGCGAATGCTTTTCTAATAGTCTCTAATGCTTCAGTCTTTCCTGATTGTCTATCGATTTCCTTGACCATCTCGCCAGTTTCTGCAGCAACAGTATTGTCACCAATAATTTCTTTAGGAACTTTAATGTCTGATCCTTTAGGCAATATCTTAGCGAAGATCTCAGATCCTGTCATTTCCTTTGATTTAGTAGCGTTAATGACGTTAGCAGCAAACAATAATTGATCCGCGTCTGACTTAGACAAAGTATCATTTCCTAAGATAAATGTTCCAGTAACTGCATCAGAAATCGTGCCGACCAAGTTGATATTGTTCTTTGAAGAAATAATATTATTCTTCACATCTAGTAAGATAGTAGCTTCAGCACGAGCTTCCTCTGTTTGAGGTGAGTGAATGTTTGTCTCGTCCCCGTCGAAGTCTGCGTTGTAAGGGAACGTTACTGCAGGATGTATTCTAAATGTTCTATTAGGCAATACACGAACATAGTGTGCCATAAGGCTCTGCTTGTGAAGTGACGGATGTCTATTGAACAATACAACGTCTCCATCTTGTAAGTGACGTTCAATTTTGTAACCTGGTTGTATTTCGTTACATAGCTCTTCCTTCAATTCAGAAGTTACTCTCTTCTTCTTTCCATCAGGTCTCAATACATAGTTGGATCCGGGATGCTCTTCTCCTTTTCGGATAAGATCTTTCATTCGATCCATATTCATACTAGTAACGCTCTCAGAAACAGTAATTATTTTTGCAATTTCAAGAGGTACACCAACTTCGTTAATCGCAATATAAGGATCAGGAGATACAACTGTACGTCCAGAGAAGTTGACACGCTTACCTGCAAGGTTCTTTCTGATACGTCCTTCCTTACCTTTGATTCTTTCAGTAATCGTCTTAAGAGGCTGTCCTGATCGGTGACGTGCAGGTGGAACTTTAGTTATGGTATTATCAAAATAAGTTGTTACGTGGTATTGTAACAAGTCCCACAGGTCTTCAATAATAACTTCTGGTGCTCCTGCGTTAAGATTTTCCCACAGTCGCTGATTAGCTCTAATGATGTCTGACAGCTTATGAGTTAAGTCATCTTCACTGCGTTCTCCAGTTTCCAACGTAATACTTGGTCTAACGTTAACGCTTGGAACAAGCAACTGTGACAAGATAGACCACTCCGGCCTACACGTTCGTGCATTCACGCCGATTTTCTTTATTTCCTCATCAGGAATGCGTACAAGGATTTCACGAATTTCAGTAGGGAAAATACGCTTGGTGCCCATCATGAATGAGCTCGGTTTCTCAAGCTTGATTTTATCGTGCGGCTCTCCGCAATGAGGACACGTTTTCTTGTCACGTGCTTTCTTCGCTCTTTCAACAGGACTGTAAATTGCTTGTTTCTCATCACTCAGTAATAATTTACCACACTTGAAGCAGAAGCTTCTCAAAAATAATTCGACAAGAGGGATATACTTCATATGAAGTACTGGTCTTGCCAATTCAATGCTTCCAAAATAACCAGGGCACTCTTTCATAGTTGCGCCGTCTGTTCTACATCGAACGCCGGGGTCAATAGCACCTAATCTTAAGTCCATAAGGCCTCCATCGACAGGGAAACCATCAACGTCGTACAATTCAGGCGTTACTATCTTTGCAACACTGATTTTCTTAATCAGGTCAGGACTCATTAAACTGAATCGCAGTGCTTTTACTTTTTTCTTTATTATTTCCATTTTATTCGTATTTATTCTTTAGTTCAAAGTTAGTCATGATGTGCATCGCAAGTAACTCGTCAATGAGCAATTTAAATGCATAGGATACTTCAATAGGCTCTACATCTGTGCTTCCGGTAACAGGGCAGTATGTCTTATTTCTGATTCTATCCTTTATAGCAAGGTGACCGCTGCTAGTTGCAACATATAGCGTAGTCTTATCAGAATCATAACGCTCTTTCAACAGTAACGATGCGCCATGACCTACAAGAGCTTGCTGTTCCATTTCTCCGAATCGTAATGCTCCGCCTCGAGCTCTTCCTTCAGTAGGCTGTCTCGTAAGTAATGCAACTTTACCAGATGCTCTTGCGTGAATCTTATTGCTTACCATATGTTTAAGCTTCAAGTAATACATCGTACCTATGTAAATCTTAGCGGCCATCTTCTTTCCGCTTACACCGTCATACATTGTTTCTTTACCATCGTATCTGAATCCCATGTCTCTTAAGGACCGTTCTAGTTCTTCAACAGTACTTCCAGTAAATGGTGTTCCATCGATAATCTTTCCACATACTGCTCCAGTTTTACCTGCAAGTAATTCAATTAAGTAACCTACAGTCATTCTGCTTGGGATACCATGCGGGTTGAATATCAAATCAGGGCGTATTCCCGATGAAGTAAATGGTATATCTCGTGGATCTGCAAGCAATCCGACAACTCCTTTCTGTCCGTGAGGCGTCGAAAACTTGTCTCCAGGTTCAGGCAATCGCAGGTCGCGGATACGTACTTGTGCAATTTTATTTCCATCATTATCTGCTGTAATGAAAACCGCATCGACAATGCCTTTCTCTTCCTGGCGTATAACTGTACTTGCTTCTTTCTTTGACTGGATGCTGATGTCTTTGGCTTCCGATAAGAACTTAGGAGGGGTTGTCTTTCCAATAACTGTGTCTCCGGAACTAACAGCTGCCTCAGGATAGGCTATACCGTCATCTTCAAGATATTTGTACGATGCCTCAGTTCTATATCCTGCAATATCTTTGTCAGGAATAACAATCTCATCTTTTAATCCTCCAGTATACTGTAATTCAGTTGCTTTGTAGGGTCTGAAATAAGTGCTTCTTCCTAACCCTCTGTCTACGCTTCCTCTATTAAGAACTATTGCGTCTTCAACGTTATATCCTTCGAATGGCATGATCGCTACAACAAGATTCTGTCCAGAAGGGTATACTTCAAGCGTATCATAGGTAAAGCTCTTCACAATAGGATGTTGAGGGTAGTGTAAAATAGAAACGTCTGTGTCTAAACGTGTAAGGTAGTTCGCAGCATAAATTCCTAGTGACTGCTTAAGCGTCTTGCTTCCTCTATTAAGACGAGACGACTGGTCATGATTACCAAATGGAACTAAAGATGTAATCAAACCAAACAAGTCAATGCTGTCGACTTCAAGATGTGTTGTATTTTCAGCAATATTTTCAGGAGTTAAGGCTACAAGAGCGTCTTCTTCTTCAGCAGCATCAAGATACTCAATAATTCCTTCTTTTACAAGATCAGCCCAGCTCATTTTCTCCTGCTCCATAAGAACAAGATGCTCATCCTTCAACGCGGCTGCTCCATTGCGAACAATCACCAAAGGCCTTAGCACGCGACCGATTTCAGTAGAAATAGTAACTGCACCAGTTTCATTGGACATTCTAATGCTCAATTCAGGAGGGAAATCTCCTTGGCGTCGCGCTTCACGAACACTGTTAGCGAAATCTTTGTTTGACTTAACTGATCCGATGAATCGTCCATTAAAGAACACGTCGTGTTGTCCTTCTTCTGCAAGTCCAAAAGATTCAAACTTCTTTAAGACGCTTGCTTCATCAAAAGTTACTGCTGTTGAAACTCTGCTCAAAATAGCTAGGTTCTTTCTCAATCCAATTTCAGTTCCTTCAGGTGTTTCAGTAGGACAAAATCTTCCATAGTGTGTTGGGTGAAGGGTACGTGCCATAAAGTTTTCTTGTTCTCCTGGAAGCATACTAGATACTCTCTGTAATTGTGATAAAATTGCGAGGTAATTGGTCTTGTCCATGTTTTGCGTCACTCCCGTTCGTTCACCAATCCAAGATCCAGTGGCAATTGCGCTTTCAATACGTTGAGTGAATAATGTCGATTTAGCTACAGTCTTAATAGAGTAGAATTTCTTTCTCTTCATAACTTTCTGAAGTGAATATTGAATATCTCGAACCAAAATGCTCAAGTTTATTCTGAATAAGTCTGCAAGCAAGTCTCCTGTAAGTTTAACTCGTTTATTAGCATAATGGTCTTTGTCTGTTCGTAATTCTTCATTGGCTTTGGCATTCAAGAATTGTTTGATAAGTTTGCATAAAGTAAGTGCCTTTTCTTCTCGAGAAGCTTTGTCGAGTCCAATATGAGGGAGGAAGAAATCATCTATTTTTTGCTTAGTTCTATCAAGAATTTCTTTTTTAGTGCCTTGAATAGACGCTTTTTCTGCAATATGAAGTAACGCATCTTCAGGGTTTTGAATAGTAGCAAACTCATACAAGTTAACAATAACGCAATCATCTTCTTTACCAATATTCTTTGCAATATCTGCTTCACGCACCATGCCCAAAGCCTTCAATAGCACAACAGCCGAGATATTCTTAAGACGACTAAATGTAACGTCAAGTATTCCTTCATTTGTTTCTGTAATTGTCGTTGGAATTCTATATGTTCCACGTTGAGAGAAAAGGCGCAACATTAATCCTTGACGGCCCTCTTCAATAAACGGCTGGTTAGACGCAAGATCTTCGGCCATGACCATAATTCTCTCATTTCCATTAACAATAAAGTATCCGCCTGGATCAAGTTGGTCAATATAGTTTGCAATCAATTCTTCCTTGTTCATGCCATGGGTGTTACATGCTGCACTGCGAACCATAATCGGAATTCTTCCTACTTCAACTTCTCCACTATCTGTTTGATTTCCGTACTTGACGGTAAGCTCAACAAATACTGGTGCCGAGTAGGTTAAGTTCCTTAAACGAGATTCCGTAGGAGTTATATGGCTGACGCTTCCATCTGCTTCAATAACGTCCGGCTTACCAATACGTACTTTCCCAAGCGTAACGTCCACATCTTCTTTATTAGTCGTCTCGTTAACTTCGTTGACAATACTCTGCATTCGATGAGTAACAAAATCGTTAAAGCTACGGATGTTAGACTCAACGAGCGAGTGTTGCTCAAGATATTTCTTAACTAACAAGTGTTTTTCTTTTCTCATATGATCACTCTATGGTACTCTTGCTTTTTACCATCTGCTCCCTCTCTTTCAATTTTAATAACGTCTCCCCGCTGACATCCTTCAGGAACACAAGGATCAGTTGATTTTATCTTCGGCAATTGTGAAACAGAAATTCGATACTTTTCAAGTAAAGTTTTTAGCTCATCTGGCTTAAGTTTGGCGTGTTTTGGCTGTAGGATGTGCATTAGCGAATTAAAATGACGTTAGTAATTGGGGATAACAATGGAGTATAAAAGTGGCTTTTTAAACCTTTCTCTTTTTGTGCTTATTATTTAAATCGAGTCGTCCAGAGATAATTTGCGATGTTTGTTTAAGAGATGCACGCATATTTTTTAATATATTGTAAAATAGTATAATAAATCCAATCACTATTATACCTAAAACAACAAGTCCAGTTATGTAAAGTGCATTTTTCTTGTTGGGGCTATTTTGCAATGGATCAACTATAATGCGCTGCGACGCGCTACTAAGGAGCAAGCCATTATTTACATCGCGTACTTCAATTAGTACATTATATGTTCCAGGTTCTAGGTGTTGGGGAATTTGTAGAGATAGTACGGCCGATGCTTGCGTTTCAAGCGCAACAGTTTGTGAATTGATCTCGGTCAAGAAGCCTTTATCATCGCTAAGCAAGGAATGAATGACTACATCTCTTCTTGGCCCGTTTCCCGTGTTTACTAATTTGAGACCAATCAGCACATCCTCTCCGGCTCTAATCTGTGCATATTCTGGCTCTATTAGAATATTCGTTATAATCTCTGTCTTAGAAGCCGAACCTGTGAGGCGCACAGGCGATAAAAAAACGAACGCGACGATAGAAACAATAAGTCCAACAATCATAAGCGGAATTATTGTCTTCATTTCTTCTTTCCGCTAGGGGTATGCGCTGTGTGGTTAAACGCTTCTGATAATTTATAAAATCCATAAAGAAAAATTAAAGGTACTCCAATCAAGAAAAAAGGAAAAACTCCATATTTAAGTGTATAAGCGGTATTCACACTCACAGAAGGCGTAATAAATCCTAGAATTCTTCGAACAGCCAATGCTACAAAACCTATGGACATAATTGTCCATGCGTTGTTAAATGCCTTATCAAAAGAAGCTTTGAGTCTGCATGAGTGATAAGCCGCCATAAAAAATAATACGGCTGACAGCGCCTCAATAAAATTATTTAATTCTATAAGGGTAAACGCCATACTATTAAGCTACTCTTGCGCCGTATTTAAATTTTCTCTCGTATCTTAAATGATTCGTATTAATTTTATAGAGAAAGAAGATAATGGCCAGTGCAGCAGCAAGTGAAACAGTAACGATTATTAATGGAAGGGGACTCTTCTCTTTCAATGAGACAAGCTTGAACCAACTGCTTGCGCTCGCCACTTTCCCTGAATAGGTAGCTCGCACATAGATTACATATTTTCCAGTAGGAAGTCCAGAGGGAAGCACAAAATTCTTAACAAAGCTTGTTTGCGTTTCAACGGCGACAACTTCTTGTTGCGTTAGCACAACTGCGTCTTCTATATTCTTAATAATATATTCAAGCTCGACATCAACCTTTCCAGTCTCGCCTAGATTGTAAAGATGTACAAGCGCCACAGCGTCTTGCCCATATGAAATTTCAAGGAAGCGTGAAGGAATTTCTAACCCTACGTCCAATAGTGCGTTTGCAGACTGTATTTCAAGCGCCAGTATGATTATTTCATCCACGCCAGATCCAGAGATCTGAAGCGAACCTATGTGGAGCGCAGGAGCTTCACTCTCGTTAGCAAAGAAAGTTAAGGAAATGTTTTTCGATTCTCCAGGCTGAAGAGTTAAGTGCGTAGTTTCAAGGTCTACAAAATAGCTTGCATTCTGTAAGTTTAAATCTAAGATTATTTGTTTAGCTCCCTTATTCGTCAAAGTAAATGTTTCCTTTTTCGATTCTCCAGGAAGCAAAGAGACTTGAATCACATCAGTACTCGTTATAATTTCGACAATAGTGTTGGTGCCGCTACCTCCGCTTCCTACATTTGATCCGCTAGTTTCTCCTTCGGAACTATTAGTGGTGTTAACCTCATCTCCAACGCTGAACTGCAACTGTCCTGTAAATTTTCCGGTTACAGGAGAAATATCGTTTCCTACAGTGTAAAGCGCGTAAAGGAATACTGCTGCGAAAACGCCCATAAATAAGGCGGTGCGAATTACATACGTTCGTGTCGTTGACATTACTTAGAAGGTGCGGACTTTTGAACAGTTATCTGAATTCCTGCCTTCTTTAGGGCAAACCATAAAGCGATAATTGCAATAATTATAGCAATTATAATATAATACATTCTAGGTATTTTAGCAAATAAAGAGGTTGCAGGGACGACTGTAACAACTAAGCGACTTGCAACGCCCACACTTCCGCCAAACTGTGAACTTCCTGCGACAGAGCCGACAACTGCAATTTCTCCATTATAAATTCCGGGTTTCGTTCCAGCAGGCACTTTGACACGTATGGCATATGTTTTCCCATTTTTAATAGGCAAGGCGTGTGGCTGCGGTTCTGGTTCAATAGACACTTCAGCACCTTCAACTTTAACAAACGGTGCTACGTCTCCTTCCGGATGAAGACTAACTTTAAGTAAGCTATCTCCAGAATTGAAAACAACAATATTCAGGGTTTGTTCTTGTCCCGCTTCTATCTGAAGCCTGCTTTCTGTAGGGGAAATACCTACTCCAGTAGCAGCACTAATCAAAGGCAAACCTGCCAAAAGCATAAGTGCGAAGAGGATAAAAATGCGATTCATCTTAAATTGCCTGACTGCATTGCTGCGTGTAATTTCCTGTATATGATCCTGCAGTCGTAGCATTAGGCACGTCTAACCAGAATCTAAACCACACCGTGCTTCCAACAGGCTCTGCAATAGCCAACTTAGTATTGTCGTTAAAGCTCGTATTAAGTACGATTCCATTTGAACCTGCAAAGTTCGAACCATTCATGGCAGTTGTATTGCTTGCCCACGTAATATTTGTTACTCCAATGACATTAGATCCCGAGACGAAATTCTCTCCTTTAATGGTAATGTTCGCAGCGACATTGCTTATCGTGTCTACGGTGATGTTATACATAGTACCATTTCCAGGGTAGGTCACGTTATAATTTCCAGTTGCATTGATGTCTAAAGTTCCCGGATTCAAATTGCTTCCAAAGCTTACTGAAAGGGCAGCGTCACTCCAAACACATGATAAATAGGTAGCAACACCTGCACTTAAATTGCCTATTTGTGAAGTAGCATGCCCAGTAAGCGGCGAGGACGAAGGTTGACGTGGAAGATACATTAAAAATCCAAGCAAAACAACGACAAAAATCGCGGTGAAACCAACCAATTGCTTCTGACTAATCACCACCCTTTTCATGTTCTATAGCAGATTTGGTGGCATGGACTATTTAAATTTAATTAGCTTGTCCCTGTACGGTAAAGTTTCCAGTATACGTGCCTGCAACTTGATTTGTAGGCACGTCCAACCAGAAATAAAGGAGTTGTGTTGCTAAGTTTTGCAAGCTTTGATTGATAGACACATATGCAAGTGAAATTTTTTGTTTACCATTCAATGAATTATTTTGGTTCCAACTTATATTCGTAATACCAAGCACGTTCGCGCCGCTGAATAAATTATCGTTTCCCTTTATAGAAATATTGCAATTGCCTCCTGTATAGGTGCATACAATGCTGTATCCGTTGTTAGAATTATTAACTGCGGAATTATTTTGCGTGTTTGGGTTAAGTGTCGTGCCGAAAGATACACTAGCGAGCTCGTCAGAAATAGATATGCTCAACGTATTATCTATAATTGATATCGTAGAATTATCACTTATTTTTGCAGAAACACTGTCCGAACTCGCATTAACTGCGAGTTTCCATATACTATTTAGTGCTCCGGTTGCATTAATGGTCCAGTTTAGAGCACATGGAGCACTTGCAACGCTTAACGACCCACACGTAAGAGGATTATTCTCTGAAGTATAGAAGGGTGTTGCAAAAACCCCGTTTTCCTGAACTGCTGTATTTGGACTTGCACCAGTGGAGTTGTACAATAACGTGCCGTTAACGTTGCCACAAGAATCACCCGGCGATCCAGTACATGTAACATTAGCATACAGTACGAATGTTTGATTGACTGGTTGATTATTGCTTCCTAGCGGGCTTAATAGAGTGATGTTCAATGTACCTACGTTTCCACCAACGGTGAATGTCTGTACTTCAGTCTGATTCCAATTTCCATGCCTATCTTGAGCGTAAAACTTCCAGCTTACTGTCCCAGAGCTAGCGGTGATTTGGGTAACGTTGCTGGAGACGTTTGTCGTACCACTAAACGTCTTAATGCTACTATTTATCCAGTCTCCTGATTGATTGATGCTGAATATATAATTCTTCAATCCGAAGTCGTCATCCCATGTTGTGTTAAATGTGACCCATTTATTCTGCGTAACCGTAGTATCGTTTTTTACAGCATTAGACCATCTAGGTCCACTAGCTATTGAAAAAAAAAAGTAGCCACCGCCTTTGCTCCTGTTAAGGACGCAACTGCAGAATCGCCTTTAGAAAATTGGAATGCTCCGTTCAAACCCTCACTTAAATTAAATGTATCAAGGGTAGTAGCATTATGCAAAATATAATCAAAAGTGGTCTCTCCAGTATTTCCTTGTGGATAATTAACCGATACTCCCTGAAGCGTACACGTCAGTGTATGCGCTGCAGTCGCGGACGTTACAGAGCTTGATTCTAGGAATACCGATTTAGTGCTTATATTTGTTTCAGGAATAATAAACATAAATCTCTGATCAAAGTCGAACGCAGCAGTTCTCTGCATATCATCGTTAAATGCAGAGTACTCCACCGTTTTCATTTGAACTGGTGAACTTGCGGAGTAATTATACGTCAAATATAATTCAGCCATTGGCAATGTGGTTGCCGCACCAATAACTCTTGTTCTAAGTGTGTATGGTCCATTAACTCCAGTAGTCATGTTATACAATTGTGTGGCATTGTACAGGACTGCAAAGTCACTTCCTTCAGTATCAATACCTATGCTTATGTTTGCCGTATTAGTATTACTTATGTTCATTATGACAAACGAGTTTACTGCGGTAATCCGCCCAGAAAATCTAATGAATGCGGATTGAACTTGAACATTATCTTCAGCGATAGGCACTGAAAAATTATAAAGTTTAACTGTTCCCGAGGCAATTGCTGAACTGTTATCTGAGGCTACAAAATAACGAACGGTCCTCTGTTGGTTTGTAGCATTATTGTCATATTCATACGTTACTACGGCCCGTGCACTAGTTGCCGATACTGTAGCAAGATTTCCTTTGATGTTGGCGATATAATCGAATTTTCCGCTAGCGTTTATTGAATAAAGTTCTGTAGCATTATACAAAATGACAAATGGTTGGGTTGCAATAGTCCCCTTTAATTCATTATTGACATTAGCCGCAGAAGTGGTGTTAACAACAATAAAATTATCTCGTGTTCCATTGCTTATTCCCTCAACTTCAAGAAATGCCGAGCTTACATTTATGGATCCAGATTCAGGCATGAATATTGAAAAAGGAAAGGCTACGTTTGTTCCGTTAAGCGGTTTTGAATTGTTCTGACCAACAAAATACTTTACTGTCTTTAATTGACGTGGAGAAGTTGAATCGTACTCATACGTAAGTATCAATTTAGCAGACTCCAATGAAGTATTGCTTCCAGATCCGCTAACGAATACATTCAGGTTGTATGGCCCATTAACTCCAGTAGTTATTTGAGGATAAAAAGGATATCTTATGATATAACGTTGCGTTTCTCCCGTACTATCGAGAGAAATTAATTCAGAAGCGCGGTTGCTTAGGTTTATGTTTATGTTATTATCAAATTGTCCGGCTGATACTCCTTGTAATTCAATCCAAGCATAACGTTTAACTGGGGTACTTTCAGGGATATAGAAAGAAAAATTATATTGACGCACTGTTATATTTGCAACGGTTGTTGGATTTTGCGCAATGAAGAATTCAACAGTTTTAATATTCGAAGACGGTACAATTATAGCAGAAACGCTACTGGAATAACAAACCAAAACGATCAGCAAAAGACTAACTAAACCTCTCTTTATCACCATCGGCCAAAAAAGTTCTACGTATTTATAAAAGTATAGGTAAAGTTACTCAATTCAACACTGCCATCATCACAAAGCGCAGCAAAATAAAATTGCAAATGTGTAGAAGGTTCTAAACTAAAAACTCCGTTCGCATCAACTTTATTCTCTTTTCCAATTTTCTCAATTGAATAGTTAAAGTCGCTTGTGTCTAAAACACTGTTTTCGCCAAGATTCAAAATATAGGTATTTTTAGGATTTCCTTCAGCGGAATAAGTGTCTAAACCTAGCTGTAAACATTCTCCTATAAAATTAGGTACATATGAAAAAGAAAGGCGATATGTTCCTTGTCTATCAACTATAAGCTCCCGCGAATAAATCTTAAGCTGTTGGCTTTGATATTCTGCTTGAGGTCTTCGCAAGCTTGCAAAGTTGATTACCATATTCCTTGCATCGTCCACTGCTTTCCATTCCCATAGGGCGTTATCTGTATCTTCCCCGCTAGACTCGTGTTTAATAAACCAATTAATTGGAACTTGAGCGTTATCAGCACGCGATGAAAAGTTCAATGTATAAAGCGCATAGACCGTTTCATTAGTTATAACATTAGTTCCATTAGTAGTAACATTCGTTTCATTTATAGTCGCGATTTCATTTGTCTCAGGACTAGCCCATTGATAAGTTATCAAATCAAGATACAAGGTATTGTTATCAGCAAGATTGAAAACAAGTTTATACGAATTTTTTCTTTCAGTTGAAAACGCACAAGTGTCAACGCAAACCTCATCAAAATAAACTGTGGCAGGTACCTCTGCCGTATAATTTACTTCGCGCGTAGTTACAAATGTTTCAGTATATGTCTCGTTGGTTGTTTCATTCAAGCTACTTATGTTTTCTTCTTCAGTTATTTCTTGTGTGATTGTAGTAGTTTCAAGAACGATGTCATTATCTAAGACCAGTTTTTTATCAAGAACGTCCAGTTTTATTTGTGATCTGCCAGACTTACTTGCTTCTATTCTTCCAGATACTTTTAATGAGGAAAGAACACAATCTGCACAATCTTTAGGAGGAGTCCAAACCAGAGAATCTCCATCTTCAAAAGATTGGTTCAATTCGTCAGTGTAATTTGCACCATATTTCGCACCACCAAGAGAATCTTCTACAGAAAACCCAGTTATAGTGCTACGCAACGGGACAATAACTAAGAGCGCAATAAGCAAAATCGCAAACGCAGCCATAAAGGTTGCAATTCGTTTGAATGCAGTAGAAGTGTACTCCATGCGATTGAAAGCACTGTCTTGTTTATAAATATCCTGTCAGATGGCCTCGACGGGATTTGAACCCGCGACACCTGGATTAAAAGTCCAGTACTCTAACCGGGCTGAGCTACGAGGCCTTATTCAAACGAGCATCAGTTCGTTTTTAAAGCTTGCCGTTAGATTAAACAAACGCTTCCTTAGCTTTGCGCTCAATCATGTCTGCAGTCATAGCGCCCGTATGTCTGTCAACCATCTCGCCTTCTTTAAAGAAAATTGTAGTGGGTATGGACATTACATGAAACTTGCCTGCAACCTCGTACTCGCTGTCGACATCAACCTTTCCAAAATGTACGTTTTTCAGATTTTCTGCAGCCTTCTTGAATTGTGGCTCCATGATCTTGCATGGCCCGCACCACTCTGCAGCAAAATCAACAATAACGTTTCCTTTAGAAATGAAAGAATCAAATTCTTCGCTCTTTAACTCTTTTATAGCCATAATCGATACTGAAGCAGGCGCTTAATAAACTTTATCGTGTTTACTCGCCGCAGCCGCTTCTAGAAGTTTGATTACACGACGTGCAACGCAATGCACAGTTACCTATTCTCTTAGCGG
>CAZRZR010000004.1:21657-30372 GCA_964604715.1 Candidatus Woesearchaeota archaeon
GGCCAGCTCTCCGGTTGGAATGCAGTCGGTATCGACCACCGCATAATGGGCAGACAAGACCTTCATTGCCAAAGTCTTTGATAGTTTTCTGTTCGTCCTTATCCTTAGACATCTCCAACGTCTCAATTTCAAATTCCATCTTTCCCACAGCAGGCCCAAAATTGTTGAGCATGAACTGCGATACGTAATCAACAATAGACGACGCGCTTCTAATCTTTAGAGCGCTTTGGTCGAGCTCTCCACCGCTCTGGTTCTTAACAAACCCGGCAGGTTCAAACTTCGAATATCTAAACTTATTGAACAGTGTATCAACAGGAATACCATACTGCAAGTTCAATGAAACAGAGGTAGCCCACGAGTCCATTAGACCTCGAATAGTTGAACCCTGTTTATGCATGGTGACGAAAATTTCACCTGGTTTACCATCATCATACAAACCTACAGTGATGTATCCTTCATGCCCATTAATATCGAACTTATGTGTGACTGATTTTCTTGTCTGAGGTAACTTTTTACGTTCACTTACTGTAAGAACTTTAACTTCTTTCTTCACGCGTTCACCTTCAGTCTTCTGGGTGTTTAGAGGTTGACTTCGCTTACTATTTTCTCTATAAATTGCAACGGCTTTCAATCCCTGTTCCCATGCAAACACGTACGTATCAGCAATATCGTCAATAGTTGAATGTTCAGGCATATTAACAGTCTTGCTAATTGCACCAGAGATGAACGGTTGCGTAACGCCCATCATCTTGATGTGTCCTCTATGATGAATATATCTCTTCCCTTTATTTGCCTTGAATGCGCAATCAAAAACAGTTAAATGTTCATCTAATAGTCCTGGGGCGCCTTCAATAGTGTCGTTCTTATCAATATAGTCGATAATCTCCTCAATGCGCTCATCGCTATATCCAAGAGTCTTTAGAGCAAGTGCAACGCTTCTGTTTACTATTTTCAACATGCCTCCTCCTGCAAGAACTTTGTATTTAACAAGCGCAATATCTGGCTCGATGCCTGTTGTATCACAGTCCATCATAAAAGCAATAGTTCCAGTAGGAGCAAGTACAGTCATCTGCGAGTTTCTATATCCATGTTTCTCTCCAATCTTAACAGCTTCATCCCAACAATCCCAGGCCTCATTGACCAAATAACGTAATTCAGCAGGCATCTTATTCACCTCTATCTTTTTGACTGCATCACGATGCATATGCATCACTTCAAGCATAGGTTCTCTATTCTTTGCAAATCCAGGGAAGGGTCCTACTGAGCTTGCGAGCTCTGCAGACGTTTTGTAAGCTTCACCGCACATAATTGCAGTAATTGCAGCACTTACTGCACGACCCTCATCAGAGTCGTACGATAAACCAAGACTCATTAATAAAGCTCCTAAATTGGCATATCCCAGCCCAAGAGGTCGGAAATCTCGTGAGTTCCGAGCTATTTTTGCAGTAGGGTAACTTGATCCATCAACAAACAAGTCCATTGCAACAGAGAATGCTTTAACAACTCGTTTGAACTTTTCAACATCAAACTTGCCGTTTTCCGTTCTGAACTTCATTAGATTTATAGATGCTAAATTGCATGCACTATCGTCTAAGAACATATACTCACTACATGGGTTGCTTGCGTTGATCCTTCCAGAGTTCTTGCATGTGTGCCATGTATTAATAGTTGTATCAAACTGCATTCCCGGATCTCCACAAATATGAGTCCCTTCAGCAATTTTATGTAAGACTTCTCGTGCCTTGAATGTCTCAGATATCCCTCCGCCTTTAACGAATTTGGTCTGCCATTCTCCATCGCTTTTAACAGCAGTCATGAAACTGTCAGGAGCACGCACAGACATATTGCAGTTTTGGAATGCAATGCTGCCATAAGCATCCCCATTCATGCCTCCGGCATATCCTTGTTCAATCAATGCCCATGCCTTTCGTTCTTCCTTTTGCTTTGATTCTATAAAATCAATAATGTCTGGATGATCCACGTTTAATATTTCCATCTTCGCAGCCCTTCGTGTCTTGCCGCCCGATTTAATAATCGCTGCATATGCGTCATACCCTTTCATAAAGGAGACAGGACCAGATGCACGCCCGCCGCCAGTCAGCTTTTCTCGGCAACTTCGTAATGGAGATCTATTTGTTCCAGTTCCAGATCCAGCCTTAAACAGCATCGCTTCCGAATATTGTAAGGCAAGAATAGACTCGATGCTGTCTTCCGTGCTTTGAATGAAACAGGCAGAACACTGAGGTCGGTCGTCTGTCTTCTCCACAGGCACAACAGTATCTGTTGCAGCAGACCATTTCCATACACCTACGCCGCCAGCGTTTTTATCATATTCTTGAATTCCAGCATTAAACCAGACAGGTGAGTTGAATACTGCAAGTTGATGTAAACAAATAGCGGCAACTTCATCCCGTAACCGTGCAGCCTGCTCATCGCTCATATATTTTTGTTTGATTGCTTGACGTCCTACATAACGAGAAACGCGTCCAATAAGCTGCTCGATAGAATGCTCTCTCTCCCCTTTGGCAGCATCTCCCCAGAAATACTTGCTTGCAACAACTTTGATTGCCAATGGTGACCAAAAATCAGGTCGTTTGACATTTTGTTGTGTGAAAACAACTTTTCCCATATCATCTGTGACTTTGACTTCTTCAGACACCCATCTCATAGGGTTGCCGAATAAATCAAATTCAAAAGGACTTTTTCCATCTTGAGTAAAGTATCTTTCAAAGACAAACGGCTTTAGTTCGCCAGCACTTGTAGGGTAAGACGAACCTAGGGCTCCAAAGCTTAATTCACCTGTGTTGTTTGCGTTTATTTCCATTTACTTTTTTAATAACCCTTTAATTTCGTTTTTGAAGTCTGAAATATCTGTGAAGTCTCGGTAAACTGATGCAAATCTAATGTATGCCACCTTGTCAACTTTGCGAAGTTCATTTGATACCTGTTCTCCAATCATGCTGGTTTTTATTTCTTTCCCCTTTTTTCGTATTTTTTCTTCAATGCGACTTACCATCTTTTCTACCGTCTCATCACTCACAGGTCTTTTCTCACAGGCCCTCATTATACCTGCCTTGACCTTATTCCTATCGAAAGGCTCTCGTCTGCCATCTTTTTTAATAACTTTCAACTCGCTACGCTCTACCCCTTCATGAGTCGAAAACCGTTCAGCACACTTTAAACATTCTCGTCTGCGCCGTGTGATTGTGCCTACATCCCTTTTATCCAACACCTTCGTATCAGCGTGGGAGCAAAAAGGACAAATCATTCTCTTTTGTAACTTTGAAATTAACACAACCTCTTGTGTTTTCTTCTTGCGAAGAACACAACATCTTGTGTTTATTCAGTTTTTATCTTTTATAACTATTTAAACTTTTATGTGATATACTATTCACGTGAGAGAATTTATAAATAAAAGTTCGTTTAGAAAGAGATGAATACGTTTGAATTTTTTTCTGGACAACTCGGCATACCTCTATGGCTTCTCATCATCGCACTCGTATGGAGTCTTACATGGAAAGCTCTCGCACTATGGAAATCCGCACGAGCGAGCCATTGGATCTGGTTTATCCTATTCATAGTCATACAAAGCATGGGGATTCTTGAAATTCTTTACGTCTTTCTTTTCTCTAAAATCAAATTTGATACTAAAACAAGGAGGAAAAAGAAATGAACACTAAATTCAAACGTCACGAACGCGTTAGACTACTTGCAACTCCGCGAGAACAAGATGTCGAACCGTATAAAGATCCTCCAGTAAAAATAGTCTCGGGCATGGAAGGCACAATTAATATTTTACTTCCGAACGGGCGTTATCACGTCAAGATTTCAGATAAAAAAGGCGATGAAGTTGCGTACGTCGCTATGGACGAAGAACAGCTGGAATCTATTTAATTAGATTCTAAGTGTATGCAGATCTTTTTTTATCGTAGCAATAATGCGTTTAACGTCTTTTTCGCTAACTTTGTCGTTTAATGTGATTCGAATGGATCCCTTCATCAAGTCTAAAGGAAGGCCGATGGCTTTTAGAACATAATCTTCATGTACTCTATGAGAATCACAAGCACTCCCTACAGACACATATATTTTGCTTTTAGAAAGAAAAGCGAGCAACGTGTTTGAATCTATTCCTTTAAAAGAAACATGAATATTTCCAGGCAATCGACCAGTCTTAGGGCCATTAATTTTTCCACCCATCTCCTCGAGCTCTTGCATGCAAAGATTCTGAAGCTTTAGTAGCTTAGACGAAGGTTTTGGCTTATGCATGAGCGCCGCAGCGAGGCCTACAATTCCCGGTACATTTTCAGTCCCTCCCCGCATACCTTTTTGTTGTCCGCCCCCAAAAATCAAAGGTTCTATTTTCACGCCTTCTCGTATGTAAAGAAATCCAATCCCTTTAGGTCCTCCAATTTTATGGGCACAGGCAGATACAAGATCTAACTGCATAGAATTGACGTTTAAATCGATAACGCCCAGAGTCTGCGACGCATCGGTATGGAAAAGAACTCCTCGAGATTTGCATATCTTAGCTATCTCTGAGATGTGTTGCACAGTCCCAAAAAGATTGTTTGCATGCATGACCGAAACGACAAGTGTTTTATCGTCTAGCTCGTGTTTTAAAAAATCAAGATCCACAAAACCTTCTTTATTTACAGGAATGCGCACAACGATGTATCCTTGCTTTTCCAAAAAGGCGCACACTTCTATAGTCGATCCATGTTCTATGGAGCTTATTAGTATTTTTTTCTTGTGTTTATGCGCACGCAATAAACCTTGAAATACCCAGTTATTTGCTTCGGTAACTCCTGAAGTAAAATAAATTTCCTGAGGTTTCGCTCCCAGATAATTCGCAATAGTGGATCGCGCTTTTTCTACTACAACGCGAGCTTCTCTTCCCAAATCATGCTCAGAGCTAGGGTTTGCATATTTTTTAGTAAAATAAGGCAGCATTGCCTTCAAAACCTGAGGTTTGACGGCAGTAGTCGCAGCATCGTCAAGGTAAAGTTGCTTCATTGCGATTTCAGTATAATTGACGATATAAACTTTACCAGAATGTTTAAATTAACTACTAGTTACTAAGGTTATGCGTATTAGTCAAGAGGCAAAGAGAAGCATTATTTTTGGGTTCGCCATTTTAATTGTAGCTTTGTTATACGCATTCAAGAACACTTCTTTTCTGCTTCGTGTGTGCTCCACTATTGCTGCGTTACTGGCATTTTACGCATTTGATTATTTATTTGAAATTGATTTCCACCTTCGCCATTATGTCTTTATGATAATTATAGTTATAACGGGTTTCCTTTTCAGCCCAGGATACTACATTTATCCTAATTACGATAAGATTCTCCACTTTGTACAGCCGATTTTTCTTTGTTCTCTGCTCTTTTTCATTATTGATAAACTTCAGCTAAAATTCAAATGGAAGCTAGTATTCACCTTTGTTACCGCACTCTCATTTCTAGCGCTATTTGAAATAAGCGAATTCTGGCTCGACTATTTCTTTAATCTGAAGCTTCAAGGAGTTTTTCTGCGCAGCTTACAAGGTCTAGAAAAATATGATCTTATACTTGATTCTAACACAGATACTATGATCGATCTCATGCTTGGTACGTTAGGTTCATTAACTTACATAGGCGCACGATGGTTTGCATACGGGGGAAGGCACGTTAACAGATTAAGAAAGTCAAGATCTACTTAATCTCGCAACTAGAAATCTTATTCAAATCTTGAAATGTTTGTACTCCGTAGTAAAATTTGCCTTCAATAGACCATGCAGGCACGTTCTTCAAACCTTGACACAAATCATTGCCACAGGTCTTTTTATTCAATAGCTGATACGCCTTCTCTCCAAGCTCGTCACGTTGTTTATCGCATTCGACACAGTTTGCCTGTTCAAAATAGAGGTCTCCTTGTTCATTCAAACATGTCACGAACGCTGCTTTTTGGTCTTCCCCCAGCACGTAGCCTGTCGCTTTAGAAAACCAGTCTGAAAAAATGTACATGCCTACAATCATGACAACGATAACTCCAAGCGTTACAAACACTCGAGTTTTAGGTTCCATACGAGTATCACAAGCATTCTCTTTATAAAAATACCGTCATGTTTCATAAAGTTTATATAACGCTCAACACCTATGGTCTTATGATCTGGCTATGGGTTATTCTTGGAATTGTTGTTTTATTGGTAATTATCGTTATTTCATACTACAATCGCTTTTCAGTGCTATCCAACCGAATTGACAGCTCATTATCACAAATAGATGTTCAGCTGAAAAAACGAGCAGACCTTGTACCTAATTTAATTGCAACAGTAAAGGGTTACGCAAAACACGAATCAAGTATCATGAAAGAAGTTACTGAAGCTCGTAAACAGCTAGTAGCTGCTACAACTCTTGAGAAAAGAGCAAAGGCTGGCGCACAATTACAGACTGCCCTAGGATCATTATTTGCAATAGCTGAAAATTACCCTCAGCTTAAAGCAAACGAAAACTTCTTACAATTGCAAAATGAGCTTGCAGCAATAGAAGAACGCATTGCGTATTCAAGGCAATTTTACAATGACTCGATACTTGCATTCAATAATCTTGCAACGACATTCCCCGGTACATTATTCAATCGCAAAAAGCGAGAATTCTTAGAAATCGCTGCGGAAGAGCGCAAAGTTCCTAAAGTTAGTTTCTAATCTGTAAACAATTAATTTTCTAAAGTCGAAATATCTCTGAGGGCTTCAATTTCTGTTCTTACATCGCTTAATTCTGCAGATCTTAGTTTTTTTGCCTGGATGATATTCTCATAAGGATCTGCAGCAAAAGGAGCATATCCTGCAAGAAGCCGTTGTGCTTTTGCAATAACTTGCGAATAGCCGAATGTCTGATTTATTTTGAATTCCAACGGAACTCCCGATTCGTTTGGTTTAATATAACTTACAGTATATGCCTTTGTACCTTGCTGAGAAGGCCTTAGAGTAATGAGGACAAAATCTCTCTCTTCAGCAGGTAATGGAATCGGCACATCCAGTTTTCCATGAAGGTCACTTACCTGTTTTATTCCTCCTTGGTCTAGTATTCCCAATAAGGATGAAGCTATTGCTTGTAAGTCCTTTATCTCAATACGCCCAGATTGTTGATCTGCCATGTTCAATTAGAGCATCCTATAAACCCTATTTAAACGTTAGTTTATCGATCAATTATACAAATTATTAAAAACGCGATTGTTTCTCTAACGTTATGAAAACAGATCTTGTCGTGACTGGATTTATTTTTCATGAAGATAAGATGTTGCTTATTCATCATAAGAAGCTTAATCTATGGTTGCCTGTCGGAGGCCATATAGAACCTAATGAGGTTCCAGATGACGCGCTCAAGCGCGAGATTATGGAGGAAACTAATCTTGAAGTTGATATTCCTCAAGTCATTCATCTTCCACTCGTTCACGATGCAAAACGTAATTGTGCAACACCGTTCCATGTGAATGTTCACTCTGTGGGAGACCATGAGCATTGTGGTTTTGATTATATTTGTATTACGTCAAATCCAAAAGCTCTGAAACTTAATAATGAAACACAAGCATTTCGTTGGCTTACACGAGAAGAATTCGTTAGCGACTCTTCTATGCGCGAAGACGTAAGAAGTATTATTTTACTTGCTTTTGACAAGTATGCGTTGATGCAGAGATAAACAATCTTCAGAACAGCACCCCTTAAGTTTAATATCGCAATCTGGACATAAAATAACATATCTATCGCAATCGACTTGTCTACAATTTCTATATAGGTCGCACTTTGTTTCGCAATGCTCGCAATTAGTTAACGGCACGTGCTCACTATTTATATCTGAAATCAATCGTTTATCGAAGACAAAACATGATCCTTCCCAAGCAGTGTCAGGAAGTTCCTTTCCAAAGGTAATTATTCCTCCCTGAAGCTGGCTTACGTTAGTGAAACCTTGTTCGCCCATATACGCCGATGCCTTTTCACATCTAATGCCTCCAGTGCAGTACATTGCAATTTTTGCATCTTTCCGTATACCGAGTTTTTCTACAGCCTCTGGGAATTCCCTAAATGTTTTAATGGGCAAAGTTAATGCGTTTTTGAACTTCCCGACTTTCCATTCATAATCGTTTCGTGTGTCTAAAATTATAACGTCTTTTTGATTATACACGTCTAGAAACTCCTTAGGAGACACAAATGTTCCCATTTTGCTCAAGTCTACTTTTTTACCCAGACGTACAATTTCATCCTTAATTTTGACTGACATGCGCCTAAAGGGTATGCTGATGCTTTCTTGTTCCTTGAAAACTATGTCTGCGAAACTCTCATCGCTCGTTAAGAACGTTTTAAACTTCTCCGTTTGTTCAAACGTGCCTGCAACCGAACCATTTATTCCCTCTGTTCCGAGGAGAATACGGCCACGTATATCTAAAGATTTACAGAACGCAAGTAGTTTCTTTTTAACTACCTGGGGTTTAACTAGAGTTACAAACTTGTAAAATGCAAGTACATTTATCATTAAAAATTCAGTTTGCGCTATCTTAAAAAGTTATCTTTCAGAAGTTTTATATACGAACCGGGTTATTTTCTAAAGTGGCGCACCTATCATTCGAAGATCAGATAGCAAGTAATAAATTAAAATCGTTTTTCCTAGTTAGCATAATAGCTGTGTTTTTTGTAATTCTCGGTTACATAATCTCTCTTTTCTTTGACCCGTCGTATTTTTT
>CAZRZR010000005.1:0-29567 GCA_964604715.1 Candidatus Woesearchaeota archaeon
AGTTTTTTACCTACATCTCGGGCTTCTCCTTTTAGTTGCGTTGACAAAATACGCGTTTTGTATCCTAAAGACCGGGCTTTATGCTTCATTGCATTAACAGAAGAGATGTTTGTAATTAACAATATGTTGGTTACGTTAGATGGTTTTTCTTTAGGTGTTTCAACGAAATCTAATTTAGGTAGGCGATATTTGGTTTGTATTCTTCGTGCGTCTGCAGCGGTTGTAGAGTCTCTTGCTGTTGGACCCGAAGCTATGACTTGAATATCATTTGTAAGAACGTCGCTTACTATAAGAGTTATAATCTGAGCTTTTGTGTAAGAAGCCATCTGTCCTCCTTTAATATAGGAGATATGTTTTCTTATTGTGTTAATTTCCTGTATTGTTGCGCCACGTTTGAGAAGCAGTTTACTTACTTCTATTTGCTTGTCTAAATCTATGCGAGGCGCACAGAGTAATGCGGATCCGCCGCCACTGATAAGGTTGATTACTAGATCACTAGAAGTTGAAGATTTTAATATATCTATTATTTGGTGAGTTGCTTTTACATTAACTTCTGAAGGTAACGGGTGCGTGCCCTTTACGACTTTGATTTTTTTTAAAATTCTGGACTTTGTATCTATTACTAAGCCAGAGGTTATTCTCTTGCCTAGAATATTTTCTATTTCGAATGCACTGTCGCTTGCAGCTTTGCCAGCTCCGACAACGTACACGTTTTGATATTTTGAAAGATTCCATTTAGTATTCTGTATTTTAAGTATCCCTTTCTGGAGACTTATCTGCTTACGAATTGAGGGGGCTATTAATACGGCCTCGATCCCTGCATTTATTATTTCTAGAGCGTGTTTTCTTGTTTCAGTTGTAGCGAGGCTTTTGAAATTTTTTATAATCATTTTGCTTTAATATGCGATAGCGTAAATGAAAGACTGCCGTGAACTTTTTTGCCAGGATTGAATATATTGTCTTTGTCAAATATTTCTTTTACTCTTTCGAATAGGCTGATTATTTTAGGACTGTATTGTCTTGATAGAAATGGGGTTCTTATAAGCCCGTCATTGTGCTCTGCCGTAATTGTCCCGTGATATTTAGCGACTAATTTTGTAAATTTATCTAATACAATGGGTATTTTATTTCGCTCACTCGATTTTTTCAAATCCATTAATGGGATGATATGAAAGTTACCGTCTCCAACGTGGCCTGCAAGGGTTGGTTGGATACCGTGCTTTTCTAGAAGTTTATACAGTTGAGGCAAGAATTCTGACAAGTATTGAGGCTGTACTGCAAAATCATCTACAAAAGGCGTTGCAGTCTTGTCTTTTACCTTCTGTCGTAACAAGTTAAAGGACTCACGCCTCATTACCCAGTATTTTTCTCCTTCTCGCTCGCTTTGCATAACTATGTTATGTATTTTTTTAGAAGATAACTCTCGGCCTAATTTATTTGCTTTAGCTTGAAGTTGCTTCTCTTTGTCTCCTGAGAGTTCAACAAGGACGATGAATATTGGAAAGCCGTAGATTAATGCTTCCCAAGCTTCTTTTCTGAATTCCCACATAAATGAGAAAACATTTTTATGAATTTTATTTGCAATTTCTGGCATAAATTTCAAACCTAACTTAAGCGTGTGATTGTCAAAACTTTCTAGAGATTCAGGATTATACGATTTGACCGTCTCGATTACGGGGCTTATCTGCTTTAGATCCTCAAGTGTTACTGCTACGAGTCTTGTGTATTTTGTTTTTTTAACTAAACGGACGTCCGCATCCATCCATAAACCTAGTGTGCCTTGAGAACCAACAAAAAGCTTTGTAAGATCAAAAGTTTTTCGATCCCAGACTTTCCATAGAAAGTACCCGCAGGAGTTTTTAGAAGCTTTTGGCTCTGCCTCTTTTATCAAGTCATAGTTTTTTTCACATAGGTTGTACATCTCACGATAAATGTGACCTTCGAAGTCAGTTTTTTTCATTTTTTCATTTAATTGGGCTTTGTTTAGTGGCTTAAACTCATGAATTTTGCCATCTGCAAGGGCCATATTGAGTCTTAGAACATGGTTTACTGTTTGTCCATACACTAAGGATTTTTCCCCGCCTGAATTATTAGAAATTATTCCTCCCATTGCACACAACGACTTGCTTGCAGGGTAACTAGGGTACATGATATTGCGTTTATCCATCTCTTTCTCAAGATCTCGATAATAGAGCCCTGGTTCTACAGTTGCTTTATTTTTATCAAGATGTTTGATCTGATTCATATATTTAGTGAACGAGACTACAATTGACTGCGTCAACGGGCCTCCAGACATATCCGTTCCAGCTGCTCTCCCTGTTAGCGAAAGTCCTTTATTTTTATTAACGAAATTGATAAGATGCATCACGTCTTGTTCGTTTTTAGGGCAAACAACGACTTTGGGCTCTACTTTGAATATCGATGCATCTCTGCTATTCTTTTCTAGTGTTTCTGAATCGTCCAGTACATCTCCTTCGATGTGTTTTTTTAATTCTTCTGTAAGGTTTTTCATTTGCGCGTGATTACTCTTTTTACTGCTAATTCTATGTCTTTACGAGTGCAATGATATTTTTGAAGCAGTTCGGAAGGTTCGCCAGATTCGCCAAACGTATCTTGTATTCCCACAAATTCCATTGGTACGGGAGAATTTTGCGAAATAAGTTCTGCTATGGCGCTTCCTAGGCCACCATGTACCTGATGTTCTTCAGCTGTAACTATCGCCTTTGTTTTTCTTGCCGCTGCAATAATTGTCTTTGCGTCAAGTGGTTTTATAGTGTGACAGTTTATTACCATCGTCCGTATTCCTTCTTTTGAAAGACTTTCTGCAGCCATTAATGCTTCATAGACCATTGTTCCACATGCGATTATGCATGCATCAGATCCCTCGCGATAGATGTCTGCTTTGCCTATCTTAAACGGCGTACTTTGTGTAGTGAAAACTGGAACTTTACTTCTTCCGAACCTCAGATATACTGGGCCATTTATTGTGACAGACGCAAGCGTTGCTTTTTCTGCCTGGGGCGCGTCTGCAGGTACAACGACAGTCATATGAGGTAATACTCGCATTGTCGCTATATCTTCTAGCGCTTGGTGAGTTGCTCCATCTGGACCAACACTGATGCCAGCATGCGCTCCTTCTATCTTAACGTTTAAATTATTGTAACAAATGCTAACACGTATTTGATCCCAGTTTCTTCCAGGGCTGAATGTTGCATACGAACTCATAAACGGAATCTTACCGGTCATTGCCAGACCTGCAGCAATTCCAGCCATATTTTGCTCTGCTACGCCTATCTCTATGAAACGAGAAGGATATTTTTTTTTGAACCATTCGACTCTGGTTGAATCAGTCAAATCGCAACATAAAGCGACTACATTCTTATGGCGCCCTAGCTTAAGAAGACCTTTACCGTATCCATCTCGTGTTGGAACGCTTTCGCTAGTGTTTAAGTTAAATTTCATTCTAGTTTGGAACACCTCGACATAAGCTCCTTACATTTGTCTTTATCAAAGCCACGTAATTTACATTCTTGATGGCAAAGCTCGTCAAGTGCGATTTCAGCTTCTTGTTTTACAGGAACGCGGCCGTGCCATTCATACTTTTTCTCCATAAAGCTTACTCCTTTTCCAGGAGTAGTTTTGCACAATACGACAGAAGGACTGCCTTTGTGCTTTTTTGCTTCAGAGAAACCTTGTAGTATTTGAGCCATGTTATTACCATTAATTTCAATAACGTGCCAATTAAACGCACGAAATTTAGCCGCAAGGGGTTCAAGCGGCATTATATCTTCAGTATATCCGTCTATTTGGATATGGTTTCTATCAACGAAACCTATCAAATTGTCTAGCTTATATTTTGCTGCAAACATGAATGATTCCCAACATTGTCCTTCATCTAACTCGCCATCGCCCATTGAAAGAAAGACGCGATAGTCTTTTTTGTCCATCTTAGCCCCGTATGCAATGCCTGCTGCGACGGACGTTCCTTGCCCAAGTGGACCAGTACTTGTTTCTATACCTAACTTGAGATTTCTGTGAGGATGGCCTTGTAAATGTGAGTTTAGTTTGCGCAGTGTTTTAAGTTCCTTTTCAGGAAAGTATCCTGCTTTCGCCAGTGTTGTGTACAATATGGGGCAAATGTGCCCGTTTGATAAAATTAATCTGTCTCTTTCAGACCATAGTGGGTTTTTTGGATTATGATTTAGAATATTGAAATATAATGCTGTAAATACGTCCGCCATGCCTAATGGCCCTCCAGAATGGCCAGAACCCGCTTCAGTAAGCATACGTATCAGATCTTCACGAATAGTTTCTGCTAGAATTTCAAGATCTTTTATACTTTTTAATTTCATACAACTCTCTTTTCCACTAGACTGAAGATTAATATTTAAGGTTATTCCTTCATAAAAGACCATATTATCGCATGGAGTTTCTTTCTCTCTGCATCAACTGCAGACTTTGACATACCTTCTAGAGTTAATCGTAAGGCTGGTTCTGTTTGACTGGGCCTTATTCTGAACCATAACTGGGGCGTTTCAATATATAATCCATCAAACGTATCGATTTTAGTTTTGTATGCTTTTTTTAGGTATTTTTTAAGTTTAACAGTTATCTCTTTAGAATTAGTTACGGGAAAGTTTATTTCTTGAGTCATGTAGTACTTTTGATAAGGTTTCATTATCTCAGACATTGGCTTCTTTTTTTGAGAAAAAATATGGCACAAGATAAGTGAGGTAAGCATGGGGCATTCTGCGTAATTAGTGCTTCTATAAAAGAAATGCCCTGTTTGTTCTATTCCCAATAACGCACTGACTTTTCTCATATGGTCGCTAATGAAACTGTGGCCTACTTTCTCTCTAATGTATTGAGACTTGTGTTTTTCAATTATTTCTCGCAAAGCACGAGTACATCCAATACTACAGATTATCTTTTCTTTTTTCATATTCTTAAGCATGTTTTCTGCTAATAAGCATCCAATTATCGAGCCTGGAACAATATTTCCATTTTCATCTACGAGTGCAACACGATCCGCATCCGCGTCAAACGCTAGTCCAAAGTCAGCTTTTTCTCGTACAACTTTTTTTCTAAGTGGCTCAAGGTTTTTTTCTACAGTAGGGTCTGGACCGCGGTTTGGATAATGTCCATCGAGTTCAAAGAACAAAGGTATGACTTTGACCTGGGGAAATGCGTCAAATATTTCTTTGGCCATAATACTTCCTGCCCCATTGCCTGTATCTAAGACTATTTTCATCGAGTGTATGTTTGAAGCGTATTTTTTAGCGAGATCAAGTATATACTTCTTGTAGGCAGGTTTTATGTTTACTTTAGTTACTCTGCCCATATTTTTATTCTCCTTTGTCTTTAATCTAGCAAATAATTTTTCTATTTTCTTTAAGCCGTTTTTTTGATAGATCGGACGTGCCCCCTTGTCTACAAGGTAAAATCCATTATATTGCGCAGGATTATGCGAAGCGGTGACCATCACTCCAGGCATGTTGTATTTTCCTGATGCGAAATAAAGTCCAGGAGAGTCTACTTCCCCTAGATAAATTACATTTTTTCCCGAGTCAGTTATTCCTTTAAGCAAGGATCTTGCTAAAGAAGCTGAAGAAAGACGATTATCCTGAGCAACAACAATCGAGGAGCTTTTTACCGAAGAGGCGAAGGTAAATCCAATTTTATATGCTACCTCTTCGTTAATTTCTTCTGGATATAGGCCCCGTATGTCGCTTGCCTTGAAGATATTCATCGTTCTTTCACCATCTTTTTTTAACCTGTATGAAAGATGCGAAATCATTATATAAGTCATTCGGCTCAGGATTGCATGGAAAAGATTATGACCTTACATCCTGCAGGAAAGGGCGGAAAGAACATAGAGAAGCTGAAATATGATATGATGAACCGCGCAATTGTGCAGTCTCTTGGCAATAATTCGTTACTTACTCATACTGAACTGTCGCGTGCTGTCTCTAAACTTTTGCCTAAATTTGAAGGATCGCTTGAATGGTATTTGGAGACCGTTAAACTTGATTTAGAAGCTCGTCATATTATTGAACGTACATTTAGCGTTCCTCCAAAATATCGGCTTCGTTGATTTATCTTCGGTAATTTTTTTATTTATTTAAATCTTTTTTGTCTCGTTTTACTTCTTTTTGGTATTAACCTTTTTTCAAGAGGGTTTAAAAGGCTCCTTTTAGTTGCAGTTTGCTTTCAATTTTGAAAAACAATGCAATGACACAAACACCCGATTCCCTTGAAGGAAAAATAGGATTTAAAGAAGATAGCTTGGCTGTTGAAGACCCGTATCAAATTATAGCTAGGCTTGAAAAAGAGAATGCACTTTTGAGAGGAATTGAGGAGCAACATATCCTGCAAGCTAGAAAGATGAATTCTCTTTTAGACGCTTTTGCTCCACAACCTCTTAATTATTCATGTTCGGTTCCCGGAGTGCAGATGGCTGGATGGTCGCTTGCGCAAAATAGTGATCGCGGCGCTGACTTTTCCTATCCTATCGTTTTTGAAGCGCCGCAGGACAGAGGAAGGTGTTCTGTCGTTTCTACTCCTGCAAATAAATCTCATACTTTAACTCATCAGATAAATAAAGGTCGATCGAGCTTAGGGTTGTTGTTGGCAGATTGTATGGGCCACCACCCCATAAATGGCATGCCTGCAATAGCAGTGTCTCTTGTTTCTCGTATGGGACTTAATTATGAATTACGTGAGAACGATAGTGCAACCCCAACTTTTGGGAGAATGCTTAACGATACGTTTTATCTAGGATCTGCTTCTGCACACCCTATAAGTCTTTTTCTTGCACAATTTACTCCCGATAGTGAATATCTGGGTCGTGTAAATGTTGCATATCTCTCTTTTGGACATCCTCATCCGGTAATACTTCGTCACAACTCAGAAAAAGTTGATAGTATTAATGTCAACTCGAATGAATTGCATAAATGTCCAGCACTAGGGATTTTACCTTCCAGTGAAGTTGATCCGGATGATTTTATTCCGAATCGTTTTACTCTTTATCCAGGAGACATTATGATGCCTTACTCAGATGGTCTATCAGACTTGGGGGCCGATGATAGGGGCGCTCTAGGCGGCAGCCACCCTTATTTTTATAGATCTGCGGCTACATCTCCTCCGAGTGCTGCAGAAAGACTCCTTTATAGGATGAGAAGTAGGCCTGCTTTCGAAATTGCACAAGGATTAATGGAGGACGTTCTCACTTACCGTGAGCCTAGAGAAGATGATATTTCCTGTTGGATTGTAAAGGCAAAACCTTTGTCTGAGAGTTAACTTACTTAAAGACCAGATAGTCCGAAAAATAGAAATCCCCAACAAGCACCGTAAGCTACGAGAGCAAGAATTCCCAACGTAAGCAATACATTTCCTGCTCGCGATCTGTCATGCTTTTTATAATATGATCCGAGTATAATAAAAAAAATGCCCAGTGCTGGTAAACCAAAAATGATTCCAATTGCTTGGATTCCAGGGATAAAGAACATGGCTGCAAAGATTGCAATGCCAATAATTATGGGGGTTGGAGATAATTTTCCCTCTGAACTTTCTTTAGTTGTTTGATCCACGTGGCGCGGAGACTGATAGCAATACCGGTCTCTCTCCTCTTAAGTGGTGTTTGCTTAAATAGCTTTCTCTCTCGTCTCGGTAAAATATGTTCATCGTGTCAAATGGCATCATACGTTTTCCGTCAGGATGTGCAACGGTAACGCATATCTTTCTTGCAGAGCGTACATCGAAACTATACTTATCCATGAACGCATTAATAACTACTCGAAATACGTTATCATAACTTAGTTTTGGAACCCCTGGACCAGAAGCTTGCACTTCTGGAAGGCAACATAATAAATGATGCAACTGTTCTGCTCGCCCTTCAGGTGAATTGCCTGTACTGAATAATCTAATCGCAACGTTTCTTGCATCTGGTTGTTGCTCAAATAAGAAAGTGTTCTTAGATCCATCGAGTAATGCATTTGGATCTACGTGTCGTGTAAGAGGATATATTTCATTACCTGCTTTGAAGGCGTACGCCATCGCAAGTGCATCTGGATTGCAAGGGACAGGAATAAGGTCATTCACTTGGAAAAGCCTAGTCTGTTGTAAAATAGCACTACGAACATCTGTTAGAGTATAGCGATGTTTAGCAGGATCGAATCCTTCATTTCTTCCAGCTGCCTGGACCGGTTGGAATACGACGCCGCGTACTGCTTTCTGTTGAACTGCATATTCAAGCGTCTTGCCAATTTCATGATCATTGACGCCGCGTTGTACTGTAGAGACAAGAGTAGTTGAAAGATTAAGCTCGTTAACTTTTTCTAGTGCGCCTTGTCGTATTTTCCTTAGATCTGCTCCTCGTAAAGTCATTAAAGTTTCACGATCAAATCCATCAAATTGAAGATAGAGTTCAAGACTCGGCATATATCTTGCAACTCTTTCTGCAAAACCTCTTTCAGTAGCAATTTTAATTCCGTTGGTGTTCACCATAAGATGGCGTATAGGTAATGTTTTTGCATAATCAAGAATTCTGAAGAACTCTGGATGTATTGTTGGCTCGCCTCCGCTTAACTGTACAATATCCGGTGCGCCTTCGCTGCGAACAACGCAATCAAGCATTGCTTTTACTTGTTCAAAAGATCTATGCGGCCTGCCTGGCGAAGAGGAAGCATAACAGGTTGGACAGGTAAGATTACACTGATCAGTGATTTCTACAACACTTAAACAGGAATGCTGTTGATGGTCAGTGCATAATCCGCAATCAAAAGGACAACCATGTTTTACGGCTGTGTTAAATTTTGCAGGGATTTCTCCTTTTTTTACAAAATTTCGAGCACTCCTATAGTATTCAGCATCAGTTGCAATAAGCGTTTCTTGCACTCCATGGTCCGGACATCGCTTGACCATGAATACTCTGTTGTCATCACTCGATTCGATACGTGCTTGCACGCGGCCTAAACACTCGTTACAAACGCCTTCCGTGTGATCGAGATATTGTCGCGGTCGTGTTGCTCTGTCTTCCATGTGAAGTTATAAACAGTTTATAGGTGTAGTACCCTGCAACGATGAAACTGGTAAGTTGTATCGCTGAAAGGCCTAAAACTAAGGGTTCTATCGGCTTTATAAATTCGATGACGAACCTAAATAAAAAGTAGCCTATGATGAATACTTTGAATAGAACGCCTGATTTGTAGTTCTTTTTTTCCAATTGTTTTAAGACAAGCCATAGTAGTACGAGAAATATTATTTCATACAATGATGTTGGATGACGAAGAATGCCGTCTCCTTGATCCATTGCCCAAGGTAACGATGATGGAAGTCCGACTGTTCTGTCTGACACGCCAGTAAGAAAACACCCTATACGACCGATAATTATTCCTAATATAAGCGGATAGACAAATATATCGCCCGTTGAACCTTTTTCTCCAACATTTTTCTTTGCAATCTCAACACCTATAATTGCGCCCACTAAGCCTCCTACAATGGTTTTTCCATAAATATAATATAAAAATGAAGGAGGATGGAAGAACAGAAACGGATTTTCGAGTGCTGCAAGAAGGCGAGAACCTATAAGTGCTCCTAGCGCTCCGCCAACTAGAACTTGCGCTCTAATATCTGGATTGACAGTATCACCCTTTCTATTCTTTAAATATTCGTAATAGACCAGCGCTAGCGCAATAGAAAGAATATCGGTGATAAGGTGAATAGGCACACGACTCCCTCCAATGGGTACGCTAACTGGAAAGAAAGTCATGAAATTTTAATGAAAGTAATTATATAAGGCTAGCGCATATAGTTTTAAAAGGGAGGGAATAATGTTTATAGGTTTTTATAACGCTCACAATGGTTATCCATCCAACCTTGCCTCTCACTATCGCCCCATGTGGATTAACGCGTCCTTGTAATGGAGTAGTTTTTACCGGAGAGATTGGACTGGAATCTAATAAACCCAACGGTCGGTTTGTTGAAGAGTGTGGAAAACAGTTTGAGGGGTTTCAAGGATATTTAGATCGTTTGTTAGACTCTTCAAGATTTGAAGCTGGAAGCTATTACCGAATGAGAGTCGAATTTGTTCCTCCTCCGAAAGACCCTTCTCATGGGTCAAGAGGTAGCATATGGATGCGGGGAGTTTATTTTGCTACGCCTTTCCGAGCTGTAGACCCTTCTGTGGAAGATGTAGAGCGCCCCTTTGTTTTAGAGCCATCGCAATGGCGCATGTTAAGAGATTGTGCCCGTAGGTTTTCTGGAGAAATAACTTCACATCCTACTTTTTCGAGAGACGTCGATTATATTAGAAAGCGTTGTAATGCAAGACTACCTTCCTAGTTTACTATACTCTGAAGGAACGTCATCGATAAAGTGCTTAATGCCTTCGGTTGTTTTTGGATGCACAAGTGTATTTTGGAGAACATCAAATGGTACTGTTGCAATTTGCGCACCCGTTAATGCAGCCTCTCGAAGTTGTCTAGGATTTCTGATTGATGCGGCTAATAACTCTGATTTTAATCCATAGAGGCGAAACATCTGAGCTGTTTTGGCAAGTGCATCGATTCCTGAAACGATTCCGTTGTCCTGAACGTGTACGTCCCCTTTGCGAATACCTTCTGCTGGAAAATAGTCTTGTTTGTCAAAGCCAATTCCATGTTGTGTTCGTATGTAGTCATCTACACGACCAACGAACAAGCTGACATATTTAGCACCTGCTTTAGCCGCCATTAATGCTTGTTCCGGCGTAAAAACTAGTGTCACATTCACAGGTATGCGTGCTTGTGAAAGTGCCTTGATAGCTCGTAACCCTTCTGTGTTTTTTGCTTTTCCTGTAAGGGAGGTATTTATCGGTATTTTAATGCAGACATTGTTTGCTATTGGATTAAACTTATGATACAATGACGTGCCTTCCTGAATCATTCCTTCTGCATCAGACTTAGTCACTTCGAGGCTAACTGGTGTGCCTTTCGCCGTAGCAAGTAGCTCATTTATATAAGTAGCAACGTCGATTTTACGCTTTTTCTTTTTTAATTCATCGAGGGCTTGTTTAATAAGTGTAGGATTTGTGGTAACGCCGTCTATAATGCCGAGAGTGTAAGCTTTTTCAACTTCCTCCAGATTGGCTGAATCGATAAACAGTTTCATGGCCCCTTTAGTGCTTTAAAAAGGAGAGCGTTATATATAAAGATATGGTCTTTCTTCCTTTGTTAAATAAGGTTATTTAACAGTTTGGATTTCCTGTTCCTTGGTTGAAGGCATCTACAAATACCTCATAATCTTGGTCGTTGATTACTGAGTCTCCATTGAAATCAAGATGGGGATCGTTATAGATCCCTAGTTTGTATTGGTAATAAAATAATGCAAAGGTATCAAAGTCGTCTCCGTTTAAGAATTGGTCATTACCCCAATTCTTAGACGTTCCGTTAATAACATCAGCGCACGGTGTAGGGCCAGTGTATGGTTTACATTCTATCGGAGTTGAAAGAGGAGCACACACAGACTTGCCGACTAATGCTGCTATTGTAAAGCTTGTAGGAACAAATTTGTCTATATCTGCAATGTAGGTCTTTGCTTCTCCTGAATTTAGGGATTTGTTTGTGCTAAATACTGTTTGAGTGTCTTTTACTATTTTTGTCGCGCCGGATTTATCGGTGAAGACGAGTTCAAATCCTGCAGGAGCTGATTCGTCACCATCTCTGCGGATTAATACGAGAGAATGACGTCCGCCCCCTGTTGCATTGCCTACATCTGACCTAGTATAGCTGCACTCTACTGGAGAGAAACGCACAGTTATACAGCTTCCGCCTTCTTGGACTGTTTCTGTCTTGAATATCAATGGTCTGATAAAAAACCATATCAGACCTATAGCTAGGAGTACAATTAAAATTAAAAGTAGCGTACTTACAATATCGCTCAGTGCTTTCTTATTCATCTTTATAGGCAATTGAACATATCTCCTTTTTCAAATGCTTCTATGAATGCACTAGAGTCATCCAGGTTAATAAATCCATCTCGTGTAACGTCGAATCTGGAAGGTATAGCTTGCATATCATTATATGAACATGGTTGACCTTGGCTTACGCTGTTGTAACAGTATGCAAAAAGATCGAAGTCGTCTCCGTTCTGAAAGGAATTTCCGTCGATATCGCTGCACCCTTGATGGTCGTAATAATAGGGTGCGCAGGTCAAAGGAGTTGACGCAGGGCATACATAGCCATTGTCGGAAACTATTGGGGCGATAGCTACTGTTTCAGGCAGGAAGGACGTGAGAATGAATCCTGCATCAGTTGTTTCATACGCATTAGGAAGTGTTCGACCAAACTTGCGTAAATTCCAATCAATCGCTGCAGTCGAAGGTGAACTTTGCGAGTTACTGAAGACTAGGCGCATATTACTTACGTTTAGTGCATCGGGACCTCGTTTTGCTTTTACAGTTACGTACCATTCCGGACCATTAGTGCCTGCCTTCTGACTATAGATACATCGCACAGGATCGGTCTGGATAATTAAACATGCTTGAGCACTTCCAGCTTCACTACTGCTTGAAAGAAATGGCTTAAGGAAGAACCATAAAGTGAAAACGAGAACAATCGTTATAACCATAATGATCAGAGCAGTAACCAATGAACTCAACCCTCTTTTACCCATCGCAAATCTAATCCAGTAGGGTTTATAGGCTTATTTGTTCAATGCTTGAATACCTGGCAGAGTTTTATGGGCAAGATAATACATTAATGCTCCACCGCTTAGACTGATAGAGCCAAACTTTTTAGCAAGATGATATTTCTCTATAAATGTGAGCGTATGTCCTCCGCCAACTACGGAAAATGCACGCGAGTTAGCAACTCCTGATAGGATAGTTTTTGTTCCATATGAAAACTCAACAGTATTGCATAGTCCTGGAAGACCTTTAAGGAAAATAGTTTTAGCTTCTTTTATTTCTTTTTCATATAGTTTAAGCGTTAGCTTTCCTACATCATAAACAAGATAATTTGACGGAAGCGTTTCTAATGGTAAGTCTATACGTTTTTTTTCTACTTCAACTGCAACATCAACTGGAAGGATAACGCGAGGAAGTATTTTTTTTATTTGAGGGAGTAATGTGCTGAATTTCTTCAAAATCTCATCTTGCTTACCTAATTTATATCCTGCAGCTTGAAGACAAAGCAAACCGAAGTAACCTGTTACGAGTAGTTTTCCACGTGTGTTTGTGATGAGATCGAGATAATCGTCTGGCTTTACCCCTCCGAGAATTAAGAGCGCGTTATGAACGTTGAGCTTTTCTACTGCTTCCAGTTCATGTTGAAAAATACGACCTACTGCACTTGGCAAGACACGAGGGAAACCTACTATTGATGCCTGTTTTCTATGGGATGCTGAAAAAGCATCATTGATATAATAATCAAACAACGGTGCGAGCTGAGCCACTAGTTTATTGGGTTTTTTCTCTTCATATTGGAGCTCGTCGGGAACGGATCGGACATTGTCAAGCAATAACACATGACCGGGCGCGAGCTGCGCAATCGCTTTTATCGCTTTTATTCCTATAACGTCGTTAACAAACGAGAACCTTGAAATTTTATTTTTAAGGAATGCTGCGTGCTGCTTTAGTGATGTAAAATCATCGCTGCCTGGACGACCTTGGTGTGCCAGCAAGACAATACGTGCGTGCTTCTTTTGCAACTCGCGGATTGTTTCAAGTGGTGCAGTTAATCGCCCGGAAGGGACTATACGTTTATTGCGAATATCGCTGTTAAGATCAACTCGGACAAGCACTCGTTTGCCTTCAACGTGGATATCACTAAGAGTCTTTAATCTAACCATCTTTTATTATTTATAAACGTGCTAAAGATTTTTAAAGCCTCTCTTTGTAAATTTTATATGAAAGGCAAAACAAAAGGTTTTGTTGCAGGCCTGGTTTCATTGGTCGGAATAACTGCAGGTTGTAGCACTCGAGAGGGCGTTCATGATTATCGCCCATATCTTGCTAAAGGGGATGAGCTACTTGCTCGAGATATAAAATATGATAGCTTTGACCTTGCAAAAATGATTTCAAAAGAATATTCTTCTAATACAAAGTAATTTACTTTAATCTCTCAAGAACATCTACAACGCGATTAGAATAACCGAATTCGTTGTCATACCATGCTAAGACTTTAACAAGATTACCGTCGACTTGTGTAGAAAGACTATCAACAATAGCGGAGTGCGGGTTGCCTATTATATCGGATGAAACAAGCGCTTCGGTGCTGTATTCTATAATTCCTTTAAAGTTAGAACGTGAGGCCTTCTCAAGCACTTTATTTACTCCTGCGACATCTGTTTTCTTTTGTACTTCGATTGTTAAGTCTGTTAAAGAACCGCATGGGACTGGCACTCGCACGGATAATCCAGTCATTCGCCCCTTTAATTCAGGAATAACTGCAATGACTGCTTCTGCAGCGCCTGTTGTTGTTGGAATCATGTTTAATGCTGCTGCTCGTCCGCGTCGGATATTGTGATGAGCATTATCCAAAATTACTTGGTCATTTGTGTATGCATGTACTGTTGTAAGCATTGCGTACTTAACTCCAAAAGCGTCAATTAACGCACGTGCCACTGTAGCTGAACAATTCGTTGTGCAGGAGCCGACGGAAATAATCTTGTGGCTTGATTTAAGCCATGAGTCATTTACGCACGGCACCAGAGTCAAATCAGGATCTTTGGCAGGAGCAGTAATGATTACTTTCTTTGCACCAGCAGTTATGTGCCCTGCAGCGTCTTTCGCATTTGTAAAGGCGCCAGTAGACTCAATAATCACATCTACGCCCATCTCGCGCCAAGGCAATTTTGTCGGATCGCGCTCTGCAAGCACAGCTATTTTCTTTCCATCGATAACTAATGTGTTGCCTTTTGCGTCCACCTTTCGATCGTATTTTCCATATACTGTGTCATATTTGAGCGTATATGCTGCTGCTTCAGCACCATGCGTATCGTTTATTGCCACGACGTTTAGTTTACGATCTAATGCAATCTTAAGAATTTGTCTTCCAATACGACCAAAGCCGTTTATTGCTATTTTCATCTCTTTTCTAATTATTTTAGGAATGTGTATTTTATAAATGCTTAGTTAGATTTAAAAAGCACTCATTTTTGAATTGGTATGATAATTCGTTCGTTTAAAGACGAAGACGCGATGGCCATATGCCATTTACATATAGGGGCCGTGCTTGATCTTGGAGGCAGAAGCTATACTCGTGATCAGGCTGCTTTTTGGGCAGAAGAGAGCTCGCCGGAATTTTGGAGGATGGAATTTGCGGGAAGCGTTATTAATCTTGTTGCGGAGCAAGATGATACTACAATAGGTTTTGGGCATGTTTTACAATCTGGAGAGCTAAGAGGTTTGTATGTACATAAAGATCGTCAAGGCGAGGGTATCGGTTCGAGTTTACTACGTTCTTTAGAACAAGCGACTTTGGATAAGGGCATCAAAGATATATTTTTGCAGGCAACTGAAAATGCAAGAGGGTTCTATTTACACTTAGGCTATGAACTGGTGCGCGAGTTGCAAAAATCAGTGATGGGCAAGCCTTTTAAGACGTACATCATGACTAAACCTCTTGATAGAGCTTAGTTTTTGTCTTTCCAGTTCCACCACTTTAACTTAACGGGATCATGTTTTGCATGCGAAGCGTAATATACTGCGCATCGAAATGTGTACAGCAGGCAACGATCAAGAGGTTTATTTTCTAATTCGCAAAGTTTGTTGTACAGAGCTTGGGGATCTTTGTTCTTCAGATCTTCTACTTGCTTTATTCCCAACTTTTGTAAATCTTGCTTTATTGACTTGCCAATCCCTGGAACTTCGATAAGATCAGTCATCTTAGCTTGTACTTCTTAAGGTTAAGGCAAATTTTCTTTCCACCTTGTTTGTAGTTCTCATAAGCTTTGTCAATAATCTTCATTGCCTGTTTGGCATCTTTTGCAAAGAAAATAGGGCTCATGTCTTCTTTGTCGAGATACTGATGCTTTAATGGGCCTCTCCTTACCCAATCTATAAGCTCGCGATAATGATCTCCAAGCAAGATAATGGGAATATTGCAGATTTGTTTTACTTGGATTAGTTGCCAGGTGTAAAATAGTTCTAGTAACGTGCCAAGACCGCCAGGAGCAACTACAACTGCATTTGATAACGACATGAACGTATCGAGTCGTGCGGAAAATCGGTCAAATTCTTTCTTGATATTTAGATTAGGTTTGTGTCCTTTCTCGCGTGCAACTTTTATAAGAAGACCAAGAGAGTGAGCCGTATGTTTAGTATCTCCTGCTATGTGTCCTGCGTTAGCTGCTTCCATCAATCCTGGGCCGCCACCAGTAACGACATCGAGATTGCGTGAACCGATCATTTTAGCAAGTTGGAAGACTAGCTTATAAGTGCGATCTCCTTTTTTGACACGTGCAGAACCGAAGATGGCTATACGGAACTCTGAATTCTTCAATAACTCGCGATCAAATAAATTACGTGGCATTTTATTAGTAAATAGCTCGAAGTATTTAAGGATTTTTCACTATAACTATCTTTATATATTTGGAAGAGATATTTTTTTATGGCTCTCTTGCTTGATGATCTCTTTGATGAAGGCAATTCCTCAGTAGTGGGAAGTCCCGTACCTGCCCCTTATCGTCTCCCTCGTGCCTCTCGATTTCCCAGTACCGAATGTTTGAACCATCCTCCTCGAAGCTATTTAGGTAGACAAGCGAGTTTGGCCGGAGTAAGTTATGGAGAGCTCTATGCTGTGGAAGATACTGAAGAAATAGGAGCAGCAATCGCAGAGGTTCTGGGAAGAAAATGATGTTTGCAGTTGTAGCTAGACATAAGAAGCAAGTCCCTTATCGAGAAAATGAAGCGACTACCCTATAATTAATTTAAAGCTTAAATAGTTCTTTTTCTTTCTAGCGATATGGATCAAAGAGGTTTGACGAGCCATGAAGCTGCATCGCGACTTGGAAAGTATGGTCGGAATGAGATACAAGATAAAGGAGGGATTTCCCTTATTAGAATATTAGCTCGGCAAGTTCAGAATAATTTTGTTATTTACTTATTACTTGGAGCGATGATTTTATCTTTTTTTGTAGAGAAAGCAATTACAGGCTACACGCTAGGAGCGATTATTATCATTGTAGTTGCGCTAGGGTTCGTACAAGAATATCGGGCTGAAAATGCATTGACTGCTTTAAGAGGAATGATTACTCCAGTCTCGATAATAATACGCGATGGAAAGCAGCAAGAAATTGAGTCACATCTTATGGTTCCAGGAGATATAGTATTGCTTCGTACGGGAGAACGCGTACCTGCGGACTGCATGGTGCTTGAAGAAAACGAGCTTAGAGTTAATGAATCTATTTTGACTGGAGAATCTGGAGAAGTAAAAAAAATAGTTGCAAAGAACGAAGATGAAGTGAAGGACACTAGCACCCTCTTTGCCGGATCTTTTATTACGAGCGGACGAGCAGTCGCACAGGTTATCGAAACCGGGATGAGGACTAAATTTGGAGCAATAGCAAATTTAGTTTCTAAAGAAGAAAAAGAGCTTCCATTACAAAATAAGGTA
This sequence comes from Candidatus Woesearchaeota archaeon, assembly GCA_964604715.1. GTDB lineage: Archaea > Nanobdellota > Nanobdellia > Pacearchaeales > GW2011-AR1 > JBBSZK01. Next base: position 17,595 of record CAZRZR010000005.1, read on the forward strand.
AATCATATGACTAAATATCTTGTAGTCCTTTCTCTTGTTTTTGCTATACTTACTGGTTTGGTTTTCTTATTGAGAAGCGGTTCGTTGAGTTCAGAAGTGCTTGTAGAGATGACTCTTATTATGATTGCGCTTGCTGTTTCAGCATTTCCAGAGAGTTATCCCGTAGTGCTGATCACAACCCTCTCTGCAGGTACTTATCGAATGGCACGCAAGAATGCGATTGTGAATCGTATGTCTGTTGTTGAGACGTTAGGAGAGACGACAGTTATCTGTTCCGATAAGACTGGTACTTTGACGAAGGGAGAGATGACCGTCAAGAAAGTATTTGCTGACTCTACGCTGTTTGAAGTAAGTGGGGCAGGATATAATGCAGACGGCATGTTTAGTGTAGATAATCATAAGCATGAGGTTTCTAAAGATAAGGTTCTTTCACTTTTATGCAAGGCAGCAGTCGTCTGCAATGACGCATCGATAACGCGTACTGGCGAGGACAATGATTATAGTATTGTTGGAACTCCAACAGAAGCATCCTTGCTTGTAATGGCAGCTAAAGCAGGATTCTTCAAAGATGATCTAAACGTTGTAAGAAAAGAAGAGATCCCATTTAGTTCGGAAAGGAAAAGAATGTCGGTTCTAGTTAATATGGATAAGAAACCGTATGTTTTTACTAAAGGGGCTGCGGAATTGGTTGTTGAGCAATGCGTTAAGGTGCATAGAGCAGACGGTATTTTTACCTTAACTGATTCGCAAAAGAAGAAGTTGTTAGAACTTATTTCTTCTTTGAATGCACAGGCATATAGAACATTGGCTCTTGCTTATGCAAATTCTCCTAAATTGGATAAGACAAACGGGGAAAAAGATTTGATTTTCCTAGGTCTTGTTGCACTTGAGGATCCGCCTAGAGAAGAAGTCGTTCAAGCGTTACAAGAATGCAAACGTGCTGGGATAAGTGTTAAGATGATCACGGGCGACAATAAAGACACGGCTATGTCTATTGCACAGCAGATAGGATTACGAGGAACGGTTTTAACTGGTGCGGATATGGATAAGTTGAGTGATGATGAACTTACGTATCGTGTTTTAAATGTGACTATTTTCGCTCGTGTGCGACCAGAGCATAAGTTACGTATTGTTAATGCCTTGAAGAATAAAGGAGAGGTTGTAACGATGACTGGGGATGGAATAAATGATGCTCCTGCATTGAAAGCAGCACACATCGGAGTTGCAATGGGCAAGACAGGTACTGATGTTTCACGGAGTGTGGCAGACATCACGTTAAAGGACGATAATTTTTCTACTATTGTAGCTGCAGTGCGTGAAGGGCGTACTATTTTCAATAATATGCGCAAATTTATTACGTATCAGCTTTCAGGCAACTGCGCACAAATGATTGTGTTGTTCTTGGGAATTGCCATCGGTCTGCCTTTACCCCTTGTTGCAATACAAATTTTATTCATGAACATGGTTACAGATGATTTGCCAGCTATAACGCTTGGATTAAATCCAAGTTCAGATGATGTAATGGATCGCAAACCTCGAAGAAGAGCACCGTTGCTTAATCGAGAGATAATAGGTATGTTAACTATTGCAGGAGTGATTATGGGTTTTGGAACACTTGGAGTATTCTACTACTCATTAAATGTTATGGGAAATGCACTTGAAGTTGCCCGAACTACTGCCCTTGTAACTTTAATCGCGTTTATGATTGCAAACGCTTTCAATTTTAGATCCTTTAGAAAGCCAGTTCTGACACGATCGCCTTTTGCTAATCGGGCACTTGTATGGGCTTCAATTATATCTGCTCTTGCAACTGTCGCAATTATTCAAACACCAATTCATTTATTCTTTGAGACAGTGCCATTAACTAGGGCTTCTTGGGCTCTTGCATTGATACCTGCATTGTTTGTCGTTATTGTATTTGATATCCTTAAGCATCTTAATGAGAAAAAGCACTTCTGGGTTGACTTGAATTAGAATTGCCTATCAAAGCCGATTAAAGTTATTAACTTATCAAGATATTCCGCATGAGGAACATAAGTTTCTCGCAATTGATCTCTCTGTCTTTCTTTTGCGATACTCATACGTGCCACGTTCAAACCTAGTGAAGCTAACTGCGTAGGGGACTGCGTTGCAACTACTGCTGCGATATCATAAGAAAAACCGGCTATCGAAAGTGCCCATGGGAGTAGTTTAAATTCGTGATATCCAATAAGTGCGCGTAGATCACGTTTAATTTTAGTCGAAGGGGAATTCATTAAGCTAATATCGCCTATTGCTGCACGCACAGCGTCCACAATTGGCTTTCTATCAAAAAGCCTTTCAGCCAAGACTTCATTTCCATCAATTGCGTCCAAAACTATACGGCCGCAGTAATTATGTTTTGCAAGCCTGTTCTGAGGTGGAGCTGAAAGGTCTGGCCAATGACTAATAAGTCGATCATACAATGAAGTTGTCTGCATCCGAGATTTATTTTACAGCAGATTATAAAGGTATCTCAAATATCTAAAACTGCGTATACTGGATAATGATCTGATGCTTTTTCTGCAAGAGGTCCTCGAATAATGCCTGCATCGACAATTTTTACATCTGGAGAGCAAAAGATATAGTCTAGTCGAACTGCTGCCTTCTTAATTGGATCACTTAAGTCTGTAGGAATTGTGTACGCTCTTTCAGCGGGATGTATTTTTCTAAAACTGTCTATTAAACCTCTTCTTTCTAAGACTTGTATCGCTTCGCAGGATAGAAGATTATCTACTATATGTTCTATATGCCCTCTAGGATGTTCTCGCAAGTCAGAGAAGGTCATGAATTTTTCTATCAAACTTTGGCGATCAAATGGTCGATCTTGCGGAGACCAACTATTAAAGTCTCCCAATAATACATACGGTGCGTGTCTATCTCGGATTACATTTTCAAAAAATTGGGTTTTTTGTAATTCATTCAGCTTAGGGTGAGGATGAACTGCATCTATACAAAGATTCTTATTGCCTACAGGAAAATGCGCACGTACGAATTTTTGATCAACCATAGAGTAATTGAATGGAAAGTCTGTGAAAGGAATATGGGAAAGAATAGAAATCCCATGCTTGCTTCCATTAGGCTTCGGTCCATGAAAACAGTAGTCAAAGCCGAATACTTCCCTATATTGGATAGATACACAATGTCCAGTTATTTTGGGTTTACATGTTTCAGTAAGAACCAGTATGCCTGGTTTTGCTTGACGCATAAGCTCACGTGCTGCATTGAGTCTTTCATGCTCAATATGAAAGGGGGCCTCGCGGGTATGAAACCCATCAAGAATATTATAGGAGACTACTTTTAACTCCATATAAATTCACATTATATTGCATATATAAGTATAATGGTGATATCGATTTACTAAAGAATAGATCGTCCCAGATGATCTTGTCTTCTCTCTTCATCAAAACCAAGCCTAGCTATAACGTCGTCTAGATAGAGGGCTTTCTCCACAAACTGGATTGGATGACCTTCAACGCCCCTTTTAAAGGCGCGAACAAGAGCGTGAAGCATAAAACCTGTAGCCGTAAATCGAAGTAGAGAAGGAACTGGAGATTTAGCCTTGTATTCTTTATAAGGAACGAATCCTATAAGGGCTTTAAGATCTTTGATAGTTGGATGTTCGCCATCTGCATCAAGTAATGAAGTGTCTGTTACGGGAATCCATAAATCCACTCCGTCAAACAGACGTCGACTCAACGTTGTATTGTGTTGAGATTCAACTAGAATATGCTCTCTACAAGCCACTACTGCGGCCTTTGGACAATTGGGCGCATAGGGTCCGTGTAATTCTTGCCTTATTGCATCATATAATGTAATCATAGATTTTTTCTTAGAGTTTTGCTTATAAAACTATCTAAATACTCTCTGCGAAATATGACACGTGCGGTTGTTAGTTTCGAGATATTTTTGATGATACTCTTCTGCAACGTAGAACGTGCTTGCTTGTTTTATTTCAGTTACGATTTTTCGTGAGGGATCAATTAGACGAGGCAACCATTTGGCTTTTGATGCTAACGCTTGAGCTCTTTGCTCTTCTGAATGGTAAAAAATAGCTGAACGATACTGGGCGCCCACGTCTGGGCCTTGGCGGTTTATAGTTGTAGGGTCATGATTCTGCCAAAATAAGTCTAAGAGTTGAGCGTACGTGATTACCTTAGGATCGAACGTGATTTCTATTGCCTCAGCGTAGCCCGTTGTTCCTGAAGATACCTCTTCATAAGTTGGTTCCCTTAAACTTGGATCGCCTCCAGTATATCCGACGCGTGTGCTCGCTACTCCTTTTACTTTAGAGAAAATATAATCAGGTTGCCAAAAGCAACCCATAGCAAAAGTAGCTAGCTGGTAACCTGTGTTTTTCATATGTACATAAACATACAGCAAGATAAAAACCTTTAGATACCAACATTTTAAAAGAATCTTCCTTAAGGAAGCATGATGTTGCAGATTATCAATATTTTTCTACACTTAGATTATTATCTAAGCGCACTTATCCAAGCATATCCTTTGTGGATTTATGCTCTCCTTTTCTTAATAATCTTTGTTGAGACAGGCATTGTGATTTTTCCATTTTTGCCTGGAGACTCTTTATTGTTTGCGGTTGGGACGTTTGCAGCGATAGGCTCGCTTAATATTTGGGTTTCATTAGTCTTACTAATTATTGCGGCGATTCTAGGAGACTCGCTTAATTATTGGATAGGACACCACTTCAGACACAGAGTGCTACATTATATTGCAAATAAGAACTATTGGTTTTTGAATCATGAGCATTTAAGGAAGACAGAGGAGTTTTATCAGAAACATGGAAATAAAACGTTGGTTCTTGCAAGATTTATTCCCGTTATTCGTACTCTTGCGCCTTTTGTAGCAGGTATTGGAAAGATGAAATATAGCACGTTCTTTGCCTATAATGTTGGAGGAGGTATAATGTGGGTAGGTTTATTCTTAGGGGGAGGTTATTTCTTTGGAAATATTCCTTTTGTCAAAGAACATTTAAGCTGGGTTATTTTGGGAATAATTGTTCTTTCTATACTGCCAGTTATTACCAATGTGATAAAAAGGTTAGTTAAAAAAGACAATCTGAATAATTAACTAAATTAATTGCTTAACTGCGCCAGCTATTGAATCAGCGTTTATCCCTTGAGCTGCAAGAAGTTGATCTTTTGTACCTGAATGTGGAATTTCATTTACTGCGAGGCGTGTAACTTTTATGGAATTATTAGTACATAATGAAGCAATCATTTCCCCCATTCCCCCTTCGTTATAGTGATCCTCTGTAACAACTATACGAGAGCCGTGCAATCTGGCAAATTCAAGAAATTTTTCAGCAGGGAACGGCTTAAGGCAATAACAATCAACTACTGCTGTGCTCGTACCTTGGGATTTAAGTTTTTCATATGCTTTTAATGACTCGTGTAGAGTAATGCCTGCCCCCACAAGAACAGCGCTGTCGTGCTGGCTTTGCTTTACAACTTTGAAATCGTTCAATGCGAATGTATCTTTATCTTTGTACACAAGAGGCGTTTTGGAACGCGTCGTGCGTATGTACACTAGGGCATTTAACGAAGATGCAAGTTGCACAAGCTTTTCAGTTGAAACTGCGTCTGAAGGATACAAAACTATAGATTTTGGGAGACTTCTGAAAAGGGCAATATCTTCAAGACCCATTTGAGAGCTACCATCTTCTCCTATAGATACACCGCAATGGGAGCCACATACGACAAGACTGGGAGAAGAAAGAGCAGCCATGCGCAACTGATCGTGTGCACGAGTTAAGAAAGCAGCAAATGTGGAGGCAAATACTATGTGATTTTTCTTTGATAGACCAAGAGCCATGGAAATCATGTTTTGCTCGGCAATGAAACATTCTATAAATTGACTAGGTGTGCGAGACTTGACTTTTTCCGCGAACGTTGAATTGCTTACTTCCGCATCTAGCGCTAAGATTAAAGGATTGTAGGCTGCTAATTTTGCAAGTGCTATGCCATATGCTTCACGCGTTGAACATGCTTCGATATCAGTAGTTGTCGGACGCGCATGAACTTCTTTGGATACGCGCGCTTTACCTAATGCAGGCCGTTTTATTTCGAATGAAGGCATCATGGGTTGCTTTAAGCTGGAAAGCGCTTTAGCAAGTTCTTCGTGCGTTAAAGCCCGACCATGCCATCCTTCTTTCCCTTCTAAAAACGGGATGCCTTTGCCTTTGATTGTTTTTGCTAAAATAACAAACGGGTGTTTGCTTGCTCTTGCTTTATCAAAAGCTTTGACTAGTGCAGTAGTATTGTGGCCATCGATAACGATTGCGGACCACCCAAAACTTTCAAATCGCTTTTTATATGAAGGGAGGTCGTATGCAAGCATCGTTTCTCCACGTTGACCTAACTTATTCACATCAACTATAGCGCAAAGATTTGATAGTTGGTAGTAGCTTGCTAGTTCTGCCGCTTCCCAAACTGAACCTTCAGCACACTCGCTATCTCCTAATAACACATACGTGCGCGATGATCGCCTTTGCAACTGGTTAGCAAGGGCCATCCCTACTCCAACGCCTAGCCCTTGACCCAAAGACCCTGATGCAACTTTTGCCCATCTTAGTGAAGCAGGAACCGGATGGCCTTCAAGGTGGCTTGAAATCTTTCTTAAGTCTAGAAGATTCTCTTGAATACAGCCTGCACGTTCAAGCGCCGCGTAAAGCAAAGGGGCCGCGTGACCTTTACTTAGAATAAATTCATCGTTATCAAGATTGTCAGGGTTATGCGCATCATAGGCCATCTCGTGAAAATACAGTACGGCGAGAATATCTGCTGCAGACAAGCAAGAAGTAGGATGACCGCTTCCCGCACTTGACGTCATTTCAAGTACGTCACGACGCAACAATGTGGCTATATCACCTAATTCTTTGAGACTGACCATCTTTTATATGCTAAATAAGAGCAGGGAGTTTATAAGGGTTATTTATTGCTTTTTTTCGAACGTCCTGTTTGATTATAATTCCGTGGATCTACAAGAATCTCACGCTTCTCTACTGGCCAAAAACAATTCTCATCATTTCCCTCTCTATATAGTTCAATATTCAATTTCCAAAAATCTTTTTCAGGAAGAACACTTATTTCGGGTTTATCAAAATAAAAACTTAAACGTACATTCTTTCCAGAAATAAGTTCAGTGATGCTATCTGCTTTTCCAGGGTAAACCGTATCGACATGAATTCCCTCTAGCGAAACATCAGCTTGATATTTTCTATCTGGATATTGATAGGGATAAAACACAATTTCTATGGTCGAATCTCTGTAGACCTCTCCGTGGGTGATGACATGAAGAGTGTTATTCAGGTAAGGATTCAGTGGCGCCAATGCCGCAGACGTTGCGGGAGGCTGTTCAGGCCGAATTAGTTCGTTTGGTTTTACTTGTTCTGGAGTTTCAAGAGGTGCAAGCCTTTCCACTGGGGGTTGTTGATGCCACGCATAGGGCGGAGTAGCAAGAGCAGAATGAAAAGGAGCAACACCGCTCGTGAAGGCGGTAGTGCCTAATAAAAAAGCAAGTGAACGCACGTTACGCCGTTCCATATAATGAGGTTTGCAGCAGAGTATAAAAGTATTTAGTTATACAAATAGATATTTAAGCCACTTTAACAACACTAGTTTGGAAATAAAAAAGATGACAAAATATGTAATTGAAAAGAAGCCACACCACCATGCTCTTGAATGGACAGCTACGGCATTTAGCATCTGTGGGGCTTTGCTGGTGTCCTTGCAACATTTTCAAGGATATTATATTTGGGTTGCCGCAAGCGTACTTTGGACTCTATTTGCCGTTAAGTATAAACACTACGGTTTACTTACCCTTTCTATAGCTTACTTTATAATTAATATTATAGGTATCGTGAAGTGGCAATTTGGCCTTACTATTCTAGGATAAGCCTTAAATACCATCGATAATTCATATAATCGATTATCTAAAAGGAGGTAGTAAAATACATGGCTACAAAAAGTGATAAGGTTTGCATGTGCGCAGGAATGTGTTCACGATGCAAAGGATGGAAAGGATTTATCGTAGGATTAATCTTCCTTGCAAACTTCTATTGGATGTTTGCTGATTGGTGGTTGTTGATTGGTGCTCTATTGACCATATCAGGAATTGTCAGAATAGTTAAACCTGGTTGCGGACACTGCTGTTAACTAGGCTCAGATTTTTTTTATTTTTTTATACTTTTAATTCTTTCCAAGCGGTTTTTACATCGCTTGCGTTTTGCAGGAAAGAACCCACTACAAATTGGTTGGCTCCTGCACCCTTACATTTTTCTATGGTGGAGGGATTAATTCCGCCATCAACTTGTATGTCTATTTTTGGAGCGAGCTTTCTTAGTTCTCTAATTTTTTCTAACATGCTGGGAACAAATGGCGAGCCGTATTTGCCTGGATACACAGTCATGATAAGCACCTTGTCTATATGCTTTAGATATTGAACAATCCCTTCTATAGGGGTCTCGGGATTGATTGCAATTCCTACTTTCTTACTTAGGATTTTAGCGGATTTAATAACTTGATGAAGGTGAATCTTCGATTCGTAATGGAAAATAACGCTTGACATATTTGATGAATGCCTTGAAAGCCAAGGTTCAGGATTATTCATCATTAAATGTGCTTCATATCTGCCTGTAGAAAGTTTAAAGTCAAATTCAAATGATGTGTGAGGTACAAATAAACCATCCATTACGTCTAGTTGTATCAGTTTAGGCTTAACTACCCTAATTTTTGCAATACGCGTATCTAGTTCTTGTTGAGATGTTGCGATAATTGAAGGTATAATTGACTCTTTCATGCTAAAAAATTTTATTGCACTCCACAACGGTTTGCCCCAGATTATAATTATTTTTCTTAAAAAAGTCTAAAACTTTCTTTTCTTTATGAGCATACGTGACTATCCCTCGAAGGTTTCTTTTTTTACACTCATCTTCAAAACTCTTCACTAACATTTTGCCTACCCCTTTTCTACGATAATCTTTTCTAACAACAATTAAATGGGCAATAGCAAAATCACTTGCAATTCTTTCTCCCATTCTAAAACCAATAATAACGCCCTTATCTTCTGCTATAAGAAAGATCTGTTTTTCCTTAACAATGCCTTCAAGCCATTTCAAAGAAGGAGATTTACCGGTAGGAGTACTAAGTTCAGGCACTTTTGCTAACTCAACACAGGTTGGAAGATCTCCTAGATTAGCTGCTCTTATTTTGATTGCCATTTATCTCTCCATGTTAGCTATCTTTTTTAGGCGACGAACGTGACGCACGTGTTGACTAAATGGAGTGGTCAACCATGCATCGATTATTGCTATCGCTTTCTGTTTTGATATGTACCATCCAGCCAGACATAGAACATTCGAATTATTATGAGATCTGGTTATCTTTGCTTCTTTTACATTGTTCACACTTACTGCCCGTATTCCTTTGTGCTTGTTTGCTGCAATGCACATGCCTTGAGCAGAACCGCAGCATAAGATGCCAAATGATTCCGGATTATCCGAAACGCCATCTGCAACTCTATATGCAAAATCAGGGTAATCATCATGTTTATCCAGCACGCGAGCTCCAAGATCGTAGACTGTATGACCTGACTTAAGCAAATGCAATTTAATGTATTCTTTTAGCTCAAATCCTGCATGATCTGCACCAAGATAGATAGTCTCTTTTTTCATTTATCTAGAGAGAAGGCTGAAATATAAAGGTTATGCTAAATGAATCTAATGAGCGGTTATAAGGTATAATTTAGGATAGCTTAAGAAATGTAAGAAGGGCGCGCGCTCTTGATCTTTCTTCCAACTCATCTCTTCCTTGGTTAAAATCGACTGACCTAGTTTTTATCACTTTATGATGTGCTCTTTCAAGATGCCTTATACTACTTTCAAATAATTCTTTAGTTCTCGGATGATATGCGGTCGCGCCTCGCATTTCAGAAAAGAAAGAAGGAACAATACTATAAGAAGCATCAGTAAGAGTTTCTTCTATGATTGCAAAGTATTTGTATTCAAGCATTAGATAATTATATTTGGAGTTTTATCATCCTTTTCATCATCGAAGTCTGCTACAAGACCTTCAGTAGTTATGACCATTGCGGCAATACTGGAGGCATTTTGCAATGCTGTACGGACTACTTTGGTTGGATCAATAACGCCAGATGCGACAAGATCTTCGTAAACGTTTTTCTTTGCATTAAAGCCTAATTTTGTATCGTTTGAAGATTTGATATGAGCGAGTACTTCAGATCCATCTTTACCTGCGTTAAATGCAATAGTTCGTAGAGGTTCTTCCAAAGAGCGTTTAACAATGTTAACTCCGATATTTTCCTCGTGAGTAAGTTTGAGTATGTCAAGTATTTTTATTGCATGGAATAGAGTCATGCCCCCGCCCACTACAACGCCTTCCTCTACTGCTGCCTTTGTAGCGTGTAAAGCATCGTCTATTCTCATTTTCTTTTCCTTTAATTCTGTTTCAGTTGCTGCACCTACATTTATTACTGCAACGCCGCCACTTAGCTTAGCAAGCCTCTTTTGTAATTCTTCTCGTTTATATTCGCTGTCTGCTGATTTAAGCTGAGCTTCAATAAGCTTAATTCTATTCTCGATATTAGGGCGAGAGCCTTGTCCCTCAATGATTGTTGTTGTATCTTTAGTGACTTTGACTTTCTTTGCCGAACCGAGAGCGCCAACCTCTATGTCTTCTAATTTATCGCCTTTCTCTTCCGAGATAACGCGTGCTCCCGTCAATATAGCAAGATCTTCTAACATCTCCTTCTTTTCGTCGCCAAAGCCAGGAGCTTTAATTGCACAGACCTTTAGTGCGCCACGAATAGAGTTTATGACTAACGAAGTCATTGCTTCCCCTTCAAGATCTTCAGCGATTATTATGAGGGGCTTGTTTTCTTGTGCACAGCTTTCAAGCACAGGAAGAATGTCTTTCATTTTTGAAATCTTTTGGTCTGTAATCAAGAGGTAAGGGTGGTCATAAGAACCTTCCATCTTTTCATGATCGGTTATCATATATGGGCTTAAGTATCCGCGATCGAATTGCATTCCTTCTACAACTGAGAGTGTTGTGTCAATACTTTGAGCTTCTTCGACCGTGATGACTCCACGATTACCTACTTTTTCCATTGCTTCTGCAATTAATGAGCCAATATGTTCGTCATTATTTGCGGAAATAGTTGCGACTTGTGCTATACGATGTTTATCTTTAACAGGAGAAGATTGAGACTTGATGTAGTTTACAACATGTTCTGTTGCGATTTCTATGCCTCGCTTGATTTCAACAGGGTTAGAACCTGCGGCGATGTTTTTCAGACCTTCTGCAATCATAGATTGAGCCAGTACTGTTGCCGTAGTCGTACCATCGCCTGCTTTATCTTGTGTTTGCGATGCAACTTCACGCATAAGTTTTGCACCCATATTTTCAAATTTGTCCTTTAACTCGATCTCTTTTGCGATTGTTACGCCGTCGTTTGAAACTAGAGGCGAACCTGGTTTATCAAGAATCACAGTGCGCCCGCGTGGACCTAACGTGACTTTGACAATATTAGCAACTTTATCAATACCTTTCTGCAACGCACGTCGCGCTTCTTCATTGAAAATTATTTGTTTACTCACTGTTCTAACCTCGCTAAAATGTCCTTAAAGTCAACGAATATAAAAGTTTCTCCACCGATCTCGAACTCTTCATTGCTGTAACCGCCGTATAGAACGCGGTCGCCTTTCTTAAGAGGAAGCGGTTTGTTATCTTTGTCGTGACCGACGTCTTCAACAATACCTTCCTTCTTTTCTTTTTCTGCATCTTTAGGAAGGTAGATTCCAGATTTAGTTCGTGCTTCAACTTTAAGCGGTTTAAGCAGTACACGTTCTCCGATAGGCTTGATTATCATACAATTGCGTAGTTCTCTATTTTTTAAAGATTTCGGTATAATTGG
>CAZRZR010000006.1:0-555 GCA_964604715.1 Candidatus Woesearchaeota archaeon
GCTTGAACCCTCGCTAGTGGAACAGGCACGGAGACTTACAAGAGTACCCTTTACTGCAGACGTTTATGGTCGTAAAACATGCATATGGTTCAGAGACAACCTAGCATTCAAAAGACCACATATACATCCCACAAATAATTTGCGTAGGGCATATATAAAAGAAGCTTTAGTTAAACATGATCTTCAACCAAAAGGGATAAATGTTGTTCCAATTCACGGAATAGATTTTGGAGAAACCTTAGACGATTCTCCAATAATTGTTATGGAAAGACTTGCCCGCGCCTCTGGAATTTATTATACCGACGTTCCACAAGGAGTCCACGAAGACTATGAAAGACAAATGGACAAAATAAAGAGAGCAGGATATTATCCAAAGGATACGGCTAAAGACCACAATTGTGGCATAGGGCACGATGGAAAAGTATACTTCTTTGATTTTGAACAATGGCATGTGCCCTCACACATTGAAGACAAAATACAATCATGTTGGAAGTGAGACTAAATCTAAGACAAAACTATAAAAGCAACTATCGCGTATAAAAAAGATGACTCCAA
>CAZRZR010000006.1:565-4137 GCA_964604715.1 Candidatus Woesearchaeota archaeon
ATAGGAATTATAATACTAGTGGCTTTTATTGTAATCAAAGCTTCTCTCATAATCGCATGGCATCTCGGACAGTTGGGCCACGGGCGCGATGGTCGTATGAAAGACAAGAATTACTGCCCAGAACAACGCAATGAAGTGTGTACTGAACAATACGATCCCGTATGCGGATGGTTCGGTCAAAAAGTGCAATGCATCAAATACCCATGCGCACAAACCTATAGCAATAGTTGCTTTGCATGCGCAGATAACACAGTTAGTTATTGGACTCCGAGTGCGTGTCCTCAATAATAAAATAAAAGTAAAGACGTATGCTGGCACTTTATTTTAAATGTGCGACACTCTTTTTGTAAACAGTGTGCCAGGCTTTTCTTTGTATCCTTGTTTAAGATAAAAGGCGGAAGCAGCATAGGTAGAGTAAAGCCAGATAGATTCAAAACTTTTTTCTCGTGCAGCATCCTCGAGAAAAGCAAGTAAACGAGATCCCACACCCATGCGTTGATAATCCGGATGCACAAATAAATCTAGTATTCCTCTATTTCCTCCCAGAGTTCCAAATCCAATAACTTTAGTGGTAACTGCTACTGGTGCAGCTACAGCCGATGAAAGCCGTTCTGTCCAGTAAGATGGAAGTGCATCGTCACCCCATGGCAAAGAACCAAAAGAACGAGCAATCACATCATAAAGTTGACAGACTTCAGACGCATCTGCTAGGGAAAAAGGGCGAATAATCATGAAAGAGACGATAACTGAGCGCTTTTAAAGTTATCTTCCAGCAAGTCTTTTATGTACAATAACCCTATCTTGTAGTCTATGCGTTCTATGAATAAGATACGCAATTAACAATGCAGAGACAATTAACAATACTGCAGCCCCTATATCGCTGACACGCTTCTGTGAGAGAATAGCTAAACCGCTAATAGTGTCTGCAGCAGGTGCTTGCGATTGTAAGACAAGCGTAGATTGCTCAGGACCATTCTCAATATTGAGAGTTACCTTCCCCGTAAGTTGTTGGTTAGCAAGGATATCAACAACGAACTGTTCCTTATCTTTGGCTGTCAGAGTACGCGTGTCGAAGAACTCTACTCTTTTTCCAGTTTCATCAACGAGCGAGAATTTAACTGTAATAGTCTGCGCCTTTCCAGAAAGTTCCTGAGCTTCATAAGTAACTCTGAATAACCTATCAGATACCTGCACCGCATCTATCAAAGTTAATTTTATTTTATCTTGACTGATTGGCTTTTCCGTAGTATACACATCAATTCTCAATTGAGAGCTTTCTTTGATATTTGTACAAGCTACAGTGAAGTCAGAAGAATATAATCCAGGCGATTGTGCTGAAGGTACAGAGACGCTAAGATCAAAACGTGCAGAATCCCCTCTTCCAATGTCTTGTACATCGTTCGAACTCAACCAATCTCCAATATTAGTTATTTGACAATTCTCAAGAACTTTCGTACCCGTGTTTATAACTTTAACTTCTGTTCGAGTTGATTCTCCAGGTTTAAGGCTAACACGAGAAGGCTCTTCAACACTCATGGATGCTCGAGTACCATCCTGCCCCGATGAATTTCCAGATGAGGCCGAAGGAACAACTATGTTAAATGAATTAGATCCAGAACTATAATTGTTATTTCCTCCGTAAGACGCCGCGACAACATACGTGCCAGTGACGTTAAACTCATTCGTGCTCTCAACAGAACCAAGACCTTGTGCAATTACAACGCCATCAATAGTCATATTAACTACTTCCGCAGGAGGAGCAAGTAAAGATGCATTAATGGTAACAATGCCTCCGTTTTCACTAAGCACAAGATCTGACGATTGGCCATTTAATAGAAGCACGAGGTTAGGGGAAGCTTTAGACACAAAGATATCGCCTCCGCTAGCTGAACTGCTATAATTTTGCGTGTCAACTGAAGTACAATCATAATGATGAATTCCTGCAGCAAGAATACGTTGATCTGGATTAGTTACAGAAGCGCCATCTAGTAAAAGAGAACCAAGAGATTCCGTATTATCTGCACTGCAACTTACATTAGTTTCCATACCATAAGTAGTTTCGTTGCTTGGAGAGAATGAAATGACTAACTGTGTACTTGCCCTAGATACAAGATAGTTTTGGTCTGGAGTCTCAGCGTTATTTCCACTCGTATCGTTCGCAAACCACGTATACGTGTAGTTGCCAGCAGCCAATCCGCTTAAATTTATACTGTACTCGTCTCCATTTTTAATAATCGCCCCAGATGAATAAGCATAAGATGTTCCATTAAATACAAACAATACGTCAGATATTCCAGTCGCGTCAGTCCATGTGGAGTTGAACACATAAATATTAGAGTTAGAATAATGGGAACCAACAGGAGATGCAATTACATTAGAAAATTGAGGGGCATCAACATCTAAAACAGAAAGAGTGTGAGATTTAGCCAAACCCGTATAGTTTTGATTACCTGTAAATAAAATCTGCCAAGAAACGGGCCCATTAGTCGAGTAACTCTTATTGACAAAATATGAATTAGACGTGCTTACAAGAATTGCATTCTCATAGATTTCAGCAGTCCTGTCTGAAGGCACGAGCACTGAAGCATTTACAGACACGTTAGTGTTCAACGTTGTAGAGCTATCAGAGTCAACTCCATTAATCAACAGCTCCAAAGAAGGCGAAGCCTGTAGAACCGAAAGACCTAACGTCACGCTAGAACCAGTATAATTTTCACCATCGGTTACATTGAACACATAAGTATAGTTGCCTGCGCCAAGTACGTCTATATCTGATGCACTTGAACCGCTTGATACTAAAACGTTATCACGATACAAACCATAGATTAGATCTCCGTCTCCCCCATTACTCTCGTCCCCATGAGTCGTAACTTCTGTACCATATAGTGTTGTCAAATTAGACTGGCTTCCGTTAATATACAAAGAGATACTCGCGTTAGCCTTATTGACGCGTACATACAAGACGCTAGAATTGCCAGTATAATTCTGATTACCTGCAACAGTTGCTGTGTACTGATACTCTTCTGTTTTTGCGCCTAAGATGCTAATATCTGGGTTTGATACTCCAGAACCATCACGATCTAAAGTCACTATCCCTTCTGTAGCAATTGCACTAACATTTACTACAGACCCGTATGCGACCGTGGCGTTATTTTGAATAGAATTAATAAACAAACTAATTGGATTTCCAGCTTGAGTAATAATCAGCGTTCCACTGTCTGAAACATTCGTATTTCCACTCGTATCATTTGCGTACCATCTATACTGATACGAGCCTGCGCCCAACCCCGTAAGACTAAGCGAGTAATCATCTCCGTTCTGTATAACCTGGGCTGAAGACAAGCTATAATTAACACCATTCAATTCTAACAAAACTTCTGAGATGCTGCTTGCATCAACCCACGTGATATTAAATGAGTAAATTGCTGAGCTGGTATAAGTTGTTGGTGAGCTAGGGCCCAAAATGTTAGAAAATTGGGGAGGTACAATATCAACAAGTACATATTGTCCGCTGGTGTTTTGTGCATAAGGCGTAAATCCTGCCTCCTGAGTAGTAGAAACAAGTTTGTACT
>CAZRZR010000006.1:4147-29509 GCA_964604715.1 Candidatus Woesearchaeota archaeon
AAAGTTGCATTTGTCTCAGAGAAGAACGTGCTGGCCGTTCCATCTGGACCAATAAAGTCCCCATCTGCGCAGTTTGAAGAAGAACAATTTCTAACTTGAAAAGTCACATTAGTACGTATCGGACGATAAATCGTACCATACTGGTTACCCGTGTTTACAGAAGAATAGCTACTATTAACGAGCGTCCAATTAAATCCGCCATCATTAGAACGATAAAATCTGCCTTGTCTTACTGCCGCATACAAAGTATCATGGAAATCAATTGAAATACCATTAACATCTGCAGCAAAAACTATGCTGGGAGTGAGCTGAGTCCAAGTTACTCCTTGGTTAACAGAACCATACACGCGCTGATTATCTGCGGCCACAATGAACGCGCCACTTGAATTTACCGCCATGCTAAAGCAATGAGGTGCAGCAAAACTTGCATTGATCATTGTCCAAGTTACTCCTTGGGTCGTAGATTTGTAAAACGCACTATTATCGTCAAATGTATACAACGAGTTATTGTAATACATGATACACCTTCCTATATTAGTAGCGCCTGACGCAAAAGTATCATTGATAAGATTCCAATTTACTCCGTTATTTGTGGACTTGTAAATACGCTTTCCTCGTACGATACTATACATCGTATTGTTAGAATCGATAGTTAATCCTCGAGGCAAATCTGCAAATTGCACAGTCGAATTCAATACTGCCCAGGTTACACCCGAGTTTAAAGAAACATATACCTTTTTATCATCTGCCACAATAAAGAACGCGCCACTTGAATTTATTACAAATCCATCAGAATCCTGAACGAAATCTGAAACAGTTACATTTGTCCAACTCGTTCCATTGTTCTGCGATCTAAACACGTTCCTATTATTATCAAGTGCGAAAAGGTATTCTTTTCCATTCTTGACCGATGTTTGATTAAACGACGTCCAGCGAGCATAACTTCCCGAATCAAAAACGCGGCTGGTAAAACTACCGGAAACATTGTTACCAACAAGCACTAAAGACGTGCCGTTGTAAGTAGTATTGTCATAAGTACCTAAATTAAAATCACTTTGATTTGTATCAGAAAATGATAATGCCGTAGCCAAACCCATAACCAATATCAAACATATGACGAAATTTGCTCCCTTTGCTAATTGCCTAAAATTCATTTTTTCCCTCTTTTCTCTAAACGAGATTTAATTAATTTCTCAATAAGCTGCGACGCATTAATGCAATTAGCTTCAGTATACTCTTTCCACTCAGTTAGGACGCCTTCGTCAATCGTTACACTTAGTACTTTCTTTCCCATATAATATTTATATTATTAATAAGATTAATATCATTTATATTATTCTCTATTTAAACCTTTCACCCAGTAGAATTATATAGATCTTATACCCCCATAAGTAATGAGAAAAGCAACTAGAATTGCAAGAAAAAAACGCGCGAAGGCTATACGTAAAAGAAATAAAAAGAACAAAAAATAGATTAATCTATATTTGCGAAGACATAAATACTCGCATTTCCTTAACGTAAAATGTCGCTAGTGTCTAAGCTAGTACCTCTAGTTCTCGCAGGTGCGCTCACAACCAAAGCAACAGCCGCCGTTTACGACGATTTCTCGTCTGGATTATTAAATCCTGCCAAATGGCAAATTCGTCAAGATCCACAAGGCCAGCCCTTAACAGATGAATACGACGTAATAAGCGAAAAGAGTAATTTTGTATTTCACACACAGCAAAATGAAATTGCAGACAGAAGAACCTATCTAGTTCCAACGCACAAATTTACTACAGGAGACAAACTCAATTGGGAAGTTACTGTTCAGTCAAGAGAAGGCAATTATGGAAATATAATATTAATAAGGGGTGAAGAATATAATAGAGGAATTTTCAGTGCAGTTGGTTTCAATAACACGGTGCAACCATTTGATGAAATTGGCTTAACCAAAGTTAACCTCCAATTCTATAACGACCACGTAGAAATGAATACGCTATCCCCTTCTGGACAGCACGTAACTAGTACTCTCCCGTTGCAGAATCCTGAAGGGCATTACGATGTATATGTGGGCACATTCACAGGTCACAACGGCCGTGCGCATATGGACTTTGATAACTTTGAACTGAGCGTTCCATCCCCTCGCAGTTTATACTTGCTTGGAATGGGCCTAGCAACAATGGCACGAAAAAGAAGATAAATGAGAAGTCACTCTAAAGGCTTAAATAGCGCTCTTAAAGTAAAATTTTATGACTAGGGTCAAAATATACTCTCCCCCAATTATAACTGCCAAGGGAAAAGTTAAGTTAGGACACGGAGCCAACCCTGTATGGTGCGATATATTAGCTAGAACTCTCTCTGACAAAGGTTTTTCCACAGATTATTATTTTCCGTCATGGAATCATCAAGGGAAGATGTTTGATCATCTTGCCTCCACAAATGATCAAGAAAAAGAACTTGAAAGAATAGAGTCGACATTAGCGCAAAAGCTTTCTCTTTTTGGATTAGGAGAGCATAGGGCATATAGGGATACTAGCGCAGAATCAAGGAAAAATGCACAAGACAAATTTGGCATATTGCTCAGTAAAGGATTTATAGATTCAGAAAGAGGAGAATATTTTCTTAGGATAGATAAAATAAGAAAGCAGACCGGATTAGTAAGTCATATAGACGGAGCAAATTTTTTCCCAGAGGGCGGTAAAGGAAGAATAATGGATTTGGTCAAAACTCTTGATGGCGCGTACCCAATAACTAAACTCCGAGAATTTGCTACCCCAATACCTGGAGACGGAAATTCCGCACACAGGATAAGCCCTATATTTGACCTTGCGGTTTCGCCTTGTATGTTTTCAGAAGGCCCTGTAGACTATTCTATAGACGGGTTAAAGACAATGTTACATGGAACATTCGTGCCATTTGTAATCTACTCAGGACTTTGGGATGCGCCGTTCTCTAGAAATGTAGCTTTACACGGATATCTTTTAACAGGATCTAATTCAGATGTAGAAGACTTAAGTGAATTCCATAGAAAAACTAACTCTGACGTCTTAAGAGGTTCAGCATTACTTTGTACAAGCTCAATGGAGGACTCTTCAGCCGACGAAACAAGAATAAAAAAAGTAATAAAGGGTTCTTCCAAACTAATTAGACTTGCCTGGTTCTTTAAAAATTTTGAATTTCCCTCCTCTAAGTTCAATCGTCCTTCATCTCCTTCAATCGAAGAAGGCATTAAAAAGATGCGCCAAGCTCTGAAAATGGACGAGGTAATAGAAAGAACCCAAGATCTTTCGGGGCGCTTAGGAGAAAAAGCTTTAACCGAAAGAGATTATGGCGAATATGCTTCTCTACTGAATGATTCTAGAGCTTTCTTCCCACTTACATACGATCGAGCTGTAGAAATTTTGATGAAGAAGAATTCAACACACGTATCACCTCATCCAATAGTTTCCCCTTTAGCATAGAGAAAGATAGGTGCCCCATTTCAGGATAGATAATTGTAGGAATTCCAAAATTGTTTCCCCATGCCTCAAGGTCTCTTGAGATTATTTCTTTATCTTCACGACCACCAAACAAGAATATTTTAGCTGCAAAGAATTTATTCACAGATAACGCAGAAGGCACCGCATTTCCTTTGGCTAACTCATTCCATCCAAAATCATCAAATCTATACACGGAAAGATACATTTTCCGTAAAAACGTTTTGAGTGAGCTCAAATGACTAAAACTTTCAAAATTTAGAACAGGAGATAATGCAATAATCTGATCTATATTTGCGTCGTGCGATGTCGATAACGCAACTGACGCTCCAAAACTAGTTGCCAAAAGTGAAATATGGCTAGCCTTAATAGTCAAGCCTCCAAAATCCATTCCCTCGCGTAATCTTTTAGCCAAATAAGAAATATCTTCGCTTGGTTTCGTTTCTAAGAAAGTCCCTTCACTTTCCCAAGTACCGCGATAGCGCGGATACATCACCCCGTAACCTAAACCTGCTAAAATATTCATCAACTGATTTTGATATGGCCTGGACGGAAGCCCATCACATAGAATAACAAACGAACTAGGTTGTGATCCAGAAGGCAGCAGATATTCTAAGAAAATACCCTCTTCCTTGGCTATTCCAGGTTTTCTTTCTTCTAGATAGATACGATTAGTCCAAGAAAGCGCTTCATCATATAATGCTTCATACAAAGGCAAAGCCTCATTTATTTCAAGAGGCGTCTTTCTAGTAAACAACGTATGAAATGTCTTAGTAATAATTCCTGGGTAATGCTTGATAAAAACTTCAAATATAGTATCTGATTTTTCTACAGAAATATTTTTGGCAATCAACAAATCCAGCATAGCCATCCTTATTTTCTTTCTATGAAAATCCTCGCTTTGATCCTTAGTAGAAAAGTTATATCCCATACAGGCCTGGCGCGCCCTAAAAACATAATACTGCAATTTTTGAACCACGCTTAACTGGTACATCTGAGAAGACGGATACAAAAGTCTGAAAGGGTTGTCCCCATAAAGAGGGATTGCATTTTTAAGCTCTTCAATAACAAATGCCCCATGAGTATCCAAAGAAAAAGTATTTCCATTAGTCAGCTCCTTCTGGTATAACAATTGTAAGTCTACATTATTTTCCCTGTCATGTAAGATCTCTTTAATAATCTGCAAATCTTTTAGAGAAGAATTTTTTGTTTTCAACACCATGACCATATCAAGATCATTTGTCTTTCCAACACCCCTCGCTGCAGAACCGTACAACAATACACTGCGAAGATTATCTTTAAATTTAGAAACTATCTGTCCGACTAAGACATTTATTTGATCCAAAGAGGGCAAATCCTTTCCTACAGACATTTATTTGAAGAGAAAATCTCGTTTAAAATCTTAACTATAAGCGTAAATCTATTCCTTCGCGTCTTCAATAATAGATTCGGCTTCTGGGACTTTGACAACATCTGCAACACGGTCTCCTTCCTTCAAGCGCACGACATGAACGCCTTGCGTTGCTCTACCCATAACGCGAAGGTCTTTCATGCTTACACGAATCATCATGCCCTTTGTCGTTGTGACTATAATAGAATCTTTATCATGAACAGACAACGAACTTACCACTTTTCCTGTTTTGTCGCTTACTGCAAGGTTAATGACTCCTTTCGCGCCACGGCTCGTCTTTCGATATTCTTCAAGATCTGAACGCTTGCCAACGCCTTTATCGCCAATAGTTAGAATAGTTGTTTTACCATCCCTAGGCAAGCTTTCCATCGAAACAACTTCATCACCTTTAGCAAGCTCAGCACCCTTTACACCGTAACTTGCACGACCCATAGGACGTACTTCATCTGCGTTAAATCGTATCGCTTGACCTTTACTCGTACAAAGCATAACTTCCTGACCATCTTCAACACGTCTAACGTCAATAACTACATCAGAATTATCAGCAGGCAAGTTGATAATACGAACGCCGCCATTTCTCGGCTTACTGACGTCTTTCAATGGAAGCTTCTTCACAATACCTAGCTTAGTAGCAAACATCAAATAGTCTTTCTCGAAATCTTTTAGAGACATCAAATATGCAATCTTCTCATCTCGCATATCTAATACGTTAGCAATCGCCTTACCCCGACCTTGGCGCTCTTGTTGCGGAACATCATTTGCCTTAAGCCAGAATAAACGACCTCGCGTTGTGAAGAACAACAAGTAATCATGTGTCGAACAAGACAACATCAATCTCACGAAATCCTCTTCCTTTAGATCAGTACCAGATACGCCAGAACCGCCACGCTTCTGCTCCCTATAAGTCTTAACATCGACACGCTTAATGTATCCAGTTTCGCTCAACATAACAACAACATCTTTCTTCTCAATCAAATCTTTCTCGCTTAACTCAGCAACACGCTTCATTACTTGAGTTCTTCTCTCATCGCCATACTTGCGCTTCATTTCTTGCACTTCGCGCTTGATAACGCCCAGGATCTCCTGTTCGCTACCCAAGAGTTTCTTAAGATAATCAATAGTGGCCTTCAATTCTTTTTCTTCGTCCTTCAACTTACCATCTTCAAGCTTAGTCAATTGCTGCAACTTCAACTCGAGAACAGCCTTAGCTTGCCTCGTAGTTAAACCAAACTTACGCATCAAACCTTCGTGAGCCGCTTGTGCATTTTCAGATTTCTTGATAAATTCAACCACTTCATCAATTTTCTTAAGCGCAATAAGCAAACCAATAACAATCTCCAGTCTATCTTCCGCTTTCTTTAATTCGAACGTGCTACGGTTAGTTACAATACGTTTTCTATAATTAACGTATGCTCCAACGATCTCTTTCAGGTTTAAAACACGAGGTCTGCCATCAAGAAGGGCAAGCATATTTGCATCAAACGTATCCTGTAACCTCGTCAAAGTATATAATTTATTAATAGTAAATTTAGGCAAAGCATCTTTTTTCAGTTCGATGACAATTCTCACATCGCCTTTTGCGCTTTCATCTCTCAAATCAGACACATCGGGTAGTTTCTTTTCTGTAGCAAGTTTAGCAATTTCAGTAACAAGATCAGCCTTGTTAACCATATAAGGAATTTCAGTTATAACTATACTTGTTCGCCCTTTGTGCTCCTCTTGTTTAACCATGCCTCGCATTACCAAACGACCCTTACCAGTACGATACATTTCCTTAATTCCTTCACCACTAACACTTCCTCCTGTTGGAAAATCAGGGCCAGTAACTATTTCCATCAAATCATCAATAGTTGCCTCAGGTTTGTTAATCAAATGTACAATCGCATCACATATTTCGCTCAAATTATGAGGAGGCATGTTAGTAGCCATACCGACCGCAATTCCTGTAGCACCATTCATCAGCAAGTTAGGCAATGCTGCAGGCAATGTAGAAGGCTCTTCGGTAGAGTTATCATAATTAGGAACCATCTTAACCGTTTCCTTGTCAATATCAGCAAGCAATTCCCCTGCAATTTTGCTCAGCTTTGCTTCAGTATACCTGTCTGCTGCAGGAGAATCCCCATCAAGGCTACCAAAGTTTCCCTGGCCATGAACAAGAGGATATCTTAGCGAGAAGTCTTGTGCCATACGTACTAATGCATCATACAAAGCAAGATTTCCGTGAGGATGGAATTTACCCATCGCCTCTCCCACGATACGAGCACACTTCATAGTCGCCTTACTAGGTTCTAAACCAAGCGCATGCATCGCATACAATAAACGTCTATGTACCGGTTTTAAACCATCTTCCACAGCAGGCAACGCACGATCAACAATAACAGACATCGCATAGTCAATGAACGATTGCTCCATTTCTTGAACTATTTCCGCGCCTTCTACGCCTTTTTCATCACCGAGTTGAGCCTTAGCACGTCTTTCTTCCTCGCGCTTCTCTATCTTAGAATCAACTTCATCATGCTCTGCTTTTTCTTCTTTTCCAGTCATTTTTTCTTCCTCTTTGCCGTAGTTGTTTTAGAGCGAGGCATCTTCAACGCAGACTTCTTTATCAAATTAGTTTTTTCAACAGGCTCGTCATCAAATTCATCTTCGACCACACCAAGCTCATGCTCTAATTGCGGAGTATCATGCGTACCGCCAACATAGCCACACGATTTACACATAAACATCGCACTGCCCTTTCCAGTAGAGACTATATCCGTGCTCCCGCATTCAGGACATGTTTGTTTAATCATCATTGCCATTTGTTTTTACTCTCCATTCGTTGAGAAAGACTCTTCTCCTGATAACCACAAACCATACACTTAGTCACATTAATATTAAACTTTCCGGATTCTATAAATTCTTTACTTTCACATTTAGGGCACGCTCGCTTTGATATTCCTGCCATTAGATATCCACCTGCGCTTCATGAGCCTTTTCGATAATAAATTTCTTTCGAGGTTCAACTTCATCACCCATCAAAATCGAGAAAATTCTATCCGACTCTACAGCGTCTTCAATTAAGACGCGCTTTAACATTCTAGTCTTAGGGTTCATCGTAGTCTCCCATAACTGTTCTGCGTTCATTTCTCCTAGACCTTTAAAGCGCTGTACAACAGAACCCTGTCCTAGCTCTTTCAATAAGTCTTTGAGCTCATCATCTGAATAAACATAATGATCTTTTCTTTTTCGTATTTTATACAAAGGCGAAACTGCAATGTATAAATTCCCAGCTTCAATAATTGGTTTCATAAATCTATAGAAGAAAGTCAGTAACAATGTACGAATGTGTGCACCGTCAACATCTGCATCAGTCATAATAATAATTTTACTATATCGTAATTTCTCAAGATTAAACTGCTCTCCAACGCCCGTACCGCTTGCAGTAATGAGATTAGCAATCTGTTCACTGGAAAATACTTTAGCAATATTCGCCTTCTCTACATTCAAGATCTTACCTCTCAACGGCAATATAGCTTGGAATTCTTTATTACGAGCCATTTTAGCTGAACCGCCTGCGCTATCTCCCTCAACAAGATAGAGTTCAGTATCTTCACTTGACTTCCGCGAACAATCAGCAAGTTTACCTGGCAATCCTCCAACGCTAAAGGCATTCTTTCTTCGAACAAGATCTTTAGCTTTCTTTGCAGCCTCTCTCGCCTTTTGAGCTTCTTGAGCCTTAGCAACAATTCTTCGTGCGATTGGAGGGTTCTCTTCAAAAAACTCAGACAAAGAAGCAAACGCGACCTTTTCAACAAGACCCTTAACTTCCGTATTGCCGAGTTTAGTTTTAGTCTGACCTTCAAACTGCGGTTCAGGAACTTTAACAGAGATAATTGCAGTCAGTCCTTCACGTACATCATCCCCAGTTACTCCTTCATCTTTGAACAACTTATTCTTCTTTCCATATTCGTTTATCGCTCTAGTAAGTGCAGTTCTAAAACCAGCAACGTGCGTCCCGCCCTCGATAGTATTAATAGTATTAACGAAGCTCATAATGTTTTCTTGATAGCCATTATTGTATTGGACTGCACATTCAGTTACTATCTTGTCTTCCTCTTTGATGAAATAGACGGGTTTGTGCAATGGTTCTTTAGTTTCGTTAACCCATTTTACGAATTCAGCTAATCCGCCTTCATAGAAAAACTTCTCTTGCTTTTCCGCGGCAACATCTTTCAATATAATAGTTAACCCTTTGTTAAGAAAAGCAATTTCTCTAAATCTAGTCTCTAGTACACTGTAATCAAACTTTACAGTTGAAAATATAGTATCATCAGGATAAAACTGAACTTCGGTTCCATGTTCGTCTTTCGCACATTCTCCGATAACTTTTACAGCATATGTTGGTTTTCCAATTTTGTATTCTTGCTGGTATATTTTACCACCACTACGAACGGTAACACGCATATTCTTAGATAAAGCAGCAACAACAGAAATACCTACGCCGTGCAATCCTCCAGATACTGCATAACTTCCTTTATCAAATTTACCACCCGCATGCAATTTAGTGACTACAACTTCAAGTGCAGGAACTTTGTAGACTGGATGCATGTCTACCGGAATACCTCTTCCATTATCTGTAATGGTTGCGCTCCCATCTTTATTGAGAGAAACAATAATAGTATCACAATGTCCCCCCATTGCTTCATCTACAGAGTTATCTACAACTTCCCAAATAAGATGATGCAATCCAGGCTTGCCCGTGCTACCAATATACATAGCCGGGCGCATTCTCACAGCATCAAGCCCTTCAAGAACTTTAATGTTTTCTGCGGAGTACTTTTTCTGATCAGCCATTTTTAGAATATATCAAAATGTAAAATGACCTTTATAAACCTTGCCCTCGAAAAAAGCAATTTATCGACGATAAAATGACGCTGAAATAAAATAAAGCAATCTATAAATAATATCAAAACAAAGCTAATTGTAGCTATAGAAGGTTATTTTGGTCGCCCAGAATTGTACACCCTCACAGAAATTGTGCATGAAAGAAGAGAAATTTTAGATTTGGATAGAGTAGAACCAAGAGAATAATTACTTCTTCTTAGTTGCCTTTTCAGCTTTATGCTCTACAGGATGCTTTGCAGCTTCTTCTGAAGCAAGATGTTTATCATGTGCTTTCTTCTCAGCAGCATATCGCTTATCACGAGATTCATAAAAAGCAGAAGTCCATTTCAACTTTCGTTTATCACGTCCAAGTTTCAAATGATTCTTTCTACACTTAGATGAGCAGTAAAAGTTCATGGTACCTTCGTTCTTTATCAAATACATACCAGTAAAGTCATCATACTCCTTCCCACAAAATACACATCGAACGAGAGACATTATGATGAACCTCCCTTAAATCCCGAATAAGCAACGCCGACCATCCTAGCACTAGTATCATAAGCAAAAGCTACTTTTTCAAACTGATCGGATAATTTTCTTGAAGCACTAAACATAACATGATACACATCAGGATCGTCATCAGCATACCCAAAGACAACTCCTGGTCTTTCAGAAGGCTTAGCTAATGGGCCATAAGAAAAACCCTGAGAGAATCCAGGAATTGGAGAGTTTCCTGCAATTACATTGGGAAGTTTAGTAAGATCTAAACCCAAATGACTTTTAGCAAATTTTATAACCTGCCCACTAAATACAGGTTGAGCTCGAGCTTCTAAATCTTTTGAATGAGCTTTCGACCCAGGAATAGGGCGCATTCTAGATGTATCAACCATTACAAAACTCCCTCTGGAATAGAAGTCCCATCAGCATATACTAAGTTAACCATTGCAATACCATACTGTTCACCATGAGTGACTGAACTTACTACTCCAGGCGCACGATAACCTTTTTCGATGCCTTGAGCGTAATCAAAATAGCCCAGGCCTGTACGACGGTCGGTACAAACAATGTGAACCGCTTCAGGGTAAGCAGGATCAATAATTCTAATATCTCTACTCTTTGGAAAAACCTTGAAGTCGTCTATGCTGCCCTTAGCGCGATGATGAGTATTAACTATTAAAAATTTTAATTGATCATCATGATTTAACAACGCGGATAAAGCTAAAGAAGATCCTTGAAGATTTCTACGTCGGGTTGAAGGAAAAGGAACAGAAGTTTGCCCTTCATTTTCCGTTGGAGGAGTCTGAACAGCTACTGCTAAACTGTGCCAGGATTCATCTCGAGAACTTAAGCAGCCCATATTAACTCTGTGCCCCCTTAGTAATATTACGTTTGATTTTACGAGCTTCAATTTCAGTTTCACGCAACGTTAGAATGTCGCCCACACGTACAGGGCCTTTCACATTGCGTCGCATAGAACGTCCAGCATTTCTTCCTGCAAGTATTCTACACATCACTTGTGTAACTTCGCCTCTCGCTCCAGTACGTCCTAGAAATTCTTCAACCATTCCTTGTACTGGACCTTCGTCAGAGAATTTAGATTTAAACGAGCCTTCTTGTTGTGGCTTTACTTCTTTAACTTTTTGAGTTTTTGAACCCATTCAACACCTACTTAGACTTCTTAAGAGCAGCAATTTCCTTGTCAGCCTCGCCTGCATCTATAACCGCAACTGCAGAGGCAGGAACAGGCAACCCAATAGCAAGCCCTAACTTTTGTTTAGAATCAACTTCATGGCACGGAATGCCC
This sequence comes from Candidatus Woesearchaeota archaeon, assembly GCA_964604715.1. Classification (GTDB taxonomy): domain Archaea; phylum Nanobdellota; class Nanobdellia; order Pacearchaeales; family GW2011-AR1; genus JBBSZK01. The sequence goes on from CAZRZR010000006.1 coordinate 15,687, forward strand.
TTTTCCTTACATAGAATAGCTAGATGAAGCACGATCTCTTTAGGATTAACATCAGCAGCATATAAAACAAGTTTAGCTACGCCTCTCTCTATAGATTTTGTAACTTCATTACTTCCCTTGTCAACTTTTCCTGTTTTCTTTGCCTTTTCAACAATTTTATAGAAGTCCATTAGACCTCCTGACGTCATTGGTCAAATAGAAACTGAAACCATGCTTTATAAAGTTTCCGCCTCTTTCTAGAGCACCTTATTCAAGCCCGTCAAATACGATACGCTTATCAAAAAGACCTAGTCTTTTAATCTTTTTATCCCGAACTTTCTTAAGTTATTTTACGTCAATTTTCCTATAAGCAATAATTGCGTCGGCAACATCAATTATATCTCCCAGTTCTTCTAATTTAGGACTTTGCAAAAATTCATTCATCTCTTCAAATAATTTTTATGAAGCCTTTGCAAATATTCGGTGTAATTTGTAATGTGGAAAATTGGTGTTCGCCTGAAAGAATAATAATCCCGTTAATTTTATCCCGACCAGTTTACTGGTCGCCTTACTATTGGTAGCCTAACTGTTTCCTTAACCATCCGCGAAAAGTATCAATAAAACTCTCTTCGACACCATGATCTTTAATAACATCGCCAGTCGGACCAATATAACCTTTGACACCTGGTTCAATTTCGCGAACACCTTCGCTTGCTACTGCGCTTGAACCAACAATTGCTTGGTCAGAAGATGAAGATGATTTAGTACTTCCCCCATTTGATCCAGAACCAGAGGACGATTGTGAAGATCCAGAGGAAGCACCAGAATCAGATGAACTACTAGAGCTACCTGCAGCGCCTGACGAAGCACTTGAAGAGGAACTATCTTCCGATTGCACAGGCACTGATTGAATTCGATTCTTTCCTCTCGAAGAAGCAACGCGAACAGAAGTAGTTTCACCATAAGCCTTACGAATCTCACCACTATATTGTTTGCTTAATTCAACACCTATTTGTTCGTCAGTCTTACCAGTTTCACGCAGTCGCGCAACATCCGAAGCATATCTTGCTTCCGACTGCTCCGCGATTTTTGCAGCTCCTGCCACAATAGCAACTTTCTTTTCAACACGAGCAATATCATCAGGATACTTGGAAACAAGACGATCTTTATGATCTTGATAACTCTCGACATATGTAGTACTTAATATCCGTTCATCTTGTAATTGCTTAAGAGGAGAAGAAACAAGGGAATCTATTTCTATGTCCTTACCTGCAGCAACTGCTCGAGCTGCCGATGCAAGCTGGCTCGCACGAACGCTCGCATCATGCGCCTCACCATAGAAACCAACGTTAAATGAGTTTTCAGACTGCTGAGCAAAATAAAGCGCCCTTTGATTAAGCAAACGAATTTTAGCTGCAGACTCGATTCCGCCCTTCACTTCGAACTCTTGTGCAGCCAACTCGGCATCATCAACATCTTGCCGCGCACGTTCTAGAGAGGGCAAGGTTTGCTCTTTAAAGACAGAGTACGCACCAGCTGCTTCTTCCGCTTTTTCCATGATTAACTGAGTTTCAACAGGGCCATACGTTACATAAGCCTTAGTAACAAACTCCGACTCTTTATCCTCTCTTGAAAGTTCTAGCGTCTGATGATCAGATCGTAAATTATCAACTTCGGCCAACGTTGAAGAATCAAGTGTGCCAGAAGCGACTTCTTGAGCAAGAACGTCTTGCAATGCGACAAGTTCTTTATCAGACAACGCGAGTTGACTCTTTACATGAGCGAAAGATTCAAGGGTAGATTTGTCATCTTCAGAACCAGAAAAAGCAAAACCAGAAATATGTGCAGAAGCGTAAGCATATCGTTCTTTTGAAGCAGTAACTGCTCTAACAACTGCGCTACTTTTTCGCCCAGCAACCGCCTCTTCAGCTTCAGTCAAATGTTCTGTTGCATATGCAAGCGCAAGTGAAGGCTTTTTCTCGCTACTAGAGAAAGCAAGACTTACCTTTTCAAGCATAAGATCTACAGGATAAAGTACGCTGCCTGATCCAATGCCTTTGCTTGCCTTAACTGAAGCAGCGTAAGTCGAAGAACTAAGCACAGATAAAATTACGAGAGCGGTAAGAAAATAAACCGCGACACGCGCATCTCCCCTTTGTAAGGTCAACATACCCAATAGAAAACAAACAGCCCCGTTATTTATATAGCTTTCGTCGGAAAAAGTACTGAAAATAAGTCGTATAATCTACATTAACCGTCCTTTTACCCTCGATAATTTTTCTATGTCGAGCGCGTTCGGCGCTTCGCGCCTCACTAATAATTAAGGCAATTATTTTTTGGTAGATAAAATAACCGCCTTATTTTTTAATAGCCAACCAAAGATAACACAGAAAGCAATAAAAAGCAATACAAAAAATACTTCCAAATAAAACAACGTCGATGGTGACTTTCCTTCAGTAACAGCTAGCGAGTCAACTCCAAGTTCAAATAAAAGGATATTTACTGTAGCAAGTATACTTTCCGTATCTTCACCGAGCTGTTCGTGTAAAAGACTATCTGCGTGCATTACAGTCAAAATACCGACACTCACCAATGCAATAAATATCACTGCACAAACGACCTTGATCCATGTACGTTTCATCTCCACTTTACCTCAACTTCATCGGTACGCTCCCTAGGTTTAATGTCTACATCATCTGCATTAAACGCAAGCCCTGCATTCAATAATAAATCGCCAGTAAAAGCAATCATTGCACCATTATCGACAAGCAAATCACGGGAAGGACAAAAAAATTGAGCCCCTCGTTCTCGGCACATAATACGGCACATTTCTTGTAAACGAGCATTACATCCTACTCCTCCGCCCAAGACTAACTCTCGTTTATTTGTGTGAGCCATCGCTCGTTCCGCAGCTTCAACAAGCATCGCAAACACAGTCTCCTGTAAGGAAAAAGCTAAATCTTCAATACGTGCACCCTTATCGTAGAGCTGCTTTAATTTTGTCAGCAAACCGGAAAAACTAACGTCCATTCCTTTAATGGTGTAAGGCAATTCAATATATCTCCCATTCTTAGCTTTCTTTTCTATTTCAGGACCTCCTGGAAAAGGCACACCAGTATAACGAGCAAAACTATCAATAAAATTACCTACCCCCATATCTAGCGTTTCTCCAAAGACCCTATAACGTCCAGCAGAAAAAGCAATAATCTGTGTGTTTGCACCAGAAGCATAAAGCAATACTGGATCAGAGGCACCCTCATGTTGTCCAATTTCAAGATGTGCAATACAATGATTCACAGGTACAAGCTTCACGCCGAGTTGCAAAGCTTTTTCCTTTGCAAATCTCAGGCCAGCAAGCAAGCACGGTGCAAGCCCTGGTGCATGAGATACGGCAATCGCTTTTACGTCTCTATCAGAAACCTTCGCTTGCTCGAGTGCACTAGTCCAAATACGTTCAGCCACAGCCGCATGATGCGCAGCAGCATCCATTGGTACAATACCTCCCTTTAACGGCCGATACATATCGCGTACATTCGCAAGAACCTTGCCTTTTCGTACCACGCCAACACCAAGCGTATGCGCCGTAGTTTCAATCCCAATTATCATAAGTACTAAAATGCAACGATATTTATAAAGATAGTACGCCGAACTTTCCGATGGATCCAAGCGTCTATCCAACATTTCAATTTGTAGAACATCGCGGGCAAGTATTCCCAGACATTCCTCTTCCAGCAGATTATAAGGGATTATTACAAGCTTTCTATGCCGCCGAAGGAATAAAAAAAGTTGAAAGATTTGCTTCCGAACTCGAAAGATCATTAGAAGGAGGATTTAATGCTCACGATATACGGTTGCAATGGAGAGAAGCTGAAGGTTTAACCAATATACAAGTCGGAGCCTCAGGAGGACTAGATCTCAATAGAGATGGAGTATTTCAAGAGCACAATCTTGGGACGTTAACCTCGTTAATTGCAGGAGCAATAGCAATAAAGTATGTAAAGTTATTACTCAATCCCTATTATAGATGCTAATTTCTTCAGGACTTAGATAATACTTCTCGAGAATAATCTTATCTGTCGCAAAAGCCGTTCTAAGGCGATAAGCCCTGAACAACTCCAACTCATTTCCAAACCCGTGGTTAATCGCACTCATATCAGTACTACGTTCAACAAATCGCTTGAACGTGTTTGAAGAAACATAGCCAATAGTAAAAATCCCTAAGGAAATCCAATCGATAGAATAGTAAAACTCGATATGCGAAAGTTCATGAGCAAACATGCCTTTCAATTCATTGTCTGTAGAATTAGTTAATTCGTCTGTATCAAGTATAATCTTGTAAAAACCAAAAGGATAAGCACGAGTCTCTGCAGACCCCTCATCTACCTTTTCAAATGTAATGCCCACATTAATATTGCGCAACGAAGGAAAATCAACTATGACTTCATTAAAGATCAGCTCGCTACGTTGTGTAAACAACTCGGCATCCTTTGCAACAACAACGTGTAAAGAACAAACAATTAAAATTAGAATAAATAAACATCGACAAATATTCATACAGCCTAAAGGGAAATTCCCTATAAAAACAATCCGATCAAAAGATAAATAAAAAAATAAAAAATACTAAGAAGAATTACTTCTTCTTTTTCTTTCTTCCACCGCGAGCCATTACCGCCTCACATACGTTTCCGCTACCGTCAACGTAATAAAGATGTCCAGGCTTTCGATGTACCGCATGTTTGATTATTACTTTTCCCATTGCACACCTCCTTTTACTAATATGAAATATACCGTCGTGTATTTAAATGTTTCTCATTTCCCGACGAAAAACCGTATTAATTTCCTATTTTTACGATTAATTGGTATCTCAATCAAGGTTTTAGCGGGATGAATAGGCTTAAAACTCAAAATAAATGGTTTTACTATGCGTGTTTCAATCACACGATTGTGTTCATCAAGCCATACGGCAAGAAAAGGAAAAAAGACAAACCACGACGTAATAGCAACACGCCCAGGTTTAAAGAAGTCAAAAAGTAGTGTTTGTGTATCTGAAGTGTGAAACATCAGTCCAAATCCACGAGAAAAAAAACCAGTTTTCTTGACATCAATAATGATAGATTTCCTTCTACGATAAACCTTAACAAGCATATTAAGAAAATGCCTTGCTGATGTGTTCCATCATTCTTTTCTCAAGCATATTCTTCTTCTCTTTAAGCTCGTTTTCGTGTTTAGAAACAGCCGCAGCTAACTTGGACTGATAATCTCTCTCAAGCTGTGCTCGAATAAGAGATTCTTTCTTTTGTAGCTCTCGAGCCATACGAGCATCATTTTCCTTTTTCATTGCATGAATTTGACTTTGGAGCTCTGCGTGAGTACGCGATTTAATTTCCTCTACTTGCCTAGCGAAAGCCTTATCCGTATCTCTTGTATGATTCTCAATCTCTTCCCGCATACGAAGAGCCGATTCTTTGAGAATAGCTCGTTCCTTATGCTTCATTGCTTCTATCTGCTTATGTAATTGTGCTCGCTCTTCAACCAAGCGCGTATGTTCTTTCATATATGCGTTTTGAGAAGCCTGCAAACGTTGCGTGTGATGTAACGTATGTTTTTTCAACAATTCAGCAGCGCGTTGAGATATTAGACGTTTCTCACGCAAAGCCTGTTGTACACTCCGAACAGAAGCAACATGCTCGGCATGAGATTGCTTTTCGATGAGTTTCTTACGTCGTTGAAGTTCTTCTTCTCTTTTTTTAAGAAGTGTTAACTCGCTTTCGACCATACTCTTCCTATTTGCAAGCTCGCTCTTTATCTTAAGTTGCCTATCCAACAAAAGTTGCTTAAGACGTTGCTCCTTTTGCTTATAAGTTGTTTCAAGAGTGTGGACAAGATGAGTTCTCTCCTTGCTAAGTCTGCCCATATTCTCTTTGACTAAAGCAGCGACAATGAGTTTACGTTCTTGATCAAGCCTGTTTTCAAGTTCCTGTTGAAAATGAAGTTTAACTTCACGTTGTAATTCACTATGTACCTTATGCTTATAACGTTCGTGAAATTCTTCTACTAGTTCCTTATATCTTCGTGCAAAAGCAGCTTCTCTATCGCGTAAATCTTCTTTAAATTGAGAATCCATTGAAAGCTTTTTTTCTTTCAACTTTTGACTCAACTCGCCCTTAATACTAGAGAGGAATTCATCAAAGTGAGAATCTACGATAGTGCCAACCCCGCTATCCACGCGCATATGGCTTGATTTAGTATGGGTTTCAAACGCCTCGCGCAACCTTTTAAGTTCGCGCTCAAGATGAGGGACATCCTTCACAAACTCAACTTCACTAGAACTAAGCTGTTTCTTAACAGAAATCTTTTTCTTTTTGTCCAACACGCGTTCAAGCTCACTAATACGTCGTTTCATAGAACTAGCCTCATTTTTAAGTTCACGAGATGTACTAAATAATACCGAATGAATTCTCTTCTCTCCTATATGCGAAACTTCTTTCTGCTCTACTTTCTTACGGAGTATTTCAAGGTCCCGTTTTACTTCATTTATAGCACTAACATCATGTAGTTTTGCTTCAATAAGATGCGCCTCATTTTCAAACCCCTTTGTATTAAGTGCATGTAATTGAGCTCTTAACAATTCAAGCTGTGAAACCTTTGCTGCAAAAGCCTCAAACTCTTTTTTTATTTGAGATTTATTTCGTTGTACCATAACACCTCCACTGAATAAATTTCTGCATGTTTTTATATCCTTCCATACCTATGTTTACACTCAGATAATAACGTTCGCATTTCATTTTCACTTAAGCCCTTAAGTTTATATTCGAGAAGTCGAGTGTTATATCCTTCTTTTTTCCATTCTGATAGTTTATGCTGCATCGCATTTCTATCTCCTTTCTCTTCAAGAGCCCTAAATTCTCGTTCACGTCGTTCCTGTCTTTCATGTACTGCTTTTAATTTAGTATGAATTTCTTTCTGAACATCTTGGAGATGTACTGTTCCTTTCTCATTCAATACGCGCTGTTGCGCCGCTAAAAAGTGCTCCATCTTATGCATTTCCTCAGAATGATAATTTCTTAACTCAAGAATCATCTTATCCCTGTCCTTAACGAAGTAGATAAACAAAAAGATAAACAACAGAAAGAATACAATAACACCAACAAGGAAATAAATAATTCCAGAATTTGCTCCTCCGCTAAATAAAGAACCTCGTGTTGCCTCATGAATAGTAAATAGAGAACTCGCAAGCCCTACAGAAGAATCTTTTTTCACTAAAGTAACAAGCACATAATCTCCCGTCTTTATATCTTCAGGAAATGAGAAAGTCTTAGTTAATTGAGTTTGAACAGAGACAACCGCATCTTCAGATTGCGAACTAATAATCTTTCCATCAAGCGAATAAATAACATATTCTAGCACAACTCGCGTTGGCCCTTGCCCACTACTAGTACCTCCAGATGTCAAATCAAAAACCTTCACTTGAGAGATAAGTTTTTCTCCAACAGGAATATCCTTATATTGGGGAGGTATATCTACATTTATATCGAAGAGAGTGTTTTGACTTTCAACTTCGAAAAGAACAGGCAGTACGTTAGTCTCTTTTTCATCTACGATCTTCACTGAACCAATGTAAATTTCAGGAGCCACACCAGTAGCATCGAAATGTATCACAACATTTCGAGTATCTCCTTTAGTTAGTGAGAACTGTTTATCTGCAACAGATGCCCCCTTCAAATTTTCCAAAGTGAGTGCAAAATTACTATCTTCTGTAGCGGTAAGGGTCACAACCTTATCAATACTTTCACCTTGATGAAGAGATAATTTTAAAAGAACATTATCAATGATTGTCCCGCTATTGTCTGCAGCACCTACTAATCCGGTGATAAAGATAACAACAAAGATTAAAGGTAAGAGACGCATGTTATTTTTTAGTTAGTTGTGATAAGAGATTAGCCCTTCTACGGGAAGCCCAGAATACAACAGCACCGCCGATAACTAAAACAAACACGCTAACGCCGACAATAAGAAGCATATTAAGAGGTTGTTTAGGCACGATCTCAAACTGGGCAGATGATGTGGCAAAAGCTCCAGGATAGACAAGTTCCAACCCTAAAACATATTTTCCAGGAGGAAGATGTTGCGTAGCTAATTGTTTTGTATATTCCTTTTGACCTTGTACCGAAAGAGTCTCGGACTCCTCAAGAAAACTATTACCGCCAAAATCTTTTACAGTATACGTTGCAACAACATCAACCTTATCTTTCTGAACACCAACTTCAGCTAAGTTAACTTGAAATGTCAACTTCTTTCCCTCACTCAAATGTTTAAATCGATCTGCAATAGCAAGAGAACTATCAAAAAGAAAGTTTGCACTCGCTATATTAATTTCAGCACTAACTTCTCCAAGTACTTGTCCAGTGCTACTGGTAAATACAAGCGTTCCGGTTATCGTTCCTTTTTTATTGCCATCCACAGAGATAACAAAATCTTTTGTCTCACCAGGCGCTAATGTAATTGTAGAAAGAAACTTTGCATGATCCTTCAACTCGCCCGTAGCAGAAATCGTAATAGTTATAGGCGTTGTTCCAGTATTCGTTAGTTTTATTGGATTATCTGCCGACTTTTGATAGATTGTTTTTGTGTTAATTTCTTTTGTAGAGAAAGTTACTGGAGAACTTGCTACTGCGCCTCCTCCTCCGCCACCGCCGCCACTACTTCCGCTACCGCCGCCCCCACCAGTGTCACCGCCGCCACTAGTAGCGTTACTCGTGTTGCATGTGTAAGAAACACTTTCATTCGTACCATCAGCATAGACTACAACAAGTCGACATAACTCAAGATCCCCACTATGAGAAATATTAAACACGTCACCAGAACCGCTTACTCCAGTAAGAGTATTGTCTAGTTTAGATTCATAGACATATACATAACTTCCTCGCTTAGACGTTCCTGAAGACGTTCCGCTTCCTAAAAAATTAAAGAATGAGGTAGATCCAACGCTGCCTGCACTATACAATTTTATTTCATATGCATACAGATTAGTTGCGCTACTTATGCTTGCAGTAACAAATGTATCGTTGACGTTAGTCAGCGAAGCGCCGATGGCAGAACCAAAAGCAGATGCACCAATAATAAACAAACTTAAAAGTGCAATAACTAAAACACCTCTTCTTGATAACATTCTATCTAGAAGAATAGCTAGTTTTTAAACATTATTTATTCGTAAAACGACTAAAAAAAGAGAGGAAATTAACAATTATTTAAAGGGCTGCATGTGCCCGCACTTGCGGTACTGCCACCAGCTAAACCGATTCTCGTAACACTACTTGCGCTAGTGCTTATAGGAATGTGAAACGGCACATTTTGTACAACATAAGATTGTGTTTGTGAATCCCCGTTAATGAATTTTGTATTTCCAGGGTTGAGACTAAAAGAGTAAGTTCCAGGATTTGCTCCAGAAGCCAAAGTCACATAATAAGTAGCCAAAATACCAGAGCGATCAGAGGGTAAATTAGAATCCACGATCTTGCCATGCTTATTCCAATTTGAAGCTATTACAGACCAAGCCACATGAGACCCTTGAAAAAAGTCATTTGACGAAGGCCATTGAGCCTGAGTGATAGTCATATACTGAGCAAGCTGGGAAGGAGCAACTAGTTGCCAATTCGCGCCTGCGGTGCTTTGTCCATACAATCCTGTATTGTCCGCAAAAACATCCACACGATAGGTGTGATTTGGAGTCCAATAGGATTCAGGAACGGTTCTAACAATGATGTTCCCAGCGCTTGCAAAGCCACTAGAAAGCAACATTACGAATAAGAAAAAAGAGCCAAGTAAGACCCTGGTTTTTAAGGTAGTATCATTCATGCAATCCAGTCGATTTTAAACTATATAAATCTTTCTGTTATAACTACTCAATAGTTAATAAAACAACTATCTGCTGTCCCATGCGAAGCCCACTTTTGCTATGTCTATAACATCTAAAGAATCATCACAACTAATATCATATCTCGAGTTATAGGTACTATCCGAAGATACATTTCCATACCGGTTAAGGACCAAACTAATATCTTGAATATCTATAGTTCCATCGTCATTTATATCTGCATCCCGAGGACAGGCACTATCTTTAGCGAGCGTTGCACTTCCATCACTTCCCGAAATGCCAGATACTGCAGTACCTCCAGTAAAGACGGTCGTATAACTTGTACCAATAAGGCCATGATAGTTTATCTGTAAGATTCCTCCGTTACCGCCTGCTCCTGAAGCCGAGGTGGTTCGTCCTCCAATGCTTATAAATCGAGAGTTAGTTCTGTTGAACAAGCCAGGTACTGTAATATTGACGATACCACCATTACTTCCCGCGCTGCCTGCATCAGCAGTTGTTCCATTCTTGCCGTTAAAGACAAACGTAGAGAGGGTTATGAAATTCACAGCGCTAGAAGCGTTAGAACTTATATTGAGGACTAATGCCTTGCCTGCTCCCGAGCCATTGTATAGTGAATAAATTGTCGCATTACGTAAAGTCAAGTTTGCAAAATCACATACCGAACCTGAACACAAATCAGAAGAAAGTGCACAGCTCTTATTAATAATTGTACAAGCACTTCCTTCAGTACACAAGTTCAAGCATGATGAAATAAGTTGGATTCTTCGTATGCTCGTACCGTTCTTATTATTCAAAACGTCAGTCGCATTAACCTCGTAAGTATAAGTTGCGTCACCAAGACCTGTAACATTTAATGTAAGCGTTGCGCTGGTAAACACTGTTCTGTTAACAACAGTAGATCCATTATAGATCGAGTAAGTTATATTAGCGAGATTAGGCTCGGATAAGCTTACGTTGATATAAACGTCATCTGCAGCACTAACTTCTCCTGCCCCTTCAGTACCTAAACCAAAGGTAATGCCTGGTCTTCCAGCATCTATAGTTACCATTCTTGTTTCGGTAGCATTAGAGTTTCCAAAAGTGTCATTAACAAACACACGATAAACATACGTCCCAGCACTAAGACCGGTCACAGTGTAATTACATGCCGCAGTTGATCCGCTTGTACAGCTCATCGTGTAGTTCACTGCATCAAACTCCAGCAATGCCTTATCTCTAGACAATTCAGTTACCGTTGTATTAATAGATACGTTTGAACTTGACTGATAAGTGTTATTACCTGGCGTCGGTGCAGTAAAGTTCACTAGCGGTGCAGTCGTATCTAAACTAAATCCTCTCGTTTCAGTTCCATTCAAGTTACCAGAAGAATCACGACAGTAATATCGGACAGTGTATCCGCCATCGGCAATACTTGCATTTGTTGCATTAAAGCCTCTATTGCCATTGTTCTGCATTGTAAAGTTTGTAACACCGCCAGTCAAGGTATAATTGCAAACACCGTCTTCATTCAATGTTACGTTAAACAGAATAGGCAAGGAATTGTAAGTCGTATTTGCAGGTAAATTGATAGTTACTTGAGGACCAAGACTATCTACTGTAAACGTTACACTCGAAGAGTTTGAATTGCCTGCAGTATCATTAGCATAAACAATCCACGTATTAGAGCCCTGCGTTGAATTCATATTTGTGACGTTCGAACCACAAGTAATAGTGGAGTTCGTTGCGCCACCATCAATGGTGTACCAACAAGCCTGTAAAGTAGTATCCGAAACCGTATAGTTTAACTCAGTTACGCTTGTCGAGTAGCTCGTGTTAGTTGGATAGACAATCGAAACAAGAGGCTTCGCTGAATCTACACTAAACGTTACGCGAGAGACATTAACATTACCTGCAGTATCATTAGCATATGCAAAGAACGTAGTAGAACCTTGTCCAAAGGTGCGATACACCGCACCCGTATAACTTTCATTTCCAGTCCCATTGTTAAACCAGATAACTGCACCATCACTTGTCAAATTAACCAAGATATTCGTCGTATTATACGTGGTGTTTGTAGGAGAGTTAATAGTCAAGTTAGGAACAACAAGGTCTATAGTTACGGTTCTTGTTTCAGTCCAATTTACATTGTTCAGAGTATCACGTGCTGAAGCGTTAAACAGATAGACGCCATCATTAGCCACTGTAATATTGAGATAGAGTGGTGAGCTAGAGCTTGAGGTCCGATTGACAAGTCCCGTCGCATTAAACAATTCAACAGTCACGTTCGCAAAGTTCGTATCGGTTGCAGTCACATTAATGACAATAGTTGATCTAGCCAGCAAACTATTATTCGCCTCGGTAGGTGCAACAAATTGCACCGTAGGGGCAGCAGTTTCTACAACAAACGTAACCCGACTAACATTAATATTGCCACCTGTATCGTTAACAGATACCATCCAAGTATTCGAACCCTCGCTGGCATTCATATTGCTTACATTTGCACCACAGATTATAGTGCGATTAGTCACCCCGCTATCAGTAGAATACCAGCACGCTTGAAGTGTCGCATCGCTTACTGTATAATTAAGAGTAGTTGGTGCACTTGAGTACGTCGTGTTAGTTGGATAGACAATATTCACTGAAGGGATAAGTATATCCGACGTAAAGTTATAACCCATTGTAAAAGTCTGTACCGAGGTGCTGTTACGCACATCAATATATGGGGAGTACGCCTGCGAGTCTATCTTATTCTGAGAAGGTCTGAAGATGTACAATCGCAACCACCCATTTCCACCGCTAGGGTTGCCTGTTTCACTCTGATAGTTGGCAAGAACCTGATGAACAATATTTCCATGCTCTCCAGTATCGTTCCTGTATCCAGATCCATCGCCTAAGATGTGTCCAGACAAGACCAAGAAAATATTACTATGGTTAGCAACTAATTTGCCCCACTGTTCCTCTCCATCATTATCACCAGCAAGAGAGTAAGCGAAACACGAGTAGTCTGCCGTAGCATTCACACGTACATCATCATAATTCATAAATAAGTGAGTCGTAATAATAACACGCTTATCTTGATTGGCAGAAATAATGCTATTCGCCCAATCAAGCGTTGCATTTCTAGGGCAGAACTCATAAGTCAAAGCCATGAACTGAATACCGCTCTGGTTAAAGAAGTGATAAGAGTTAGCACCAGTTCCATCATAAGATCCTCCGTAGCTCGACATAGCCTGGAATCTACTGAGAGGGAAATAATAGGTATAGTTGGACATATTTCTATCACGTATATCTGAAATAGTTAAGTAATCATGATTTCCAGAAGAAAGCTCATAACTAACTCCGGCAACGTCTAATTTAGTCATACTGCGATTAGCTCTTTGCCATTGAGTATCATTGTATCCGTCTTGAACGACGTCGCCTTCGTGAAGAACAATTACAGGACCAAGATAACTTTGAATTTCAGAAGCCCAGGCTGTCTGATTATCATATACATAAGGATAAGTCTGCGAGTAATACTGCGTATCAGGTAACGCAACAACAACAAAGTCATCACCGTTAAGAACCTCTATAGTAAAGTTCCTTTGGGTTGAGGCTGCAGAAGGATCAGAGCATGCAATAGACACATTATGTATTGCTACAGCATAATTAGCACCAGGCATAGTGAAATTAGAGGTGTTAGAAGCTTGAACGCCATCAACAGTCCAATTGTAGGAAATCACATCTGCATTTGGATCTGAACATGTTACATTAAGAGGCAATGTTTGATTGTTCTTCATCCAGTAGTTAGTATAGTTAAGACTGTAGGAAACAATAGTAGGGGCTTCATTAGCGCTAATAGTAATCTGCCTTTTTTCAGTTTGATTAGTGTGACCAATCATATTAGCAGTATACCCTGTAAAGTTATACTGTCCCGTTACAAGTCCAGTAAAGTTTCTAGAATATTGTGTAGCCGTTGCGTTATACAACGCGCTAACTTCTCCAGAACTCA
>CAZRZR010000007.1:0-23934 GCA_964604715.1 Candidatus Woesearchaeota archaeon
TGAAGAACTCTTTTGCAAGACCTTCTGTAACTCTGTGGTATCGTTGAGAAGATTGACCTCCAGCTCGAACTTTTCCTGGAACACCTGATGTGAATTTACGCAGGACTTCTATCTTTTTGCCTTCTAACATGCCTATTGTTGCTTCTTGTCTGTCTATAACAAGAAGACCAAAGATTTCTTCTGTTTGAAGCATGTCTTTCAATGGCTCTACAACGAATGTTTTATCACATCGATACATACGAATACGAAGTTCTTTTGGAGGCTCTATTGCCCAAATGTGCACGTCTTGTCCGCCTTCTTTTTCAGAAATATTGCCTGCGAATAGTGCTAATCCGTTTGGAGGAGTTTGTTTTGTTGACTTTAACTCGCGGACAATCATGTCGATTGCGTTTGTTACTGCAGTTCGTGTTTGCTTGGATTTGATGTTTGCTGCGGTAGATGCTTCTGCTTCAAGTTGTTTTGTTACAGCATGAATGTTGAAACCTGCCGGTATCATTACAGTAACGAGCTCTGTATGCTGGCCTCGAACTGCTTCAAGCTCTGCAATTTGCTCTTCTAAATGTAATTTTTGTTTGTCGTCCATTTTTATCAAAACGAGAAAGGGTTAATAAAACTGCTCATTGCAGATTGTGACAAGCCTTTAGATCTTTTTCAAATTGCTTTAAATTCTTAGGTACTTGGATGCCTGAAATAGGTTCCCGCAATGAGATATTCTTATCTCGCTTTGTTTTCCAGATGTTGCTGTTAAAAGCGATTAACTCTGGCCATTCCTTTGGTTCCTTAAAATCTTTTATTTTAATTTGAGGGAATTCCCCTAATTCTAGGTTAAGTGCTTGAGCTATTATTGAGGTTACTTGTGGAATGATAGGATGCATTAAAATAATTACGCGTTCTAAAAGTGTATAAAGGGAGTGTTTAGCTGCATCGCTTTCTGCTTTTGTAAACAAACTTTGTTCATTATATGCACGAGCTTTTACTAGTTCTATGTAGTGTGAAGCAAAATCTTCCCATAGAAATCTACGCAAGTTCAGTGCAGGATTATGGAAATCGTATGAATCATATGACTCTTTGGTCTTTTTCGTTATAAAGTCAATAGCACTTAGAAGCACTTCGTCTGTCTTAGTCGCCTGCGCTTTTTTAGGTTTTTCAAACTGCATCACGAATTTAGCTACATTCAGAAGTTTCGTTATTGTTTTTTGTTCGGCCTTTATTCTTTCACGTGAACATGAGAGATCTCCTTTAGATATATCTCCCTCTATTACAGACCATAATCTAAGCGCTTCGGCTCCTTCGTTATTGATTATTTCTTGCGGATCTATAACGTTTCCTAGAGATTTTGACATTTTACGGCCTTTATCATCTAGAACGTGCTGGTGAATCCATACGTCTTCAAAGCAAGGGTTAGAGGTTTCAAGGTATCCTCTAAGAAGAGTGTAGTAAAGCCATGTACGAACGATTTCTTTTCCTTGTGGTCTGAGGGAGATAGGGTATGCTTTCTTGAAGAACGTATTGTCTGATTGGTATTTAGTTATGAATAGTTCCGACAAGGAGGAATCAAACCAGGTGTCAAATACGCGTGTTTCACCTTTCCATTCCATTTTAAGGAATTGTTTGTCTGTTATTTTTCCTATTAACTTATTGTCTTTGAATACTTCTGCATCTTTAGGAGCTGGTTCGCGCCATGGTTGATAGTATTTGTTTCCTGGAGGTATCGCAGTATACTCGCCTGAATGCCATAACGGGATTGGCGTAGCATAGAATCTACGTCGCGAGATGGGCCAATCTATTGATATCGAGTCTAACCAGGCTTGAAGTATCTTTTTAGACTCTTCAGGATAAAATGTTAGTTTGTTAATTACTTTTTGCAAATCTTTTTTGAATTCAAGCTGCTTTAAGTAAAATTCAGGCATTTCTATAAATTCTATTTCTGCACCTGAACGTTCGGATACAGGAGTACGATGCGTGATGTGTTCTTGTTTTACTAACAGCTTGTGTTCTTTTAACTCATTTATTATTGTTTCACGGGCCAATTTAACCTTAAGGCCTTCAAGGAAGCCTGCGTTTTTGTTCATTGTGCCATCTTTGTTTATTGAAATAACTGGTTTGAGGTTCATTTCACGGAAGAATTGGATGTCAGTAACGTCTCCCGCTGAACACATCATTACAAGACCTGTGCCTTTGTCTTGTTGGGCGAACGGATGCTCTTGAATCGAAACTTGTTTTTCATAGAGCGGGGTTATTGCAGTAAGGCCTTCGAGTTTTTGATATCTTTCATCTTCAGGGTTGTAAATAATCATGCCGCAGGATGCGATAAGTTCGGGACGTGTGGTCGCAATAACTATTTCTTCACCTGTTTCTTTTACTTTGAACGTGATGTGATTAAAAGTGCTTGCTATTTCTTTGTAATCTATCTCTGAGTCTGCAATAGTTGTTTGGAGTTTTGGATCCCAGTTTGTTATTCTAGTGTCTTCATAGATCAGTTCTTTTTTGAATAGCGAGATGAACGTTGATTGTGTTAATTGGCGATATTCTGGAGAGTCTGTGTGATATATGTCTCCTATAGCTTTGCCTTGTTTATAGGAATTGAAGGATATTCCCAGACGTGCGAACGAGTCCGTTGATTCGCCTGATGCGCTTTCTAGTAACTTTTCACAAGCCTTAAGAAATTCCTCTCGTGATACGTGGAAAGGAGAGATGTTGAACTTCTTCTCTGCTGCAGTTTCTATTGGTAAGCCGTTTCTGTCCAAACCTAATGGAAATAGAACTTCATGACCTTGCATTCTTTTGTAACGTGCAAACATATCCATGTACGAGTATGTGATGGCATGACCCATGTGAATTGGAGAATTTACATATGGCGGGGGCGTGTCAATGCTGTAGATTGGTTTCTTTGTTTTGGAGTTGAATGTGTTGGGCTTAGATTTCCATTCGCTTGTAATGGTTTTCTCTATTTCAGGAGACCAGTTTTTGATGTCTGATAGTTTTGGTAATGCCATGAAAAAGCTAAGGGGAAAGGGGTTTTAAGGGTTTTGATAGATAGTTTTATAATTTGACTTTTTTTTATTTCTAGATGTACGATAAGGCTTATGCTGAAGCTTGGATCAGAGATTATGAATCTGGAGAAGACATTTATCGGGCCAAGTATATTATGCCTTTTTTGAAAAATGCGATCAATAATGCGCCAGAAAATGGTAAAATTCTTGACGTTGGATGTGGTTGGGGAATTGCAATTCCTTACTTAACAAAGAATCAACATTATTATGGGGTCGACATAACTCCTGACTTTTTTCCTTATATTAAAAGTCGTTATAAGCATAAACTTCTTACTCTGCGTTCTGAGAAGCTTCCTGAACTTGAAGGTGTTGAAGATAATTCCTTTGATTTAGTTATCTGTTCAATGACGCTCCACGCTGTTTCTGATTGGAAAACTGCAATAAAAAATCTCTCTTTAAAAATAAGACCAGGGGGCAAGCTAGTTATTGTAGATTTTACGGAATACGCTAAATCACCTATTAAAAAAAGATTTAGGGGAGACGTGAACGAAGAACATTGCAAAGGAATGTATACTTTGGATTGCGGCATTGAAGTTGAATCTGAGGTTTTCTTTCACAAACAGGATATTTTTATGAATGAACTAAAAAGACATGGGCTTGTAGTAAAAAAAGATTTAGGGCCTGTTTTTGTTGGATACGAAGTAACGCCTTATTCTTCTAAGTGAAAGGTTAAAAAGATTCGGTTTGTTCATCCTAGATGAATAAAAAAGCTTACTTCCTAGAGATTCTTCGAAAGGCTGAAAGGCGGTTTGGTAAGCTTGAGAAACGACTTGCTGCTGACGAATGGAAAGAAGGATGGCAGACACTTATTGCTACGATTATGAGTGCGCAGACAAGAGACGAAGTTACTATTCCTGTTGCAGAGGATTTGTTTAGGCATTATTCCACTGTTAAGAGACTTGCCAGTGCGAAGGAACAAGACGTTTTACGTATTATTAAGAGAGTTAATTTCAGTCGGGTAAAATCTAAAAACGTTATTGGAGCTGCGCGTTATTTGGTCGAGCATTATAATGGGGGCGTGCCAGATAGTATTGGACAATTATTGCCTATTCCTGGCGTTGGGCGTAAGACTGCAAATTTAGTATTGAGTGAAATACATGAGAAAGATGGTATTTGCGTCGACACGCACGTGCATCGTATTGCTAACGTGCTTGGACTTGTAAAGACTAAGAATCCTACTGAGACTGAATATGCACTTATGAAAGTTGCACCTAGAAAGTACTGGAGGCGAATTAATAGGCTTTTTGTGCTTTGGGGTAAACATGTGCGTGGTCGCGATAAGAAAAAACTGCTTGTTGCTTTAGAGTGACATCTTTACAGGAATAGATTTTTAAACTCGCATTATTTTTGGTGGGTATGAGCGATAATAAGATTCATGTGCCAAGTGGTATTGGCGGTATTATGCGATATGACTCTGAGTATAAAAGCCGCTTTATGATTTCTCCTACTGCCGTTGTTGTCTTTATAGTGTTTGTTCTTATCTTTGCTATCGCTCTGAGAGTGCTTTTACCTATCAGTCAATAACACACCATGTCCAGCTGTCTTGATTTACGTGATAAGATGAATGACCCTAAGGTAGCTGATGCCTTTTCGTTCTTGGTTTCAGGCAAGCACGGATATAAGGCAGTAATTGAACGCAAGGTTGAACCTTTGAAGTGTCCTGCGTGTGGTGTTTTTCTTAAAGGCGAAGTAAAGTTTTGTCCTGAATGTGGGGCGAAGATGAACTTGCCTGCGACCGCAGCTAGTTAGTTTTCGAAAGGATTAAAGCTAGTTTTTAGCAAATTTTCAATAGGTAAGAACAGTGGACGTGGCAAGTTGTTCCATTCAAACCATTCCCATTTCTCAAGTCTATCTGGTTCTTTGTTTTGAGGCTCTCCACTTGCATGTTCGGCTATCATAAAAATTGTTACGTAGTGTTTTTCCTCTTTCCTAAAAACGTCATTGGTTATTGTACCCAAGCGTATATTCTTTACTTGCAATCCTGTTTCTTCTAAAATTTCACGCTTAGCGCACTCTTCTAGGCTTTCATTAAATTCAAGATGTCCTCCTCCAAACGACCATGTTCCGCCTCCATGGGCATTTTTCCTCTTTCCGAGAAGAACTTTATTTCCTTTTACTACTATCACTCCCACGCCAACGCGAGGATGTTTCTCCATTAAACTGGGTGTTCGAAATCTATTTATAACCTTCTTTTTATAGAACGAGATGTTTGGCGGAATAGATCCTAAGAAGATGCAAGCTATGATGAAGCAGATGGGCATCAAGCAAGAAGACATTGCTTCTACTCGGGTTATCATTGAAAGAGAAGATGGAAATATTGTTATTGAAAACCCGCACGTGGTCAAGATTGTAATGCAAGGGCAGGAAAGCTGGCAAATTACTGGAGAGGCGCGCGAAGAGGCAGCAGGAATATCTGAAGAAGATGTTAAGATAGTCATGGAAAAGTCTAACGTTTCTCATGATAAGGCTAAAAAGGCTCTTGAAGTTAGCGAGGGAGATATTGCTCAGGCCATTATTGATTTGAGTTAATGTCGTTATCCGTTAGTACTAGCAAAATTTTTGTCGAAGAGAAACACGGAAAGGTATAAATACCATATCGCTTAATAATGTTCCTGCTTCGGGGCATTATGTAGTCGCATGGATGATATTATTAAAGAAAAAATTAGCGCTGACCACCTTTTATATGTCAGTTTGAAGTACACTAAGACTTGTGACGTTATTATTAATTTATTATTGCGATGGAAGATTATGATTGATCTTGGTATGGAGCGCTTGGTCGAAAAAGCTAAAAAACAAAAGAAATGGAAGCCCGTTCCTGATGCGCCGCGTGCAAAATTGGTACAATTAAAGAAGCTTTATGAAGGAATTTCTCCTGTTGCTGAAACGTTAGAGTTGTATGAGTTGTTTAGAGATATTGAAAAATTAGATAAGGTACGTGAAAGCGAGTTCAGGAAGGGAGTTAACTTGCGTGTTTCGTATAAGGATGGTACAGTCAACATAAATCTTGATAAATTAAAAGAGTATTCGGAGATCTTAGAAAGGTTTATAAGTTATCTCAAATAAACTTGATTTATCCTGCAGCGTGTTTGCAGTTCAATTAGATGGTTAAACTTATTGCTATTATTTCGGGGAAGGGCGGTGTTGGTAAGACGACTACTGCGATTAATTTAGGTGCGGCACTTAATTCTTTTGGTAAGGAAGTTATTGTTGTTGATGCTAATTTGACTACCCCTAATGTTGGATTGCACTTGGGAGCACCGATTGTGCCAGTTAACCTGAACCATGTATTGCTAGGTAAGGCAAAGGTTGCGGACGCTATCTATGAACATGAATCTGGTACAAAAATTATTCCTAGTTCATTATCTGTTAAGGAGCTTAAGCGATTGAATCATAGTAAATTGAAAGAAGTTGGAAGATCTTTGCGTAGACTTGCTGATTTTGTCATTTATGATGCTGCTGCTGGTTTGGGAGATGAAGCTGTGGGAAGTATTGAAGCAGTTGATCAACTTATTATTGTAACTAATCCTGAAATTCCTGCAGTAACTGATGCGCTTAAGACTGCTAAGTTAGCTGAAGAACTGGGTAAAGAAGTATTGGGCGTGGTTGTAACACGAGTTAAAGGGAACAAGACGGAGATGCCTCTTTCTAACATACGTGAAATGCTTGATCTGCCTATTCTGGGCGTTATTCCTGAAGATCGAAATGTGCAGCGCGCTTTGTCTGAGAAAGACGCAATTTTACATACTCATCCTAACAGTAAAGCTACCATTGCCTACAAAGTAATTGCTGCGAAACTTGCTGGTATAAATTATAAAGTTCCGGGCGTGTGGGCGAGAATGTTCTCTAGGTAGGTTTTTATACACTGTTCTTGACTGATTTTTATGACACTTGATGCAGATGATTATGCTCCAGTACCTGCTTTAGTTGCACATGCAAGAAATAGCAAAAGTGCAGGCGAATATCTGCGGGTTTCTTTAACTGCTGTTGTAGGTTTCAAGAGAGGCTTACACGGTGTGCCTTCTATGCTAGTTACTGACTATGTGAATAACTATATCGGCAATGATAGTAGAAAGAGCGTTAGGTTAAGTTATTTGGATAACAAGGCAGACGCGAAAAGCATTATGGAAGTTATGATGCTTGGGGTACCCACTGGAATGGAAATTGGGATAGAAGTTGAAGGGCCTCTCGCTTTAGACTTTGCTCAGGGTCTGGTGGAACTTATTCATCAAGGAAAGAGTTTAGATTAACGGATCTTACTACCTAGCTCTATGTGTTTTTCCGGGTTTAGAATGCAAATTACTGATTCATCTTCATTGACTGCTGCAAGCGTCATGCCTTCGCTTTTTACTCCACGGAGAACGACTGGCTCTAAGTTGATTATAAATATACTTTGCTTGCCAATGAGATGTTCTTTTTCGTAATGTTTCTTTAGACCTGCAACAATAGTGCGTGCGCCTAACGGGCCAAAGTCTACTTCTAGAATGTAGAGTTTGTCTGCTTTAGGATGGTCTGAAACATTGAGTATCTTACCTACACGTAAATCGCATTGATCCCAGATTGAGAATGGTATTGTTGGTTTTGACGTCATTATGTGAATATGCCTTGGACTACGTTTAAAACTCTTTCTACAGCATAAGGATGGCCTGTGACTTCTATATTCAATCCATTTCCTTTTGTATAATTCATTCTACATGTAGTATTTCTTGCATGGTATATTCCTTCTAATAAGATTATTTCTTTGCCATCTCTCGTTTTGTCTATATGTGGTTCTCCTATCGCCTTTGCTTCCATATCTCCAATAAGGCATTCGATGTTTGCAGTTCCGTTAAAGTGGCGCGTTTGTGTTATTGGCGGAGAAGATAATCCTTGGGCAATCATTCTATCTTTTTGAATAAAATATCGGATTTTTTAATTTTACTGACTTTAAGATCTTGTTCAAGAGATTTCCAATCAATTTTGAAGTTAAACGTGGTTGCTATTTTTTCGCAAGTTTGTGGCAAAAATGGATATAGTAAGATTGTTGCATTCTTAAGAGAATTAGCTGCATTGTAGAGGACTTTTGTATCTTTGGTTTCCCAAGGTTTATTGATTTGAAGATATTCATTTATGCTATCTACATACGCGAATAGCTCATGCAGTGCACGATCTAGCTCGTAGTTTTCAAAATGTTCTTCTATTCTTTCTATTCTTTCAGTTATGTTTTCAGTTTCTGACTTTTCTATACCATATTTTTCGGCTAAAGTTGATAGACGCGAGACTAGATTACCTAGTTTGTTTGCTAGCTCGTTGTTATGGCGTTCTTTTAGCGTGGATTCTGAGAAATCGCCATCGTTTTCAATTGATACTTCTCTTAGCAGGAAATAACGTACTGAATCTGTGCTGTACTTCTGGGCTATTTCTAGTGGCTCGATAACGTTGCCTAGAGATTTAGACATCTTTTGTCCGTCTACGGTGAGATATCCATGAACTAATACGTTTTTTGGTAGCTTATAGCCTGCCGAAAGAAGCATAGCTGGCCATATAACGCTGTGAAACCAATTTATTCCTTTTCCAATAACATGCACTTGAGCTGGCCAGTACTCTTCTTTCTTTCCTGAACCTGTGATGTAATTGATCAGTGCATCAAACCATACGTATATTTTGAATTTTTTATCAAATGGAACTTCTATCCCCCAATCAACATCGCTGCGAGATACACAGAGGTCTTTGAGATCATCTTCTTCCAATCTAGCTATAATTTCATTTGCTCTTTTTTGTGGTTTTATTAGACCTTCTTTTAATGCTTTAAGTATCTGTTTTTGATATTTTGAAAGTTTGAAAAAATATGCGTCTTCTGATATCTGTTTTGGTTCTATATTATGGTCTGGGCACTTTCCGTTAATTAGATCTCTTTCCGTTTTGAATTCTTCACAGCCTTCACAATACAAACCTTCGTATGTGCCTTTGTAGATATCTCCTTTTTCATAGACTTGCTGAATTATTTCCTGTGACTTTTTTATATGACGAGGTTCCGTTGTCCTGATAAATTCGTCGTATGAAATGTCGAGTGTTTTACATAGGTCGATGAAATGCTGTGCATTTTTATCTATGAATTGTTTAACAGGCAGTTTTGCTTGTTTTGCTGCTTGAACGTTTTTCTGGGCGTTTTCATCTGTCCCTGTGAGAAAATGTACATCGTCTTTTACGAGCCTGTGCCAGCGTGCTAGGACATCTGCAAGTATCTTTTCATAAGCGTGGCCAATATGGGGTCTGGCGTTTACATAATCTATTGCAGTTGTAATATAGAATTTGTTTTTCATTCCTATAATGAATTAGAGAGGTATAAAAATATGGTGCTATGGGACTATTTCGTATCTATATGTAACGCTTGTTGCTCTCTTCCTTAGTGCCTCTTCTCTTTCTTTCAAGGACTTTATGTTAACGAAAACCTGATCTCCTTGCACTGTTGCGCGATAACCTTCGACGGGTTGTCTTTGAGCTACAAGGCGTATCTCTTCTTTAAGACTAGTTACAATCTTTTCATATGCAATGTCTTCAACGCGAACTAACTGCACCAAGGCGTACATGCCTTCCCCTACCTTAAGCGAGCGTTGCGAAGGGCTTTCCTCTACAGGAGGAATATTAGACTTACTGTATCCTGTTTGCGCCTGATGCCATGCCTTTACTGTTTCTTTGAATGGTTCAAGTACTTCACGTTTGTGGCTCGCCGTAAATCTTCTTCCTTCTATCGCTAGTCTTGCTACTTCTTCATCGACGTTTCGATAGTCTCTGAGTGGAAACTCTATTCTTCTAACCGGTTTGTCTTCTTTGGTGAATGCAGGCCAACCTAGAATTATCTTTGTTGAGCGAGTGGTATTTGCCTCTTTTTCTTTTTCTATTTGGCTTTGCCAGGCTTGACTATCGATACAATATCCTATTCCTTGGATATACGTTACACCTTCAGTAGTTCCTGCACGAGCGTCGTCTGCTCTGATATCTAAGAAAGCTTCTAATCCTGAGACGATAGATTTCCACTCAGTAGAATTACTTTGAGATTCTGTTCGTGATAATTCGAGAGAACCTAAAACAATAGTTTCTCCTTTTTTCTCTTTAAGTATTTCAGTTACTGGATCTACTAGGACTTTGTCTACTATTTTTCCTAGACCTTGCTGATTACAATAACGAACGAAATCGCGTCTGCTTAAAACGCCGCCTTTGGAAGTTAATGGCGTATACTTGAGTTCGATGTTTTGCATATTTGTCGTGGGAACGTGTAGTTTTTAAACTTCTCGTTTATAGGATTTCTAAGCGCTGGTGATTTAATGGTAGAATGGTAGCTTCCCAAGCTGCGTGTCCGGGTTCGATTCCCGGCCGGCGCATTTAAGAAAGTGCGGCCCAGAGTATCAAAAGAAGCGCTATGATAAATTCGATAACGCCTATTTTTTCTAACGTGGTTGGATTTTTTGAGAGTTTGAATGTTAATTTTTGTGCCCAATGAGGAAAGATAAGTATCAGAAGGCTCTCGAGCAACGCGATAGAGCCTAGAATTATTAATGCGAGTTGTATTTTTTCCACACTACTCTATTTTTTTCCCCAGGCAACTATGCCTAGAAGGGCTAGATAAATTATCCATCCCACTATAGGGAATATCAAGAATAAAGCCCACCAGCCAGGTCTGTGGACGCGTTCGAAGGATCTCCAATTCCATGTGATTATAAACGCCCAGAATGCTACAGTAGTTATTAATGAAAGGAATGGAACAAGCCCTCCAAGAAGTAACAAAAGTGGCCACCAGTGCATTCGTGCGATTTTACTTCGCTGATAGAAGTTAGCGATTGGTATCCAGGCAAGCCATACAGGCTTAGTGTTTGTTTTTCGTGCGATAGTCATCCAAGCCCAGGAGGTATACACGTAAACAAGAACTCCTATGATAAATAATATTACGAAAAATGCTGCTAGAATTGTCGCGACTGCAGCAGCAGTGGTTGGATCGATTCCAGGAATATTTTCAGGAGAGAATAACGATGAAATGCTTGCCATTTCTTTATAACGTTTGAAACTTTATAAGCGTTTGCGTTGAGATAAGCTTTATTAATCGTTTTAGACATTAAATCGCATGGATAAGAGGGGTGAACGCGATTCTATTATTATCAAAGATGAGCTTCAGGATTCAAAATATGTTGCACTCTCAAAAGATCACGCACGAAAGAGATTTATTTCACAAGGAGCAGTATCTGAAGCTTCTACTAATTTAAGTTCTTTTTTTATTGTACCATTTGCTAAAGCTATCGGAGCTAATGTTGCACATATAGGGTTCTTAAGTGCATTTTCCGGATTGGTTGCTCCTCTGGGAAATCTTTGGGGCGCTAAACTTATGGAAAGGTTTTCGCGTAAACATATCCATATTTCATATACTGCATGGATGGCTTTTATTTGGTTGCCTATTATTATGCTTTCCTTTATGTTTTCGCGACAGATTGGGCTTGTCTGGTTGCCTTATTTGCTGATCGCGTTTTATTCATTGTTTATCTTTTTTGGAGCTGTTAAAGATCCTGCTTCTTTTTCGTGGTTGGGAGACTTGGTGAATGAATCTGAACGCGGGCATTATTTTGCAAGACGTAATAAAATTATAGGCTGGGTTGGCGTTATGGTTTCTCTTGTTGGAGGGATCGTTTTGTATTTATTTGAGGCTAAAACGTATGTGCTGGCGATTTATTCTATTGTTTTTATTACTGCTATTTTCTTGCGTATTGTTTCATTGTACCAAGTAAAACATGTTTTCTCGCCTCATTTTAAACTGAAGAAGGCTTCCTATTTCTCCTTTTGGAGTTTCATTAAGCGTTATGATAACTTTGGCAAATTCGCCGTGTTTCAGGCGTTCTTCAACTTTGCAGTTATGGTTGCTTCGCCTTTCTTTGGAGTATACATGCTGAATGATTTGCATTTCAACTTATTTTGGTTTACCGCAATCAGTTTGAGTTCGACTATATTTTATTTGCTGCTGACACCGCTTGCGGGCAAGTTTTCAGATAAATATGGGAACCTGCCTTTGTTGCACGTTGCAGCCTGGGCATTTCCTTTGACACCACTCCTATGGCTATTTTTGAAAAACCCTGTCTTGTTATTCTTACTTCCTGGATTTACTGCTGGGTTGGGTAATGCGGCCTTTGGTATAGGTGCTACCAATTATACCTATGACTCTGTAGGGGTACAGAAGCGTGCACGATGCTTTAGCTATTCTAATTTGTTAAGCGGTGTCGCAATCTTTTTTGGATCTATTTTAGGCGGATTAATGATTCAATATCTGCACGTTAGTTTCATGAACACAACGTTGTTTGTGTTTGTTATAGCTTCCGCATTACGGTTCCTTGTGGCCATTATCTTCTTGCCACAGCTGGAAGAGCCGCAGAAAAAGGATAGGATTAAGGGATTAGCATGGGACGTGTTCCATCCGTTTAAGACCATTCATTCAGATACTGTTTGGTTCAAGAAGTTCTTTCATGAGAAGTAACGTGCTTTCATAAAATTTATAAGGCTAGAGCGTATGGGTGTATTATGTTTGGAAAGAAGCAAGAATGTCCTCGCTGTGCGAGCAAGATGAATGTCGACTTTGATTTTTGTCCTCATTGCGGATGCGATGTACGTAGCCCAGAGAAGGATATGAAAGATTACGGTCTACTGGGTAAAGATGAATTTAGCAATGCTCCTGTAGTTGGAGGCGGTGCAATGGGCTTTAGCGATAAATTGATTGGTTCTATTTTCAATAGCTTGATGAAGTCGCTTGAATCGCAGATGAAATCAATGCCTATGGAACAGATGCCTGGAAATATTCAAATTAAAGTTGGCGTTCCTCAGCAGAAGCCTCGCGCTGTCAAGAAGCGTGTTGTAAGTGATGATCAAGTTAAGCGTATGGCTGGAGTTCCACGCGTAGAAGCAAAGACTGAAGTACGACGCTTGAGCGATAAGGTTTTGTACGAGTTGAAAGCTCCTGGCATTGGATCTGTTGAGGACGTGTTTGTCTCTAAAGTTGAGTCTGGATATGAAGTTAAGGCTATTGGGAAAAACAAGGTTTACATTAATAGCTTACAAGTTGACTTGCCTTTGAAGAGTTATACTGTACACGATAAAGGTTTGACTGTTGAGTTTGGACTTCAGTAATTATCTTTAAGTCTTTTTTATAAAATCTTTGCTTTTTCTAAGACTTGACGCGGCGTATGTTTGTAAGGATGTATTTTGCCAAGAGCCTTTAAAGCTTGTTTTTTGGTAATAAATCCTACCGTAACTTCTCGCGCTAGTCTTGTACTATCTGGATGAAACTCAAGCAATCTTTTTGCCATCTGCTCTGTTGATCTAGCATAGAGGCAAGAGTTAGAGTTTGATTCAATAAAATCTTCTCCTTTAGGAGGCCTCCAATTTAGTTTGTCTAATATCTCTTTAGTTTTTTTGCTGTTTCTTTGAAGTAAGAAGGGTAAATGGAAAACGTATACTGCTGGTTTGTTTTTGATAGGCTGTAGCTTTCTGACTCCTGAAACCTTGTATTCTTTTCTTCCTTGTGCTGCACTAAGATTAGTCCATTCATTAATTCCTAAGATCATTGCATTGAGTCCTCGTTTTAATGCTTCACTATAATATGCTCGGATAACCATTCTTCTGCATAGTTGACATGTTCTTACAAAAATCGGAGAGTGTTTACACTTTATAGAATAGTGTTCTCTGCCGATCCGGTAAGCTTTTTTGAACTTAATTTTTGTTTCCAGCGTGAATGGTTCTTCATAAAGCTTAACTGTTTTCTCGTAGGAAGCCAGATCAATTTTTCTGATATACTTTCTTATATCTATAACTTCGTGATCAACGTTGAGAAGCTTTGCAACATATCTTGCTTTTGGAATGGTCGTTTCTGGAAGATAACCCAGATTAAAGGTTACTGCGAGGGGTTTGAATCCCATCTGTTTAATAGTGTATAGCGTTGCAGTACTATCTTTTCCTCCTGAAAGACCAACCATAACATCGTACTTGCCTTTCCCTGCTCCTTTGAATGATTTAAGAAAATTTATTTCTTCCTTTAAGTGAGCTAAATCGAGACTTTTAATATAAGCGCTGCAAATATTACAATATCCTTTTTTATCAAATTTTATCGCTGGATTTTTGCCCGTATTGACGCATCTTTTGCACATTCTATTCCAACTTTCTATTTTCGATATTATCTTTTTGGAAACTTGAATCACATTGTTTGTGGATGTGTTTATAACTAAATCGGCTATTTTTTCTATTTCCTCTGTTTTGTATCTCTTCTGCTCTTCTTTTAACTCAGTTATCGCTTGTTGTCGAGTATAGCCTTTTTCATCACTGAGGCGATCGATTAATTCATTTTTATCTGTCTTAAGATACACGACTAAATCGTTATGTAATCTACAATATTTGGCATTATCTAGTCCTCGTAAACCTGAGAAGATAACTGCTTTATATTTTGAATTTTTGACATACATTTCGTGCAGAGCTCTCGCAATAAAATCAGAAGAGTATTCTTTTTCTAGGCGAGTAAATGTCTGCATCGCTGTTTTTCTGTTTATTTTCCTGCTGGTTTTTTTATTTGAGTCTTGTAAGAATTTCAACAGATCATCTTCATTAGGTAATTTTTCAAAATTTTGAGCAATTGGATAAATAACTGTCTTTGATGCTTCTATTATTTTGCAAGGTTTTATTTTAGAAATATTCTTTGCAGTGGTTGTTTTTCCAGTTCCTGGCTGTCCAAAAATTGCTATTCTATTCATACAGCACCATTGGCTTAACTTTTATTAAATCTTCTTGTTAAGATAGCCTCGCTTTTGAGTTTGGTTATGCTATATATGTATTTTATAATGCAACAATGCTTTTATAGTAGTTTTTCAGTTGATTTTTATGGCTAGCATAGCATCGGAACATCCATTAGATATCGCCGTAGAGGGCTATCCTAAGGGAATTCGAATTTATCAAGGCCAGCCTCTTTCTTCTGATCAGTTTAGAGAAGCAAGAGCAAGCCTTGCTCGGGTAAGTGAGGGCGTTTATGAGGAAGCGCGACGCCTTTTTTGGACTAATGAAGTAGACTCTCTTTTAGGGGTCAGCGGTGAGGAACTTACGGCTCATGATCATGGTCTCAGGCATAGGCTTTTAATTGGATCATGGCGGTCTAATCCCATACCTGGTCTCGTTGTTCGTATGGATTTAGATAATTGCTATTCTCTCGCGCTTCACAATCAACCTTATAGTAATGTGCCTGGAGCAGCTTCGTGGTTTCTAAGTAGTCGCGCAGATCTTACGCCTCCAACTGCCTATCTCTCTTTCCTTACTCAGGGATCTCCTCTCGAAGATTTGCCTTTCATTAAAAAATTAGGCGACCAGTTTGTTGGATCTATAAACGGATATTTATCTATTGCACGAAGCAGAAAGCCTGTTCCTATACCTGCTTAAATTTCCGAATGAGTTCTCTTTTCAGGTTATTTCCAGTCTATTATAGAAATGATCGCGCCATGATTTGAACATGGGACCCCGGCCTTTCTGACGATTGATATCAGAGCCGTGCTCTAACCAGGCTGAGCTACGCGATCTTACGGAAGGTAAAAACTAGGCATATATAAAGCTGTTGAAATAAAAAATAAAAGAAAAAGAGAAATAAAAAATAAAAACTGTTTACTGTACCTTTGCGGTTATTGTACCAGTTGTCTTTGACTCTAGAGTTGTGCTTTGTCTGAGATATTTAATTGTTATATCTCCTCTGAAAGTATCTCCTGAGTTAAGTGTACATGGCACAGAAATGACTGCATTGCTTCCTGCGGTAACGTATTGTCCGTATGTATATATCGGACAACTTCCTACAGTGACGGTGGTTATGTTGATTCTTTCACCTGCACCATTTTGGATATCTAAAGTTACTGCCGAAGAATTAACTTGTTGAGCATTACCGCCCAATGGAGCCGCAATAAATATACTATCTTGAACGAATCGTCCCGGATTTAATACGCCGAAATATGAAAGAACTCCTATTGCAATGATTGCCGCAAGGATTGCCCATCCATAGGTCATTAAAAACTCCATGGCTGCCTGTCCTTTTTTGTTCATCTTTCCACCTCCTTTTGATTATTATCTTCGATAATATATCGAGGGAGGTTTATAAATATTCTTGTAGATTAGAACGTTAAGTTTGACACCTGATAGAGTGACCAATGTGGCTGGTCAAGCTTAAACCACGAGGGCATGCCTTGAACCTGTGCAGTGACAGGAGTTTGTGAGCCAAAATATATGTAATCTACTACGCTTTTGTCTCTTACTGCAACGCCGCGTGATGATAATTCATTCAAATTAACAAGTGATTCGATGCCATATGGGCTCGCGGTAGTTTGGCCCTGGAGACGATCGAGAAACGAAGGAGCTAGTGTTGATTCAGTATAATAGAATCCAAGAGTGTGCGCGAGTAAATTGCTGACGTTTGTGCCCTGTACGAATGGAGTGTAGGGCGTCTTTTTTATTTGTGTGGTGACTAGGCCGTTTGTGCCTACGAGATATAACGGGTCTTCAAAATTGTTCACAGGGACTTGTGCTATGATGACTTCTTTTCGTGTCCATGAGGCAACATCGTTTGCATCGTGTAAGCTTAGATCTACAGTGAGAGTTACGTCAACTTTCCATGGGTCGTGCTGGGAAACATTAAGAGAGGCATTGGTAAGCGTTATATTAGCATTAATTTTTTGGGCATTTTGAATAATCGAGGATTGGATATCTGAGAATGTGGCTCCTGCCAGTATAGGTTGGGGCTGACCGTATAACGTGCCATTAAAGACTCCTTCATTCATTAACGCAGAGATGTTTGTGACATATGTTCCTGTTTGAGTGATATGGTCTTCTAAAAGAAATATTGTTCTAAACGAGGCGATGTAAATTTGACGTTCAAGATCTTTTTCTGTGGAGAACAGAAAAGCATTAAGCGTTTCAACTCTTTTAGTTGTGGATTTTATCTCGTTAGTTGATTGGTAGAGTGTATAACTTAAAATAAACAAGGATAAAAGAAGCAACGCTGAAAGTGTAAAGAACATTCCTTTATTATATTTCATCTCCAAGTCCTCACTTGTATTTCTGTTGACCAGGTGTATGGGATGCCCGTAAGTTGTGTTAAACTTATGTCAATGTCTTGCGAACTTAACTCTACGTCTATTTTATTATTAGCATTTAAGTCAATACTTTGAAGTAAACTATAGACTGCGGTTTGAGCGGCATCATTTACGTTGTATTGTACTTTCGTCTCTGTATAAAAGCATTGATCTGTGCCGGTATAGTTTGTAGGTATTGTTGCAGTAATGTTTGCTCCAGATTCGAATTGAATTGTCCAATTACAACCTTGTGCAGTAGCCACAATGGGTGAATAGCCAGATGCGTTCTTTATTACGGTGTATACTACTTTATTGGATAACGAGCCTACTGTTGTGTTTTGGGGAGATAAACCTGTTTTGAGAGAGATATAATTTGATGCTGCAATCATAGTTAGAGGTATCTGAATAATATACGGGTCTCCTAAAGAGAGATAGTTACTGCCGTATGTTGACAAGTTGTAGACTGAAAAGTTATTTGCTAATATTTGCGTTGTCCATCGAGGGCCTGAATAGGAAAGCACTCGCGCTTCTACGATTGTTGCATTTAAAGGTATGCTAAATGATGCAGAGGTGTCGCTATTAAATGGTTTCTCTGTAGTTATTGCAAGACCGTATGGGCTTTGTATTTTTGTGTAATTAAATTCTATATATGAGTCAGGATAGAGCGTTGTTGAAATATTTCCTTGAATTGATGCAGACTGTTCGTTAAAACTTACTTTTAGAATATTGTTCGCAATTTCAGAATAGAATTTTTGTAATAGTGTGGCATTACTGCTTGAGTAAAATGTACCATTGCCACATTGCGCAATGGCTTGAAGAGTATAATTTGCGAATGCGCAGCTGTCGATTGGTCCAAAACCTACTGAATAAATTGTAGCGTTTAAATCTGTACGAGTTCTGCATGAACTGTAATTTGCATTTAATGCAGGGAATGAGTTAAGTTCTGTACAACTTTCTTCGTCTGATGTACAGCTGATGCCGGCAGTGAGGTTTCCTTTATATGCAAGAGGAATATTAAAACTACGCACCCATGTGCTTGTTGTTTTTTCATAGATTGTCGCGCCTTCACCAACCGCTATTGTTTGATTGTTGAAAATTTCTATGTCTCTCAAAGAATCTGCTGCTACATTTAGAGATAATGACCAGGGGCCTCCAGATGAATTGATAATTATAGATTTAGCACTGTCTCCACCTGCTGCAACAATGAGCGTTTTATTATATGCATTTATTGCATAGAGGTTTTCTGATGTTGGTGAGCTTGGTGCAGACCAGCTGTTTGGCACCCATTTAGCTATACGTCCAGAATCTCCGACTGCGAAAGCTAACGTGCCGTTTACTATTTTAACTCCTCTGAAATTGCTTCCTGCAGAGTAATCTTCGCTCCAACTTGCGCCTCCATCAGTCGATTTGTATATCCTTCCAGAGTTTGAACGTACTCCTGCTGCAAAGATTAAAGTGTTGTTCCATATTGAGACGGCGTTTAACGTTGGATTATTGCTTATAGTTGTTAGGCTTGACCAGCTCGCCCCATTCCATTTAATTACTTTGCCTGAGGCGCCTACCGCCAAACCGAATGTTTTGTTAAATATGTTTACATTGTATAATGCTGTAGATTGTGGTGAACTTGATGTAGCCCAATTGGTGCCGTTCCATTTGATTATCGCACCGTTTTCTCCTACTGCGTACCCTAACGTGGCGTTGAACAGATCTATTCCGTTAATAGTTGAGCCGTTAGGATTTGCTATTTCATCCCAAACGTTTGATTTTTTTAAAGTTGAATTTATTCCGCCAGTCACTACAGTTGTTATATTTGACGAGCCGGATGCAAGCACGTCGCTGCACATGGGTGTGCTTCTACGGTTCGTTACACCGTCTGTCATTGTTACGATGAACTTTATACGAGATGAATTACTGGATGTTTGTAAGATTGAGTATGCACGATTAATTGAACAAGAAACGCATGTTGCTCCTGATGCCGAGTAGCTGTCTACTGTTGCGGTTAGGAGAGTTTGGTTTCGTGTAAGATTTACGTAACTATTGGCATCATTCGAGAATGAAACAATTGCTACTCTACTGTCTGAGCTAGCATTCAAGATGGTTGAGATAAAGTCTTTGTCAATACATTTTGCAAGACTTAATCTTTTTGTTGAAGGAGATTGCAATAGAGGGTCTGAGCAATTATTACGCGTTGTGCCAGTAGTATCGCTATCAAGTCTCCAGTCCATACTTCCTGAAACGTCTGTAATAAGCACTACGTCCACATTAGAAAGCCCGCTTCCTAAAATTGATAGGTTCTGTAATCCTATTCTTATTGGCGTAGTTTTATTTTCTAGTTCGGTATATGTAAGAAGTGAAGAGAGCTGGCTGTTGGTTAGACTAGTTGTTGTTTCTCCAGCGCTTGATCCGTTCAGCACAGTCTTGTTTCCTATTGTAAGAAAGATATTCGTATTTGCGTTGTAATGTAGGGAAAGCGAAAGCGAATTAAGTTTGCCTGGCACATAAAATCCATCATAGACGTTTACTGTACCCTTTACGCCTGGAAAATAATATCTTGTTGGTTGTTCATATTGTGCGTCAGCAAGGTAGGTTATCTTAAGGAAACCGCCTGCGATTGAAAGATTATTCGCGCGTAATTCTATTGTGTTTGTACCATTTCTAAACGAATTAAGCGGTAATATGTATGTTGCTGGCGTGGTTGTTGAATTCGACTTTGTATATGAGCCGCTATAATTTTGATTGATGTACGCATCAAAATTACTGCTTGTTGCTGCTTCGAGTGTTGCGCTTTGAATTGTACCGTTATATTGCAGTTGTAATGATACGTTGCCATCTCCAACATATCCTCCGAAGTAGAAATATCTCTTCTGTACTTTACTCGAAAGATATGCTTTTGCAGAGAATCCTGTTACGCTTTGTCCTTCTTGAATACCGCTGATACGTTGAGTTGTTGTTTCTATTGAAGTTGCTTGTTCATAAGGCGTCACGTTTTTTGAGGCGAGAAGCGTTGAACCATACCATAATCCTATATTGTCAGGTACATCTAGCTCGCTTAACAATGAGTTTGCTAAGTTTTGCGCTATTGTCTTGTTTGTTACATAAAACTGTCCTATTGCCTCAAGCATCGATTCGTTAGTATTTGTTATCAATCCTTGAGCGATTAATGACTGGGTATATGCGTCATTGGCATCGATGGCCTTTAGAGAGGAAAGTGCAGTTATAACATCGTATTGGATGTCAGTTTGATATTTTTTCTCTTTCACTATAGGGTATGAAATTAGTATTACTAAGAATATTAGGCCAATTGCTATAATTGCGTCGGTACTGAAGAAAAACCCTCTTTTTTCTGATTTTAGTTCCATAGTATTACGTACAAAGTGGTTGGTTTGTCATTATAGACTATGTAGTGAGTTACTCTAAATGTATCTGTTGCATTAGTAGGATAGATTCCAATGCCTTGTACTGGTTGACTGTTTACAATCATTGGTTCTGAAAAATTAATGAAATAATTGAAGCGAGTATTGAACGTTATTCTAGTATTGTTATAATTGTCTCTGCTCATATTATAGAGTGTGGCAAGCTTTGTGTTGTTTACTTTGTTATTCGTAATTATTCCTATTTTCGTTACACTTGTGGCGTTCCAGTTTGCAGGAATTCCTTCAGACAGGAGACTATCTGCTACGGAGGTTGTATCATGAACCAATTGATCCACTTTTTGATTGTTAGCTGATCCGTAATTAAGTGCAAAAAAGTAAAAGACTAGTGCGCCCGTTATGAATATAACTGCACCCATCATACTATCGAAACCCCACGCCTGGCCTCTTTTTTTCATACCAGTTAATAGGAAACTGCTATTTAAATGCCTAGTTATTCTTTTTGGAGAATGTCTTTTTTATAGGGCTTTTTTCCAATTTTCATGCCTTTTTTATCTATTATAAGAGGATATACATTTTTGGAGTGTTTTGTGCCTCGCATTTTGAGCACTTCGATATAACTTTCTCTTGCTCCGCTTTTTCTTATATAGTAAATTAGTATAATTGAATCTGCTTCGAATTCAAGAGACTTATGATCAATTCCTTCTCCTTTTAATGGGTCGCCTTCATACGTAAGTAGGGCTGTGCAGTTCCACTTTCTTATCATTGAAAATAATGCTAGAGCGGCTTCTCTTTTCTCAAGCTCTTTTTCAAATAGAAATTCAAAGGAAGTGATACTGTCTAAAACGAGGCGCGTAACTTTATTTTTTACTATGATGTTTTCAATTGCTCCTCCGCCCTCTTCTAACATGAGCTTTACTTTTTCAGGCGTATATTCTAGAAAAATGAACAATCCTTTTTTTTCATATTCTTCTAATTTCCATCCAAATTCTTCCATATTTGCAAAGAATTCGTCTCTTTTTTCTTCAAATGTTACATAAAGGCATTTTTCTCCTGCCTTCATTCCTTCAACCATAAATTGCACTGAAAATATAGACTTGCCGCTTCCGGCAGCGCCTACAATAAGATTTGTTGAGTTCTTTTCAAATCCTCCTTCTATCAACGCATCCATGTTCATCACCCCTGTTGGAACTCTTTTTATAGATCCTGCCATGACTTCTGCAAGAATGGCGATTATAAAAAGCTAACTAAAGAAACCGGTGAAGTAACTTGCAAGTGCGAAACGCACAATTGAGAAGATAGTAATGCTTGTTACTACCAATGGGAGAATGTATTTTACGCCTGCTTTCTCATCTCCTTTGCTTACAATGCCCAATATAAGTGATCCAAGAATATTGCTGATTATAATGAACAATATTGAGAAATAGGTAACAAATTCTGGAGATATTGTTATTGCCGTTAGCGTAAATGGAAGCTGTGACGATTGTTCTACAGGAGGAATGTTTGCTAGTATTCCAGTTAATGTTTTTACTAACACTGCAGAAAGGCCAAACAAAATCGGTGCACCCACTGCAACAGCAAAGCATATGAATATAACATACATAAGAACATTTGAAGCGGCTCTTTTTTCTATAAAGTTTCTCTCTCTGGTGTTAGTTGCTGTTTCTTGCAGAAGGGTTGCAAGATTTCCTCCGGAACGGATGCCTGTAACTATAAGCATGATTGTTTTACGCATCTTATCTGAATCGATTCGAGTCGCCATGTCAAGCAAGGCATGTTCTATCTCCTTTCCAGTAACTAGATCTTTTCCAAGTTGTAAAATCTCTTTGTCAAGTGGTGCAAATTCCTCTCGGGAGCTAAGTAATAATGCGCGATCAATCGTCATACCTGCACGCAAGTTACTGGACATAAGTTCAAGAAACTCAGGGAAAGCAATTTCCATTTTAGTTATATCTTTGAGATGTTGCATCTTTTTACGGAGTAATTTCGCGCCAAAAGCCCCTAATGCTAAACAGAGCAAGATAACAACTGAAAGTATCCAGTTTTTAGTGAAGTAAAATACGCCAAGAGAGATGAAGAGAGCTACAAGCAGAATAACTCGTATTCCCTTAAGCGTGAGATGTCGTTGTTTGTTTATTTTTTGCATTATAGTAGGCTCGGACGGATAGATCGCATCATACCCATGAACATTATTTGAATGATTATCACTAGAATGAATAATCCTGAGAAGAGTGCAAGCGTTATAGTTCGAGAGAGATTAATGAGTGAAGAAATGACTGTCAAAAATGTTATTGATAATGCAGGTAGAATAACTGACACTAGCATGTAAAACATAATTAGTGGGTTCAGTTTGTTTCCGTATGTTTGTATCTGCAGGACTTGTTCTTCGTTAAGAGAATAAATGCCTTCTTTTATTACCACTGAAATGTCGCTTCCTGCTTTCATTCCGTTGCTTATTTGCCAAATGGTTCTTCTAAAGAACGGAGAGTTATTTCTCTTTCCTAGTTCTTCAAGAGCTTCAATTTGAGGAACTCCTGTATTAATTTTTTTTACTGCTCTTTTGAATTCTACACTGAGTTCGCCGTAATCTGAGGAAGATATGTTTACAAGTATGCTGAATAATGCAATTCCCGAATTAAGTTGTACAAGTATATCTTCTAGAGCAGGGATTAGGTTTCTTTCTATGTTTCTTTGCTTTCTTGAGTTATAGAGCTGCGGATAAAGCATTTGACTTCCACTGACGAATATTACAAACATTAACGTAGCAAGCAAAGAAGTAAGATACCAGCTTTTTAGGTTTAAGAAAAAGAAAAGAGTGCTAAGAAATACGTATCCTGCAATTAAAACGGTGACTCCACTTCGAATGACCAAACCCAGATATTCTTCACGTGATAATGGGACTGACGCGTCTTCAAGATATTCTGAAAGTTTTGACTTCTTCTTTTTTGGGACGTATGGTGAAAAAAGTCTTGATTTCTGTTTTAACTTATCAATTGATAACCGCGTAAACGGTATTCTAAAGCTCATTGTTTATCCCAAAACCGCCTTAGGATCGTTTTTTGCTAAGGCCGAGAGAAGTGCCGGTTTATTTCGATAATACATGCTCATCATTTTTCCAAAGTCGGTAAGGTTACGGATGTTATTTTTTATAAGCCAATTTATTATTTTTTTCTTTTCATCAAGATCTTTGGCTATTTC
This sequence comes from Candidatus Woesearchaeota archaeon, assembly GCA_964604715.1. Classification (GTDB taxonomy): domain Archaea; phylum Nanobdellota; class Nanobdellia; order Pacearchaeales; family GW2011-AR1; genus JBBSZK01. The sequence goes on from CAZRZR010000007.1 coordinate 23,722, forward strand.
TAGCTGGGACATGCCTGTGTTTCTTTCTATGTCTTCGAAAAATCGTGAGCTCTCGCTGTGTTTTATCATTTTGTCTTCTTCTGCAGACCATCTGTAGAGAAGATTGGCTTTTGCATCGTCCCGATCTGCGTCGAATTCAGCTATTTGGAGAATTCTTCTTATACCTCTTTTTCTGTCTCTGAACATAATTACATTAAGGTTCACAGTTTTTAG
>CAZRZR010000008.1:0-23190 GCA_964604715.1 Candidatus Woesearchaeota archaeon
AGACTCAGCTCCGATAAGAAGAGGCAAAGTCCCTCGTACGCCTGAAGATAAGTTATAAGGAATATTAAGTGCCAGCAAGTCTGAGACGATTGAAGCATACTCTTCGTCGGTAGCTGCTTGTCCGTAGCGTAATTGTAATTCTGCTACTGAACTATTTAGTTCTTTTAGACTTAGTTGATCGAGTACTAGTACTTGAGCCCAAGGTGCTAATTTAACTATCTCGTTTTGCAACGTTTTAAGATGTTCTTTATTTTGTTTTAATGTTTCATTTGCTGAAGTCCTTGCATCTCCTACAGAAACAGCGAAATTTCGTTTACTTACAACTCCATCCGCGCGTTTAGCTTCAACACTTACAGTAAAACTTCCCTGTTGCGAGTATCTGTGCACTGCATTTTTACCAGGAACTGTTTGCGCAACACTGCCATCGCCGAAGTTCCAAGTTGACGAGCTAATAGTTGTATTTGTTATAATGTTAAAGTTTGTATCTGTTCCAAATGTAGAAAACTGAGGATCTAAACTGAAGAGGAATCCAGAGGAGATGTTAATGCGCTTGTTAACGAGCTGTTGACCATCGAGAGTAAGCTTAAGTGATCCACTTTTGGCACTTTGAGGCAACGTAAAGTTTGCTTTCTCAATCTCTACAACTAACGGTTTAGAGGTTACGCTCACCGTTCCTAGGCTTATATCGTAAACCGAACTGGACTCTATTTGTCCAAGAGTCGTTGTATATTTCATATACGCGTTGCTTAATTGTAGCGACTGCGGAGATCCAAAAATGCGCACAGGAATAATACAATAAGGCGAGCACGTTCCTCCATATCTATCGGCAACGTATGATGCAAGGTACTCATCAAGATTAAGTCCAGTTTTATTGAAAAATGAACTCTGAGAAATCTCTATACGAGGGGTATCAAACTGTAAGTTCTTTGCATACAATTCGTAATCTCCAGGATAATTAGCTCCAAAGTCATTAGTACCACATGCTTGATTCGTCTCAGTGCGTATTTTATAGTTTGATGGACCAAGTGATGACAAACAAACAAAAACCTCTTGTTGTGTTGCTAAACTATAAGGGGCGATGCATTCAATAGGTTGGTTGTCCTGATTGAAAGAAGGCAATGTGCACTCTTTCAGTAGAGTTCCATCGAGCGAATACATCCCCATCTTTAATGGTGCAAGACCTTGAGTGCTCTTCACGAGTTGTGTACCCAATCTGAAAGCAGGAGCCACAGGGAGAAGCATTTTTTCACAGTAGTTAATGTTAGGTTGTAACGTTACTGTAATGTAATCGCTTCTATTGTTCTCAAAGCAACCATATCTCGGACCGTAACACTCGTGGTCGATATAGGCTGAACTCGAAATAAGATATTGGCTGGAGTTAAGCAGATCAACTCCAAGATCTAGAAAACAAGAAGGGGCGCTATTGCTTTGAATCACTAAAGTTGTTTGTTGGATATTCGAAAGCTGTTGACCTTGAAGCGCAAAGCCAATCAATTTACTATCTCCGCCAAAATTTAAAGAATTTATTTCACCGTTACGTGTGTAAGTAGGCAGACAATCAGGAGTACTACAATTATAATCTCCTGAAGTAAATCCATTGAGTTCTAATAATGTACGCAAAGAGACCGAATTGCCAAAGTTGCTCTCTAGTTTTGAGTCTAGATTTGTTTTATTCAACGTAACATTAAGAGTTCCTCTAAGATTTTCACCCGTAGAATAAGTGTCTGCAATCGATTCACGGATATTGTTAACCGTCGCAAGCCCATGCGCGGCTAGTAAACAAACTAACACTGTAGCAACCAAATAATAGCGGGCTTTCATCGTTTTCTATGAGTTATAAGGAAATAGACCACTCCTATGAACAAGAATGACGCGATAAATTGCCAGACTCCAAAGAAACTTAACGCAACAGTAGGCTTGCCGCATAAAACTGTTCTAGGGCCGGAGACACATTGGTCTTCGGTAATTCCTCCAGCACATGTGCCGTTAGTAAATCCAGCAATTACTTGAATCGTGGCATATCCATTGACACATTCTCCGGTTGAGCTAGTAGAATAATAACATGACGAATACGTGCATCCTCCGGTCGTGCCTCCACTTGAAGTGCTGCTCTTGTTAAGTCCGCAACTTCCACTGGTTTCACTTGTTCCATTCCATAAGCAAGAACAAGTCGTAACAACTCCATTAACTACTTCTCCGCATTTCGGTATAGAATTCCAGAAGGGATCATTTTTTACCACATTAAGTGCGTCTTTATTACATGACGTCTTATTGCTATAATCTGCGCACTTCGTAATGTTAGTTGGATTACATCCTCCAGTAGAACATGCCCAACCAACAGGACAACAATCGTCAGAACTGCCAAATAGACCATCTTTACCACTGCATCTGCCAGTAGTCAAAGTAGAATATCGAGTCGTTTCTTCACCGCTTGTTTCATTATACTCTATCCATGTGTTTCCATTGTCAACACACTGTCGTGCATCTAGCAATGTAAAGAATCGGCTAGTTGTACGCAATACGCCCACTCCTGTGCCTGCGTTTGTGTAATTAACAATGAGGTCGACACGTTTGTCTCCTTCACTTGAGGAAGGCAATCCAAAGCGCTTAGTTGCTGCAGTATTTCCAAACCCATCCATTGCCGCACCATTATCTCCATCGCTAAATGCCCAATTGAAGTAAGCCGACGTAAATGGTTGGGGAGTTCCAGCCACAGTTAGTGTTGATGGAGAACATCCATTTGGAGTGTTTTCAGTGTGCGTAGGGCAATTACCTGCAAGACACGTAACAGTAGTAGGGCACGGACTCCCCACACTATTGATAATATAACTTTCATTAGCACTGAAACTAACTTGCAGTAAAGAGTTAACTAAAGTCTGTAAGTGTCGTGGTTGGTTTACGAAAGCCATTCCTCCAGGGCTAGCAACAACCGCAATCGCTATTTGTTTTTCGTCTGAAACTCCTTTATTGTCCGTCACCTTCAGAGTTATTGTTTTTTGTCCTTCTGTTTGCAATGTATAACTAAAGTTCTTTTGTGAACTTTGGAATCCATCCTCAGCTATTTTCCACAAATAGCTAGAGATCATCCCGTCATCTATTACTGAAGCGTTGAATTGTATGGTCGTGCCCTTGTAATATATCGCTCGATGAGTCGGGCCAGAGATAGACACACTAGGAGGCGTATTGCTTTCTGTTCCATTTACATACAGAAGTTCGCTATCGTAATCTTGAGCGCCAGAAGCTGCAGTAAAATAAAACTGAAGGTAGCCTGGTTCTAGACTATTAATTCCTCCATTAATCATATCTTGATCCGTTATGAAAAAATTAGAAACAGTAGCTACTCCTTGGGCGTTGGTAACAGCACTAAAGTTTCGTATAAAGTCATCTGGATTTGACCAGTCTTTTTCATAAACACTAAAATTAACAACCTTTCCTGGCCCCAGATTAGTAGTGGCAATCATTTGAACTGTCTTATTTACAGCACTTGCCTTTCCGTAAGCAACTCCGATAAGGTCTCCTTTGCTGTCTTGCCATTTAGTTCCCCATCCAGCGCTAGCTCCATAGGAACAACAGACAAGATTATTATAGACGTTAGAGTCGCTCAATTCCGCGTGCGCATTAGTAGGATATGAGAGAGAAATAACTTCTTGATAGCCCGGCCTACATGAGTTTGTACGTAATTCGCACGTTAGACCAGCATAACATACAGGGACAGGATAACCTACAGGAGGAGTCGTAGTTGGAGGGTAAGCATGTGCATTCGCTATGCCTGAAAGCCATACAACAACGTTGCTGTAATCTGGATTACATGCATGAACATCTACTCCAGGATTCTGATCTGTATAAGAAAATCCAAACGTTGAGTTGAAGCACGCTTCATAACTTGTCTGTACTGAATCATTCCATAAGGCAAGATGAGAATTAGTTGGGGCGTAAAGAGACAAGATAGTTTCATTACTATAACTGCCAAGCGAACAGCCAGCAGCTTGGACAAAAGCGAGAGAGGCAATAAAAAATACAGTCAAAATGCTGACGATAAAACCAACCCTCTTCATTTTTTTTCTAACGAAGAGAACTTTATAAAGGTTGTCTTGCCAGTAGCGTTATCCTTTAACTACCGCAACCGGTTTAAATCTGGCAACAAGTTTACCTAAGCCCAATTGATCGCTTACTCGAGCAACTTCATTAATATCTTTGTAGCTTTCAGGAGCCTCTTCAACCAGTCCCTTTTTATTTCCAGTTCTAAAGGCTACTCCTGCATTTTTCAATTCTCTCTCAACTCCCTCATATGAGAAATTTTTTACGGCATAACTGCGAGATAGGACACGTCCTGCACCATGGGCTGCAGAACCAAAAGAACGTTGTTCTGCTTTTTCAGTTCCAACAAGCACGTAAGAATAAGTCCCCATACTGCCCGGTAGAAAAATAGGACAGCCTATCTTTCTATAGCGAACAGGAATTTCTTTTCTGCCTGGTCCAAAACTTCTAGTTGCACCCTTTCTATGAACGCAGACCTCTTTTTTCTTTCCATTGATGTTATGTTGCTCAAATTTTGCGATGTTATGTGCAATATCATAGACAAGTTTAATGCTTATCTTTGGAAAATGCTTTTCAAACACATTTCTCATCTGATAGGTGATTATTTGCCTATTCGCAAAAGCAAAATTAGCTGCAGCCGCCATTGCGGCTCGGTATTTTTTTCCCAAGGGAGAGTTGATTGGTGCACATGCTAGCTCTCTGTCAGGTAAATGGGTAAAGCCATATTCTTTCTCCATCGCCATAATATAATCTGATGCCGTCTGATGCCCTAGACCTCTACTCCCACAATGAATCATGATCGCAATAGTCCCTTCTTTTACACCCATAACTGCGGCTGTTTTTTTATCAAATATAGTTTCAACCTCTTGTATTTCAAGGAAATGATTTCCCGAGCCCAATGTGCCAAGTTGTTTTCTCCCTCGAGCTTTTGCTCGTTGTGACACTTCTTTCGCAGAAGCTCCATTAATGCACCCATTGTCTTCAATACATTCAAGATCCTCGCGCGTTGCATATTTTTTCTCTAAAGTCCATTGTGCTCCTTGTTCAAGTACGGCATCAAGTTCTTTTGCATCAAGTACAAACTTGCTTGTCTCTCCCACACCCGAGGGGATGGCTTTGTACAATTCTTCGATAACTTCTGCTTGTTTTTTCATGAAAGCTTCTTTTGTTAAATTAGTTGCCAAGACGCGCACCCCGCAATTGATATCATACCCTACCGCGCCTGGAGAAATAACGCCCGTAGCAATGTCAAAAGCAGCCACACATCCTATGCATGCCCCATAACCTTGGTGTGCATCAGGCATAGCCAGAGAGTAATTAATAATTCCAGGAAGCTGTGCGACGTTCTTAATTTGCTCGAGCGTCTTGTCTTTTTCTATTTTTTCTGCTAGTACCAATGAGGCAAAAATTCGTCCTGGAACGAGCATCTTGCCGGACTGGGGCAATTCATATACATTTTCTTCTACTTTTTTTAGTTTATCCATTTATACGTCAAGAACAACTTGTGCTTCCCATCTAGATGATACTTTCTTTATATACATTTCAGCAAACGTCGGAGCTTTAACGTGATTCAATCCTTGATAATCTGAGGTCTTATCACCCCACAATGTTGCTTCAAGTTGTAAGTCCTTTATCGTAACTTTTGTTTTAGAGATAATAAACGACTCTGCGTCTAGAAAGAATAAAATTGTCTCAAGAAACTGATAAAGCAAATCTTTAGTGTCTTCTCCTGAAATCGTTATCTTTTTTTTAATAGAGCTTTTTATATATTTTTTATCTGCAATAACTTCTTTCATAGCAAGTGCGCTCTGTTCAAACACGTTCGCAAGCGTCTTCCCAGTGGATCTAAACTTGATATCTGCAGTATGATCTAAAAAAGTGAAACTCATTCAACTCTCCATATAAACAATCGTATCTTCTTCGAATTTGTTCCTGAATTAATTGCAGCACTAATAACTCTATCAGCAGCATAAACGTTTCCTGACGTAAACGCGCTCTTTCCGCATACGTCGCTAAGTTCGCATATTTTTATTTCATATCTCAAATAAGACTCTGGAATCTTGGAAGCAACAGACTTATTGATCATGTCGAGATTTGTATTATCCAATATAGCTTCACGAAGAGTTGTATTTACAGAAATCTCTCTCAATATATCTCTTGCTCTCTGACTTAAATCGACATCGTTTGACGGAATGTTTTTTGTATAAAGGCTGAAAAGAACCCCTAAGATTATTAAGATAGCAATGCTGGCCTCAACAATCCTCATCCAACCTCCTCGATTCATATTCTCTTATACGCTGAGAATGTTATAAACATTACCAAACGCGCACAATAACATCGGCAAAGCCTATCGTGCCGTCTTTCCTGACAATCTCTTTCCTTTCTTTCTTAGAAATAACTTCTAACCCTTCAGTTATGGGACGAGAAGCATAAATGCCATCATTATTAGAGAAAACAACCGAAAAAGAAAAATCTACTCTTCCGGGAAGGTTGAATTCTTTTTTTAATTTCTCGTAATCTGCGTAGTATGTTGCGTTAAGTGCATCAAGGCGCTGTTCGCTTCCTATTTCGCGTCTTTCAGAACTTGAAATGGAAAAATCGTCGCTTGTTAAAGATTGAGTGTTAGATACTTGGGTTGGTTGGTAAGGAAAATCTCCAAATCGTACGGTCAAGAAATCGCTTTCACTTGATGTTCTATCTACGGACAGTATAGATGCATCGTAGCTATTGCCTAATTTTTTACCATCTAAATCTTCAACATATACTCCTGAGCCATCTGCGGAACTCTTATCAAGCTGTAAAGCTACATTTTGGTTGCTTGGCACATTTCTCAATACTACGGAGTACGTTACAAGCTCACTAGAAACATTTTTGTAAATTGCATCTTGAGCGTAAAAAAGTGAAGAGTCAAGCACTCTCGTACTATCTAGAGGGTTAAAAAAATAGAGTCCAAAAACAAGAAAGCCTATAAACAGAACAAATGCCAGTACAACTTCAATATGCCCTAATCCTCTCTTAAACATCTAATAATTCGCCGATTATCCTTTAAATATATTGCCAGATATCTTTTATACTTGCATTTCCTTTTGTAAATATGGAATATGAATCCCTCGTAAATAAGATTAAGCAGAAGCGCGAATTAAGAGGAATCGCGGACGCGTTCATTCACGAATTAGTCCATTCTACTCTAAAGAAAAAAAGTCTCTATCCACCTCTCTCTAAATCTGAGGAAAAAAAACTCGTTAAGGAGGTACGTTCACAATTAAGAGTTTTCGCCGGAAGATTCGGTACAGCTTATACGGTTAAATCTATTCATGACGTTTCTGCTCTACTCGCAAAGCACTCCTCGACTCGTGAGCGCATGCCATTCTATGAGAACGTCCGATCTATAATCTATGGTCTTCACCCTAGATCTATACTAGACTTAGGATGCGGTTTGAATCCTCTCGCGATAGCTAACACCGACATCGTGTATCATGCATATGATGTGCGCCAAGATGACATTGACGTAATTAATGCATTTTTTAAGAAAAAAGATATTAAAGGTTCAGCCGAAGTGCTGGATATTCGTAAACCTGCACAGTTGCCTTCCGCAGACTTGGCCTTACTATTCAAGGTTATAGACCTTGTAGACGCATCGGGCCACAAGGAAGCAGAAGCATTACTAAAGCGAATTCCTTGTAAGCACATCATAGTGAGTTTTTCAACGAAAACGCTTTCAGGAAAACCGATGAATCATCCCCAGCGCGGTTGGATTGAGCGCTTGTCTTCTCGTTTGGGATATTCTTTTCACATGGAGAAGATCCCCAATGAACTATTTTATGTTATTACTAAACTTACGCAATAAATGCGTTTGCACCAGACGTAACCACGAATGCGATCAGTACTAAAATAAGGGAATGTTTAAACCCTGCTTTAATAGAGCCCTCTGATATTTTTCCTATGGTTAATCCTGCAAAAAGACCCTGTACAAGGAGAAGGTAAAGAAAAGGCCGTGCAAGCTCTTCAACGGATGCTGGAGTGACCGTAGATGTCCCCTGAAGGCCACTAACAGAAGTCACACTGCCCACTCCTGCAGTCAAAGGCAAAATCTTGAACTGCATAATGAGCATAATGCCCACGAAGATAAAGAAGATGATATATCCTTGCACAGTAAGACTAGAGACAGCAGCTTTTCGTTCACGCTTCAATTTCTCAATTTCATAAATAGATTCTGCAGTTGAATCTAGAATGTAATCAATTTGTCCGCCTGCACTTTCTGCCTCTCTGATCAACCCTACTGCTCTGCGAATAACTACATTGTCCACATCAACAGCAAATGTCTCCAGAGCTCGCCCAATAGGAATTCCAAGAGAAATTTGGTTGGAAAGCTTCTTTATATGCGGCGATAAACTTCCAAAATCCTTCGTGCTCATATTTATGATGCTTTTACCTATAGGCGTACCAGTCTTAACGCTCTCTGCAAGACTTCGTGTGAATTCAAGAAACCGTTCGCTTTTTTCACGTTCTAATTTACTTTCAATCAATAAATTCATGAGAAAAGGAAGCGCAACAATAACTGCTCCAATACCAAGTAAAAAGAGAAAAATCTTTTCAGTGCGGAAAAAAACAACATCTAAGGTAATAACTAAGAAAGATGCTACGATCCCAATAATGTGCATTTTTCCTAGTTTCATTAGTATGATGGTTGCTTAAGGCTAAGAAGCCATAAGAATATTACGTTTACAAAAGCTACAGAAAATACTATCATAAATGTCATAAATCCTATACTGAACCCGCCTATATTTACTCCAGATACAGAAACCATAACCAGCAGTAGCAGTAAAATCATAGGGGTAGCTATAACTACGCTGATGTAGATATCCATAAACGTTTCAGCCACTTTTGTGAACCTTTCACGCTCTAACCTATATGACAATAATAGGCTCTCTGCTCTCTTTTCGAAGAATGTTTTTAAGTCTCCTCCAGAGCTGATCGTCGTGCTTAATCCGTTAAATAATTCAGCAAGACGTACGCTTGGAGTTAAACGTGCAATATTCTTAAGAGCGCTTATGAGGTCGTATCCATAGACGTTAACTTGGTTAATCAATTTTCTAATTTCTCCCCTAGTATGTTTGTAATCTTTATGGAGTCCAACGATTTTGAAAATCTGTGTTGGTTCAATACCGCTACCCGAAATAGAGCCCATATGAATCACTACAAAAGGTAATTCGCCATCTATTTGTCGAGATAGCGACTTCCGTTCCATGCTAGGATAAAAGTAAAATCCAGCAAATGTTGCTAGCGGCGTAATGATAAATATCAATAAAGAGATGCCTAGTCTTTTTATCACGTTACCTTCTTGAAAAGCAATAAATGAGCCTGTCAATCCTAGCTTAAAATAAAAGAAAAACGCAGCCAAAATGAGCCCTGCAATAAATGCAATACCGATGCTAAGAAGCATCATAGACACATATGTGGCGGTTAAAACAAGAATATTTCCTTTTCTCAAATCTATGTTAAGGTTTTTGAAATATCCCTTATCAAGCAAGGCATTGGACTTCTTAAGAAATAAGTTGTTGGATATCTGCGCAAAGAAGTTAGCAGATTTAAACACTCCGTCTTCTTGATCAATAACAACCGAGCGTCGCTTAAGTCGTTTAAGTAACTGTTCGCTCAAATCCAATTCTTGAAGGTATTTTTGTTTATCTCTAGATCGAACTGCAACCCTCATTCCTGAATTCTTAAATGCCACCTTTTCTACCCCCAGATCACTATCCTTTCCAGGAAGTTTTCTAAGAGGACTTGCGACAGTTAGCAAGTCTCCTACTGAAGTATTCAGTATCTTAAGTCTCTTCTGTATCGATTCCATAACAAGAGGAATCATCTTTCTCTCGTCAACGGTGGCTGTCTGAAGCCATTCTACAAGTTTAAACAGCTCCTTAACCATCAACAGTTCAGTTGCAAGATTGTCTTTTATTTCTTCGATCATGTAATTGAGTCTATTTTCTTTTGCAGACTCAACATCTCTTTTTTAATGGCTTCAAACCTCTCAAGATCTTTTACAGCATAGGCTTCTTCAAGTTTTGTCATAAGGTCATTCATCGCCTTAACCATTTGCGCAAGTAAAATAGCGTCGGCCCGGTTCATAGTCTAAAAGAAGGAATGTTCTTTATATATCTTTCAACTTATAACTCCATAGGCCTTCAATACGCCTTTGGGGTCACGATAGTAATCGACTACAATCTTTCGCATATCATCAAATCCTAATATTTTCTTCTTGTATAGTGCATACAAAAGCTTTGCTCTTAATATAAACTCTTCTTGGAGTTTTACAGTGGTTATTCCATATCTAGCCGCTATCTTTTCAAAAACTTTACTTTGCTTTTTATAGTAAAAGACGTCTTGAGCAGGGTTCCATGCAAAAGGCGTATTAATCAGGGCAGTTCCATCTTTGTCGATATTAACTACTTCCACAATTTCCTTTAATCTTCTTGTATGTTTATTATTAATTAATGCGTGAGCCATAATAACTACGCAGTCAAGCGAGTTAACCAAAGTTGGAGAAAGGTTGATAGGCGGTGTCTGCAATCTTCGGATCATTGTATCAAGAGAATCTGCGTGTATAGTGCTCATAGAAGAGTGACCAGATGCCATTCCTTGGAAGAGTACGAATGCTTCTTTACCTCTTACTTCTCCAACAATCACATAGTCTGGATTCTGTCTGAACGAATTCTTTAGAAGATCAAAAAGATCAACTTCTCCGACTTTCCCTACACCAATAGATGTTCGTGCAACTGCAGGAATCCAGTTCTCTCTAGGCAAGTTTATTTCACGAGTATCTTCAATTGAAATGACTCGTGCCTCAGGCGGTATGAAAAAAGCAATTGCATTGAGTAAAGTGGTCTTACCTGATGACGTGCCTCCTGCAACCATAATATTAGACTTATATTGGAGAAGAAGCCAGAAGTAAGCAAGCATTTCTGGACTTAATGTATTCATCGCCAGTAGTTGTGTCGGAGTCCATGGCACATTGGTAAACTTACGAATAGTAAATGTTGGCCCTCTAGATGTGACGTCTTTAGTATAAGTCGCATTAACTCTGCTTCCATCACTCAAAGTACCGTCCAAAAGAGGCTGTGCATATGAAATATAACGGCCACAGCGCTGGGCAAGTTTTTCAACGAAGCTTGCAAGCTCATCAATCTCTTTGAAAACTATATTGGTTCTTAAGTTTCTATAATTACGATGCACCAAATATAGTGGCGTACCCACACCGTTACACTCAATGTCTTCAATAAAATAATCTTTTATCAAAGGGTCGATCTGATTAAATCCGATAAAGTCCCTGTAAAGGTAGTAGAATATTTTTTCATAAGCTTCCTCGCTAATAACTAGGTTCAACTCTTGTATCATTAACCGAGCAGTTTTGTCAATATATTCAATCATTTTCTCGAGGGTTTTATCTACAACAACGTTTAAATTGATCAATTCAACCATCGCATTCTCGATAGTAGCAAGAATTTTCTTTTCTTCAGGTTTTAGCAACGGCTCTTCCACTTCGTAAACAAGCTCTCCCTCTTTTGCATCCCAATAAATGTGGACGTTCGCATAGGGCTCTATAAGAGAGTAACGTAAATCTACTTTTGTTTTATCGGTAAGTCGCGGAAGGGCAGGAATTGGAGGAGTAAGGTTAACGTGTATCGCCATCTTTTTATCGTCGTATAAACCCAATGATTTATTTAAACCTATCTAGAAAGCTCGCTTACTAGAATAATATCTTTTCCACTGGTTGTATTTAATCCGTTGTTAGAAAAAGAGAAATGGTAAGGTGTCGCAGCGGCAGAGAATTTCTTCACATCTTGACCTGGATAGATCAAATCAATCGAATAAGGCATTGTTAATGAAACCTTAACTGGTTTTTTAGCTCCTTCTGTAAGAACTTGTATTTTTCCTATTGAAGTAACTTCGCCAGGTTGTGAGTAAATAACTCTGCTGTCATCCAATCTAAATGTGAGCGTGTCGTTGACCGAATCTACGTAGAAATCTCCTCGCTTCATTGCAAAATTAATTGTTCTGACGTTTCCAGGAGCCTTTAATGCATCCTGTATTTCTCCATCTATGGAGTCAAGTGCGGAAATAGTCTGTTCTATTACGGCCCTATCTTTGTATTCGTTAATTCGTGGGGTGATTAAAGCAAGCACAAGGGCAATAAGGCTTAATCCAATAAGAGTGTATACGACTGTTTCAATCCAGACTTGTCCGCGCGCCATGCTAGTAGCTGAATAACTTATCAATGATTCCTTGATCTACACAAGTATTTTCTTCTAGTTTTTGCCTAGTGTCGCAAACTTTTCCATTTTTTAGTACAGCATTAACTTCAACGCGTTCATATAATCCGTTTGCTACATACGTACGGACGCCGCCTCTAGTTGGAACATCAAGATTCTGGGTAAAGTTTGCATCAAGCATACGAACATAAGGCGAAGTGCTATTCTGTTCGATTGAATAAGAATTAGCACTACCTTGCTGACTCAAGATGAGCTTGAACGCGGCAATCTCGTCGTTGTCTATTCTAACTGAGAATCCTGTCCTGCTCCCCGTTGCGTTTTTATAATTGCAGTTATATGCAGAACCTTCATCAAAGCTAATCTTACCTAAGACTTTGAAGCATTCATCACTGTCTTTAACATTATCATTAACGAAGCGCACTACAAAAGTTGCAAGAATGCCCACAGCCACAATAGTTAAAAGCACAAGCAAAACAGTAGCTATAACCGGACTCACCCCTCGTTTATTCATGTTCATAATTCGTGTAAATTGTTTTTATACCTTTCTGCCTCACGCAATGGTTACACCAACGCCCGTTTGGTCAGGGCAAGTAAAGGGTTCTTTTCCCTTTCCTTTTTCTCCTAGTATAATTGGCACTATAATTAAATCGCTAACGCCTGAAAATTCAGAACCAGGAAGAGTAATCTGTGCAGACTCGCCTTGATCTACCGTTTGAGGAGTCGTTTCATGCACTTTTACAGTACCTTCACCAAGAATCTTAACATCAAATCCGTACAACGGCACGTTAGCACGATTATTTATTTCTAGTACGTAATCGCCATTGGACGGCACAACATCCGCTGCGAAATCAATTGAATCACATGCGCGTTCGATAGGTTCACCAAATTTCTGTGTACCTTCCGTAACAAAACCTTGGGCCCATAAATATACAATCCCTGAAAGCACAATGACTATTGAGATAAGCAAAACAGTAGCTATAACCGGACTCACCCCTCGTTTATTCATTGTGTAGTTTCGCATAGTTTGTTTTTATAGTTTACTTAGGCTCCAGAGGTTCCATCGCCGTCTCCTGTCCCTCCTTGTTGTCCGCCTATTCCTCCAGTAGTACACGATCCAAAGCTTATTCCGCATCCAGGAGTACATAGCACCGTCCCTCCGGTGTAAGGCGGAACGTGAGTATAGTTTGTACATTGATTAGTGTGTGAACCGAAGTTACTGCCATCACATGCTTCATTTCCGTTTACAATACCGTCTCCACAATAACCACATCCTCCGAAATCAATCTTGCAATTAGTCTTGCAGAAAACAGTACCGCTATTATAAGCGGGAGAATGCCCATAGTTCGTGCACTGCGTTCCGCCAGGGTTCAAGTTAGTTCCATCACATTCTTCTCCAGCACTCATTTCAATAATAAGATTTCCACAATACTGAGAGTCACATGCATCTCCAATGCCATCGAAATCAGTATCAGCTTGGTTAGGATTATTTACAGCAGGACAATTATCCAAGCAACCATTAATTCCATCATTATCTATATCTCCTAGGGTACAACTACAAGTGCTAGGTTCATTACTACAGTCATATCCATTTTCAATTTGACACATGTTAGAACAACCATCGCCACTGTTAGTATTACTATCATCACACGTTTCACCCGCAGAAGAATCAATAACACCATTACCACACGTACTGCTTGCCGGATTCACCTTCAATTCATTAGCTTGAGTCTGTGAGCTTGTTATCGCTAAATTATTGCTAGTTAGATGCGCAATAAAATAATATTCAGGAGGATTAGCAGGCCAGTCGCTTTGCCATTCAGCGTTCCATGTCGATACAGCTTGATTATTGATAAATACTGCATTGATCGGATTGACAATCACAGAGTCATCAAATCCATCGCCAAATACATCATCTTCTAAGATAGTGAAGTTAACAGTCCGACCATTACAATTCGTTCCGTTAACTATCAAGCTAACCTGTTGTCCTGCAACTGCATCTGTAATATTCCAATACGCAGATGTAAGCTGGCATGCAGGAACTCCGCAGTCTTGTGGACAGGTCGTCTGATCTTCTTGTGCTTGGCATGATAAGTCTCCGCAGTACGGCCCCTGTAAAACGATATTGTGACAACTTGTATCGCAATACGTGCACTGACTATTGTATTGAGGAGTACATGCCGAGGCAGGAGGATCGCAGTCTTCTCCAGCATCAACGTTTCCATTACCACAAGTTGTGCCAGAAAGAGAAAGACAATTGTTAATTCTTGCTTTAATTGTCGGGTCTACACAGTTAACTTTTACACTAATCTCTTTTCTTCCTTCAGCATAACAGCTTTTTCCTGATTTTAGAATTGGTGAGATAAATATTTGTTCAGGCGTTCCCTTAGTAACATATGTTCTGACTTCCTGTTTATTTGGAACATCAAGAGGCTTTCCAAACTGGCTATCTAGTTGACATACGGTCGAATAAGATGTGCCTTTCTTAATTGGATAAGTGTCTGCCTTCCCCTCACTCTTAAACCCTAAATCAAATCCAATAACATCGACGTTAGATATTCTGACGGAGAATGCGCTCAAGGGATTAGTTGCATCAGCTAAAGTGCAGGTAACTCCAGCATCTTCGAAATCAACCGCTTTGAGTGCATCAAGACAAGATATATCAACATTACTCACTAGCGGTATCGTATAATATGCAGTCGCTCCGCCTATCACAATTGTAACTAGAATTATCAGGACTGTACTGATAATTGGTTCAATTCCTTTTTTTTCTAGTTTTTTCATGTGCATGTAACTGAACGCGTAACTATATTATTTTCGCAAACAACGCGTGATTTGTTGCTTACTACAACAATTGGTTGTATTTCAATGTCTTTTTCTCCCGTTCCAAGGTTATATGCAAATGTCCTAGTCCAGTTTTCACCTGGTTTAAGTGCTTGTAAGATATAGGAAGGAGAACCTATGTTAAAATATAATTGACACGTTTCGATCGAATTCTCGTTGGGACAATTAATGATTGTCTTATAAGTGCGCCCTACGTCTCCTACTTTTATGTACGCCCCATCAATGTTAAACAATCCTTTATTACGTAATGAAATAGCGAAAGAACCTGTTGCCTGATTACAACTTACGTCTTCAACAATCAAGCTTGTTCCTTCAGGACATTTAGCTTGGTCTTTAGGCACATAGAATTTAAGAAAAGCATAAACTGCGGCACTCATGCCTATGGCAAGTACTATTAGCAATACATAAGCAAGAATTTCGCTCTGTCCTCGTTTAGCTTGTTGCGACGAATACATTATTATTCTCCTCCTTCTCAATCACTAAAAAGAAATTCTGACCCTCAAGGAGAGAAAAAGTATACGTTATCTCTCCTATTTTGACATTTACCACATTGCCTTCACGCGTTACGTGCGCAACAGCCCCAGTAACTTGCTGAATAGGTACAACGGTTGGGCTGCTTCCAACACTTAAACCAACAACGCCTGCAGGATTATTTGCGAAATAGAGCCCTTGTAATTCCTGCTCATTTCCAAAAATGAACAACGCCTTATCTTGTTTGATATAATCTGCATAGTTGACTAGGAATGAATTAACTAAACTGTTTGTGTCATCCTGCCAGTACACTCCATAATCAATCACACGTTTAGTTTCAAAATTAATTTCATATGATAAGTCATAAAATCTTTCGTTCTCATCTCCTCTTTGTGCAGAGTTAATAATTGAGGTTACACCAAACAATGCGCCCACGGTAATGAGTGCCGCAATTAGAAAAAACTGCCCCTTTTTATTCATCTGCATCCCAAGTCGAGGATGTTTTTAAATGTTCATTTACTATCTGTCACGACTACTGCATAAAATCTCTTCGGCCAACTAGGTATCGGACAAAGATAAAAATCAGAACGATGTGCAACAGATTCAGCATCACTTAAAATATCCACATGGGCTCTTTGAACATTTACTCTTAAGTCGTGAGCAAGTACTGCTCCAACCTCATAAGCTCCTTCTAGAACCTCTTCTCTACAAACTCCTCCTTCGCCCTTTTTCATATACAAAAATCTCTGATTTCCCTCTTCGCCAATCTGCGTGATAAGTCTACTAATCAACCCATCCATAGAAAATCGATACGTGCCTCGCTTAAAAGAATTATTATAGTGTAGACGGGGAGATTGCTCAGCACGTTTCCATGCGTTAACCCTTTATCTTTCTCGGCTCTGCGACCCTGCAAGCACCGCATCTCCTATTTAGGGCTGCTCCGATCAAGGCCTGACCCGTTTCACAGGAGTACGATCGAACAGGACAGAACGTCAGCGTCCAATAAAGGACACATGTCCGCCGCGTCACGCACTCCTTTAAGCTCGCCTAAAGCCCATTTGCGTACAGCGCGGGGCTAGCGCGCCAGCTTGTCTACGATAAAAGACACGTTTAAGGGTATTTAAGATTATTGTTTTAAGATCAAGTATAAGTTCTTTTGACTGTGAATTCACGGCTTACTCGTTGCTCAAGCACGTTTGCTAAATCTATTGCTTACAGAGCATATGCAAAATTATGAGAATCAATTCTATTTTTTGCAGGATAAATATGCATTATTGGATCTTGAGCATCAGAAGCTAGTACCGCAATTCGTCCTAATCCAGACTCTACCTTGACAGTAAATTTAGGGCCACTAAGGGTAGTGGAGGCAATACTTGCCAAATCCGCAGCATGATTATCCGCTTGCCTTTATCTATGACTTCTATCGACTACTTTTACCATTTTTTAGCAAAGAAAATTTAATATAAAAGGATTATTGCGTTCCGAAGGTTACAATCTCTTCCTTGTAGGTCTATCTAATCTTGGGGGCTTGTAAGGCATTAATTCTTCCTCAGCTTCTAGCTCGCCTTCATGCTCAATTTGATCTTTTATTTGCTGCAGATCATCTGCATCGTGTTCTTGATGCATATGCGGTCTAGGAGCACTTAAAGCGGCTACAAGTACCAACACAATCAATAAAACAAATAGAATTCCAGCAGTTATTGCTAGCAAGGTGAATAATTCCATATAACCATCACGTTAACCGCTTTTTAACTATTATGGCGATGAATCACATTTCTTCAAGTGTTTGAATACCTAGTAAATAAAGTGCATTTTTCAGCGTTCGGGAAAACGCGCTGACGAGTGCAACTCTAAATCCTTCTACATCGCTACCTACTACTTTGTCCGCATGATAGAATTCATTGAACCCTTGGGAAAGCTGATACGCATACTCTGCAATAATGTGGGGTTCGTAAGACTCTGCAGCCCTCTGTACGGTATCTGGAAATTCAGCGATCTTCTTAATCAAAGAAAATTCTGAATTACTTATTGAATTCGCTACAGTAGTTAGTTTTACTTTACTCTTATTGAGGATACTTAATGCACGTACGTATGTATACAGTATATATGGCGCAGCCTTGCCTTCGAAATTAAGGGCCTGCTCCCAGTTGAAAACAACATCATGTATCCTGTTGTTCTGTACATCGTTAAAAACAATAGAAGCAAGTGCTAATTGTTGGGCTATCTTTTCTTTATTCTTTAAGTCAGGATTTTTTTCTTTTATAATCTTAACTAACTCGGCAGTAGCTTTTTCCAGTAAGTATTCAAACAATACAACTTTACCTTTGCGCGTTGACATTTCCATGTCCGGAAATTTCATCAACCCAAATTTGACATGAACAAGTTTATCCTTGTCCACTCCAAGTTTTTCCGCGACCCTAAAAACTTGCTCAAAATGAAGACTTTGTCGCACATCAACAATATAGAGTATTTTTTCAGGATTTTCTTTAAGACGTTCAAAAACAGCAGCTACATCTCTAGTAGCATACGTAGATGCCTCGTCAGACTTTGCAATAATCGCAGGAGGAATGTCGTCAAATTTGACTACTTGGGCACCCTCGCTTTCTTCCAGAATTCCTTTTTTGCTCAATCTTTCAAGAATTTTTTTAACCTCGCTGCGATAGAAACTTTCTCCTTTTATCTGATCGAAATTAATATCTAGCAATTTGTAGGTCTTCATAAATTCCTTAAGAGAAATATCCAAAAATTCTTCCCATAGTTTGATGTTTTCTTTGTTTCCGTCCTCAAGTTTCTTGAACTCCTCGCGTGCTTTGTCTTCCAGTTCGGGGTGTTTTTCAGCCTCGTCATGAAATTTTATATATAGCGCATTCAGAGAAGCTATATCCTTTAACGATTTTTTATTTCCATATAGTTTGTAAGCCACAATGAGTTTACCAAATTGTGTTCCCCAGTCTCCCAGATGATTGACGCTAATAACTTTTTTTCCGCTAAATGTCAGAATGTTATAAATCGCATGCCCTATGAGGGTTGAACGTAAATTATGTACTCCAAAATGCTTAGCAACGTTAGGATGAGAGTAGTCCATAACTATCGTGCCTTTTTCTTTTCCCCTTCCAAATGTCTTTTTAGCTGCTAGACTAAGAGTTTCACGTGCAAAAGTAGGCCGATTAACAAAGAAATTGATATATGGCCCGACTGCCTCAACGCGCTCAATCTCTTTTCCAGTTTTTATCTTTCCAGCTATCTCTCGTGCAATAATCGCAGGATTTTTTTTCCAGCTTTTTGCTAGACTAAAACAAGGAAAGGCATATTCTCCTCTTTCTGCTTCTTTAGGCACCTCAACAAGCGATTCAATCTCTTCTTTCGTAAGCCCGCTAACGTTTAATGCTTTAACGATATAGTTTTTCATAGTTGAAAATAAACAAGTCAATTAATAAAATTATCCCAAACACTTCTTATAATCTGCAAGAGCCCTGTATTTCCACGCAAGCCCTGCACTAGAACCATGTAGTTGTATACCCAAGTCTTCTTGCTGGCGAGCATACGCTAGCGCGCTACACCATCCGTATTGTCCCATAATCGAAAAATAGCTAGCAGGCAGTGTAAAGGTTATATCCGGATTTTCAGGCGTTCCTTGCGTCACGAGTCCTTTCTTTATGGTGTAATGATTTTGTCCAACAATAAGTTCAAGCGTAGAATCAGAAGGAAGTTTTTCTATGGCTCCATAGTCTGATAATTGTCCGGGTAAACTTTCAGCAGTTATAGAAATAGGTTGCCAGGTCTGGACGTTACTTGTACTATTAGAACGTGTAAATACTATAATGAGTCCAACAGCAATAACTGCCACAATAACTGTGGCTATAATCCATTTATTTTTCATGAGGAAGTCTATTCACTCTTGCCCGCACGTACACGAATCCTAAAACAAGCATGCCGATAAATATCAAGGCACCTGTAAACTTAACTGGGGTTGGTGCTCCTACGACTGCGCCTGTAATACGTGACAGTAAAGGTCGCTGTACTGCAGGTTCATTGATTGCATTACTTGTCTCAACAGTAACAGTACATGTCTGACTTTCAGCAGGTTTTTCGAAAGGAATAGGGTTGCAGTTTGATCTAATCTTAGCACATTCTCTAGCTTGTAATCCATTTGTACAAGAACCCCATTGTGAACAACTCCACGAAGTTGTACATCCATGTCCGCTGACCTGTTCAATTATTATAGATGGGCTAGGTTCTGGCTTGGATGCGGGAAAGTTGAATCCTATAGTGGTCGAGTTTGAACTCTTGTTCAAATCCTCCAGTGTAATGCTCAAATTATAATCTCCACTTTCGTATCCAGATTTATTAACAGTTATAAGATATCTACTCCATAATGAAGTTTGATTAGCGGTACCGTTTTGATCATTATTCGGATACTCTTGCGTGCCGTTAACTTCAGTAGCATTGCCCGTTGTTATATTTATCTCGCCGAGTCCGTTATTGTCTAGAAAAACATCGTGTCTAATAATTGTTGAATTGCTCGTTGTGTTAGTCGTGCTATTAACCTCATCAAATGGAAGTGGCGTTAGCTGCATTCCAGTGCACCCAACTAATGAACTGGTGTTCAAGTCAAAAGTACAAAATAAATCTCCGGTATTTGTCTGATTTTGAAGGGGCAGTAGCTCTAGAGTAATTCTATAGGTGCTTTCATTAGACCATGGGTCAATACCTATTCTAGCATCAAAGAAAACAGAGCCGTCAGCAGAAGTTTGATTGTAAGGATTTATTTGTACGGAGTGTGCTCCCACCAGAGACAAAGTAACACAAGTGAACAGCAAAATAACCCCTATCTGAAACCCTCTTTTCATACAAAGTTAGAGTAACGTGCGTTTTTAAATATAATTGTAGCGGAAGCTTTAAGTAACAAATAACTATAAATTTTTGTGCCTCCGTAGCTCAGCTGGTTAGAGTACGAGTTTCGTAAACTCGGGGTCACGGGTTCAAATCCCGTCGGAGGCTCTTTACCAATTTTGGTCCCGCATTTCAGTTCAAGCTTTATATATTCACACAGGAATTCGCCATCTTTTTTCTACCTTTTTTGTAGCGGGTTCAACTCCCTGCATGAGATGTGAACTCTGCTAAGCCTTTCGATCAATTAGTTTATCTCTTTTTCTTTTTCAATTCTATTCTAGTTAAAAGAGATGGGCTCTCACCTTGTTCAGGTTGATGGTTTTGTCTATCTTCCCAGTTAGCATATTTTCTCGCTAAATGTGAATCAACTTTAGATTCGGCATACTGTAGGCCTTCAGCCCTCAATGTAAGACTAGCGTTAGATTTAAGTTTGTAAAGAAATGGATAAATTGTCGCCTTACAGCCAGGTCTCAAAACTCTGCCTATTTCAGAGATCATATAGTGCGCTTCACCACAACGTTGGCTAAACTGTCTAGTGGCTGCCTCACCGAAAGATGCATTTCTCTCTAACCAGTAATCCCCTGCGCTACCAAAAGCCGTATTCAATGGAACATTTTGAAAGGAAAACACGGCGTCGTAACTACAATCGCCAACAGGAATACCGCGATCTCCTAAACCTAGGACGCTGCACCTCATAAAGTGATCTGCCTCTGGAGCTCTAGGATCAAGACCCTGTGCATTTACTCCATTTTCCCTTAGGTAATTAACAAGAGATCCGCACCCGCATGCCAAATCTAGGACTATTTTACCCTTTAGTGCTTTAAGAGCCCCACTATTCAAACCCAATAAAGAGACTTGATGTTCAAGAGGCACGTCTCTGACTGCAGGAACTGATCTCTGAAGTTCAACAGGTATTCCAAGAGCGTTAATCCATACGCCATTCATAAAAAAGTCTTCGAAGTTCGATATTTAAGCCTTTCGTCCACCATTTCGGTTCTTCATATTGTATCTTTAAGCAAAAACTTTGTATCTTCCTTTTTCAAATCCTATCATACTTACTCTATGGTTGGTATCGGGCATCCCATGTTCTCTTATCAGTCTCTCGCGGTTGCTATAAATTTTTCTTCTTAATTTTATCACCCCTCCATCGTTTGAACAGACAACTCCTGCAGAATTTGCTACAGCATACGTAAGCAAGGTTGCATCATTTCCGGAGTGTGCTTTCATCCCCGATCTTCCTCCAAGATACTTGGATAGTTTTTTCGTGATATGTTTATGAGATGCAATGTCTCTAACTGCTCTTCCGACCGAATCGTGATTGTTTTTAGT
Organism: Candidatus Woesearchaeota archaeon; assembly: GCA_964604715.1. Taxonomy (GTDB): domain Archaea; phylum Nanobdellota; class Nanobdellia; order Pacearchaeales; family GW2011-AR1; genus JBBSZK01. Next base: position 21,843 of record CAZRZR010000008.1, read on the forward strand.
GCCTTCTACAGTGTACGCTTCAGAAGGAAGTGCGCTTAGAGCATGATAGAGCGTTAAAGTCTCATCCAAAAATCCCCTTAGTTCCCTTCGAGCAGCACGTCTGCCTTCGGCGTTTTCATTTATAGACCTTACATCTTTCCCAGATAAATCTCTGTCCCACCAATATCTAAGTGCATCTAAAGGATCATGTGCTAAACTTTTTACTCTTTCATATCCCCTATAAAACTCAGCTAATATCGGAATAGGGGCTGAAAAACCATCGTCAAGAAGCTCCAGAAAGCTTGTTCTAGTGCCCTTTTCAATTGCCCAAATTTCAGGAATAGTTAGATGAGTGCAATTTCCATCCAACTCATTACGTACTGCTGTATTGAAAAAACTAGTGTCTATTATTACGTGTCCTTCGCCGCGAGTTATATAAAATATATCTGAAAGCTCGCGCTTAATTTTAGATACATGATCGTCTACTAATTTCCTAGATATTGTAGTCATAGGGAAGTAGTACTCTTTTACGAGCCTATAAAAATCTATGCCTTCTAGAATTAACGTCTTCTAAGGGGTTTGAAAATGCCTTTTTTCAGCCCATACAATGTATGTACTGTCCTATTTGCAGCTATGCCGAAGAGATATCCTATCACGAAACTAGAAGTTCTATGGAACCCGGCCAATATCAGTAGCAGTTGAATTCCTCCTCCAACTACAAATGTAACAATGGTAAATGCAAGCCTGTGTGTCTGTAACAGTGCGATATCTCTCGCAAGAACTGTTGCCAGTTTTCTATTTACTATCAGGTGCTTGTAAATCATCACGTGTAGTATTGCAAATATAAGAAAATCAATAGTTCCATCAATTGCGTAAGAAAATACTATTATTGAGAAAGGGTCGTTCGTTACATGTCTTGTAAGTTCTACAAAATAAACCGAAATAACCAAAGATAGAAGTCCAGAGATAACTGCGTTTACATTGATGTGAACTATTCTATTACGAAAATAGGCCTGAAAAAAACGCTTCATATATCCTCTTGAAATACTAACAGAATTACAATAATGCTTAAATAGCTTGTGTTATCCTACGTGATATGAAAGACGAGGATAAGAGGTTGAAAATGGCAATTATTGCAGGTGCTTCGCATGCGATAAAGTTCAAAGAGAAAAACTGGCGAGCTACAGAAGATGAAGTAGTCCGTCATGTGTCTGAAAACGTACGTGAAATTCTAGAAAAGATAGATAATCCTTTGTAGTTCTCAATAGGTAATCTTTTTATAGCCTTTATTATCATTCTTTATACGCGGGGGTAGCAAAGCGGTTAAATGCGCAAGACTTAAGACGTCGCACGCTCGTTAGAGCGTGTC
>CAZRZR010000009.1:0-22241 GCA_964604715.1 Candidatus Woesearchaeota archaeon
GCCAGGCACTCGGCGTGAAGCCAGGTGAACGTATTTTAGCGATGCTGCATTTCGGATATTATGATGAATTTCCAAAAGCAAAAGAACGGACACCAATTGAAGAAAAAATTACGTATTTTGGCTGCGTCAGACTTACATGGGGATACGCGAGCGACAAAACGATTAGCTGAGCGTGCAGAAAAAGAGCATATTGATTTGATTGTTTTGTGTGGAGACATCACTGGACTAGTTGAGACGCCTGCTCTTATTAAGCCGTTTAAGGATAAAGGTCAAAAAGTCTTACTTTTGCCAGGCAATTGGGATTCGTTTGCTACGATCGATTTTCTTGCTCAGTTTTATGGAATGAATAATATCCATGGATATTCTGCTCGTTACGATACTGTGGGGTTTTTTGGCGCAGGAGGCGCAGATATAGGGCCTTTTTCACATATGAGTGAGAAAGAATTATTAAAAACACTGGAGAAAGCACACAAAGGCTTGGAAGGTATCGAGAAAAAGGTTATGGTTACACATATGCATCCACGTGGAAGTAAATCTGAATTTTCAGGCGTAGAAGGAAGCGACGCTATTCGTAAAGCGGTTAAGAAGTTTAAGCCAGACGTGCTGTTACATGGCCATATTCATGAAGCTGCAGGCATGGAAGAACTTATCGATACGACAAGAGTGATTAATGTAGGCAAGAAAGGCGTTGTTCTTGAGCTTTAGCTCAAAAGCGAATAATTAAAAATAACTTCCTTCTGCTTATATCATGAAATCGCGAAAATGGGCTTTCTTTTGTGGGTTTTTTGCTTTCTTTATTTCGATCGAGATGGCCACTTCTTCATGGTTTATGTTTCACATGCCTCTAACTCTTACTGGAGTAATCGTAATTATTGCATGGACACTTATCGGAGTAGGATTTGGTGCTTATTGTGACAAACATCTCACAAAATAGTTGCGTTTTAATCTTACCAAAAAATAATTGCCTTAATTATTAGTGAGGCGCGAAGCGCCGAACGCGCTCGACATAGAAAAATTATCGAGGGTAAAAGGACGGTTAATGAGGATTATACGAATAATTAATTTATAACTATGATTCGTGTTTCGTCCTCTGTGAGGCTTACTCTGATTTGTTTTGGAAAACGATTGGTTCTTTTGTGCATTTCTCGACCTTGTTCTAATCCTTCAATAGTCATGTCATGGGCTGCATGAAGTCTTCTTATAGCAGCGCCCGGCGCATCTGAAGTGGGGAAAGACCAAGCAGCATGATATGGTCTTCCACTGATCTCATATAATCCTTCTGGATGAGGCGCAATAATACATTCGTATTGCTCTGGTCTTGTTTCAGTTTTCATTATTGTACGTGTTTCATCTTTTGATAGCTTTTAAACTTTCTTTACACCAAAAAACCAGCCTTGATATGTATGAGTTCCATGCCAGGTCTTGCTAAATTCTTTAAGGCTGAGTTTGAAGTTCGGGCCTTTTTCGGGATCACTCAAGTAAATGTAGGTTTTGGTTATTTTATTTATAACTGCATAATGTCCGAAGTTATCTTCGAGAGAGAAATAACATACTATGATTTGAAGGCCTTCGTTCAATGCTGATCTTAAATCTGCGATTGTGCTATCTTGTTTTCCTACAATATGGAAAAGCTTAAACTTTTTCGCCAACTTTGGGAATTCGTTATGGTTTGTGCCGTGACGATGCGTTGTTTTTAGTAATTTAACGAGTGCCTTCTCTGATTTTTGTATTTTCACACGTGATAGAACCATGCGCATGCATGCTGGGCCACATGTCCATTGAGTTTCTTGTTTGAAATACGAGGTCATGAAAATAACTTTGTTTGTTTGGATTCTTTTAAGATATCATCAAAGTCTTTATGGAATAATGAAAGAATGGTATTTGCTATAGGAGCAATCTGTTTTTTTATATAGTGGTCGTAATCAAGCTTATGCTTTAACTTTTGTATAGGTTCTGGGCCGTCTTCAGTAATATAATACTCTATAACGTTTCCCTCAAGTTTTTCAAGTTTACGGGCTGCTTTTACATGTGGCGGAGTTGTTTTAGTGTACTCGTCGAGGTTTTTACGAATTGATTTTCTATACACTAGCTTGCTGTCTAGCTTGCCTTCTTGTATTTTTTTCACGTATGCTTTAAGGAATGGAATAAATTCTTCTCGATGGAATATTTTCATCAAGAGTTCACGTTGGAAATCTTGTGCCGCATCAGTCCAATCTCCCCGTATCGCTTCAAGTCCGATAATTTCAAGGTGTTCTTTACCGTCTTCTTTGTACAAACCAGCATAGCGTTTCTTAGAGCCTTTTTCTTCTCCTTCTTTGGTGTTCCTTACAGCTGGAAGCATGAAAGAAAGATAATGGCGCTTGAATTCAATTTCTAAACGGGACGTTCGTTTGTATTCATTTTTTACAAATTCCTTGTAAAATGTGTTTATGTACTCTACAAGATCTTCAGCGTTTGCCTTTTTCCCTTCTGTATTAATGAAAACCGAGTCAGTGTCTGAGTAAATAACTTTGAAATCTCTCTCTTCTATTTTTTGCGCAGTTAGCTTAGTTATGTATTGAGCAAAATGCGTTATTGCGTTTGCTATGTCTAATGAGAAATAACGGCAGTTTGGATTAGCTAGAACGCCGAAGAATGAATTCATTATAATCTTAATTGCGTATGATGCAAACTCTCGCTTTTCTTTCTTAGCCTTCTCTCGTGCTAGGTGAAGTTTATTGATAATTTCTGGGAGAATGCCGTCTTGATTTTTGAACATCGCGCCATTTGGTGCAACAACGGCATCTTTTTCTTTTTTATTTATAAATGATGCCGGATCTATGTTGAATGTTTTAATTATCGAAGGGTACAGGCTTTTGAAGTCTAAGACGAGAACGTCATGGTATATTCCGGGTTTTGGTTCCATCACGTAGCCTCCTTTGATACGTTCTTCTTTTTCGGTATATTCGGTTGTAGGTGAAACGATATTGCGTTTATGTGCTTCTCGCAAGTATAGTGAGTCAAATGCAGCTATTGAAGCGGTTAACCTATCAAACGTGAGGCCTGTGAGTTGCGATCGCTCTATGGCTAACTCAAGAGTGCGTGTTTTTTCAAGCAAGTCGTATGCAAGTTTGCAATCTTGTAAATTATAGTCTACTAGTTTTTGATGTTCTTTTTCTTCAAACAAACGTGTTATTTCTTCGTGCCTGTTTTTTCCTACAATTAGCTTGCCTTCTTTGAGAATTGCTTGCGCTACATCCTCAAGAGACCATGAATCTATGTCTATGTACTTGACGGAAGGTGCTTCTTTAATGAAAGGGTCTTTTATCATATTTAATCCGTCTAGAACTTGACGTCCTGCAATCGTTATTGTTGATTTTTTGAAGAAATCGCTAGAGATACGCATGCGTGTTTCAGAGTTGTCGCGTCCGATGTCAAATTCTAGTTTATGACGCTCATAGAGTTTACGCAAGAGCGGAAAGTCAAAGTCTGCAATATTCCATCCAGTTATAATATCTGGATCGTACTTGACTATGGCCTCCTTGAGTTTTTGCAGACACTCGCGCTCGTCTTTGCAGGAAGTTGCATTTTTTATTTTTGCTGAAGAAATTACGAACACTTGCTTGTAATCATGGGCGTATAAACCAACACAAAATAATTTGTCGCTGTTTTTATCTGACTCTAGATCAATGGAGAGAACCTTCAACTGAGGTTTATATTCTGCTGGTTTTATGTTTGGTTCAAGGTAAAGACGATCAGTTCTTTCTCCGTGTTGGCTTTCACCAACTAACTCTAAGGATCCCTTAACGTCTAGGTCTATAAGCATTTGCTGATGTGGACGTATATCTGATTCGTACGTGGGAATTTCTTTTTCTCTGAGATATTTTGTTAGTTTGATTAGCTCTGACTGTAGCGGATGAAGCACACGTACGACTGGTTCTCCACTAAAAGTGTGCAGCTCCGTTTCTTCTACTTGTACTTTAAGTGCATTTGACTTGAGTTTTTTTAAACTTGATTTTTCGATGAAGAAATACGGTATATGTGTATTAATTGAGCAGAAAGACTGACCATTTTCAAGTCGACCAAAGAGTTGCACGAGCGTCTTATCAGAGGTCTCATCATATGTTGCATATACAATATATCCTTTCATTTTGATTTTAGCGCGGTATTATATTTAGAGTTATGGATTATTCCCTTAAACTATCTAAATATTTAAAAATAAGTTCGTCTTTTTTGTGAGATGAGTGGAGTAGTTGATGCAAGATCTTTGTATATAGTCTATTTTCCTCCTAATATTGAGTTGCCTCGCGCTATTCCTCGCTATTCTTCTACCTATGCCTCTCGTCCAGATAGTGCAGTCTCTAATGTCGCTCTTCGTTTTCTAAGCTCTGGAGCAAGACCTTTGATAGATAGCCTTAGAGCACATAATTCAAATGGTTCTCTGGATCGTTTTGCTTTTTTGGTACCAAAAGTAGAGCTTGAAGATGGTGGCAGGTTAAGAGGTATGGCGAGAAAAGATTATCGCACACTCGCTCTGGCTGAAGAAATGGCGCGCGTTCATCAAGGAGAGCCGGCAGACTATATTTCTGCTGCTTTTGAGTTGGTTCGCGAATCTGGTGTTCGTTTGTAAGAAAGTTTTATTAGTTGTTCAATTATTGGATTGATATGGGATTACAGATAGGCGATATTGTACCGCGAAAGGAAATAAAGCTAGAAGAGCTGAAGGGAAAGATTGTTGCAGTTGATGCGTTTAATGCGATTTATCAGTTTTTGAGTTCTATAAGGCAACCAGATGGTACGCCGTTACTGGATTCAAAGCGTCGTGTTACTTCGCATTTGAGTGGTTTGTTTTATAGAAATATTGCGTTGATGGCTGAAGGTATCAAGCTTGCGTATGTGTTTGATGGCGAATATTCGCCGTTGAAAGGTAAGACGCAAGAGATGCGCCAACAAGCACGTGAAACAATGCGTGATAAATATGATAAGGCGCTTGAAGATGAAGACGTAGATGCGATGTCTAAATATTCGCGTGGATTTATTCGACTTGATTCTGAGATGATTAAAGAGTCTAAACAGTTGCTTGAGGCTATGGGGATTGCCGTTGTCCAAGCTCCTAGCGAGGGTGAAATGCAAGCTTCTGAACTGGTTAAGACAGGCGAAGCGTATGCTGTTGCTTCGCAAGATTATGATGCGCTTGTTGTTGGCGGAACAAGACTTGTGCAGAACTTGACGCTTGCTCGTAAACGGAAACTTGGGAATGGGGATTTTGTTTATATTTCTCCTGAGGTAATCGAGTACGATAAAGTCTTGAATGAGTTAGGCGTTACAGGAGATCAGCTTATTTGTTTGGCGATACTTGTTGGGACTGATTACAATCCCGGCGGCGTGAGGGGAATAGGTCCTAAAAAAGCACTCGCACTGGTAAAGCACCATAAGTATCCTGTTGCGATATTTGAATCTCTCGAAGGCCGGCTTGAGTTTGATTGGCAAGTTATTTTCGAGATGTTTAAGAAACCGAACGTAGAACGTGTTAAGTTACATTTCCCTAAGTTAAACGAGAATGAGATTAAGCGTATTTTAGCAGAAGAGCATGATTTCTCGGATGAACGTGTTGAAAAACAACTTGATAAGTTACGAGTGTTGAAGAAGCAAGCCGGACAAGCTAGGTTGTTTTGAGGATTTTTAGTTAATCGTATTTACTTCTAGTGTAAGCGGCTGCTACGATTGCTGCGCCTGCGACCATTGCCATACCTACGTTTTTGTCTTTGTATTCATAGTTATAGGCTGCAGCCCCTAGTAACCCTATCGCTCCTACTGTTGCAAGAAGCCCTCTAGCGTTATTGCTTACAAATCCTACTATTTTTTCTAGTGTTCCCATAGTTTTTGATAGAAAGGAGGTATTTAAATCTTTCTATTTGATGTTACTTTAAAGTAGTTACTTTCTCTTATCTTTGTAGTCTTTGTATCCTTTAGTAATGTTTTCGACACCTTCTTTTACTGATTTTATAGTTGCTATATCTGGATTTGAACCGTGTACTTCTTCCTCTAATTTAGCAAGTTTTTTTTCAGCTCTTCTTTTTTTGTACGTTACGATTAACATCCGTGATACTCTTTGAGCTAGTATACTTCCCACTACAAGTAGGAAAATTGTTCCAATGCTAGACCAAATGTCTCTTACATGAGGTGCTATGATGTTAATGATCCGCTGAGAAGCTATCTGACATGTTATTGCTGAAATTAGTAAGGATATAGCAAGAGCCGTCAATGTATTGTTAAACATAAGTTTAGTTGGAGGGTATAAGAATGAAAAGAGTATTGTCCATAACAAGACTGCTGTAACGAATGCCCACGATAACGCGAACTCGTATCCAAATAAGAATTTGAATAAGGGGTTTAGTTTGTATATCCAGTTTGTGTTTGGATTGTTTTTTAGGGCTTTAGTCCATTCTTCTGACAGGTAACTTGGTTTTATCTCGCCACTTGTAACGTCTTGAATTTTGTCTTTTGTGTTTTCTAGAGAATCTGCTTTTTGTTGAATTACATCTTCTGGACTATCTGCACTAACGACTGTTAAGAAAAATGCAGCTAATAGCACTAAAATAACTAAAATTGCTCTCTTTTTCATATTCCACTTAGTTGCTTAACTTTTTAAATTTTCATAATAGTCCACAAATCTTTATAAACAAGGGTTTGATAAATTGCATATGGCTATTGGTAAAAGGGGAGATAGTGGTGGAAACATCATTGGCATCATTGTTTGGGTTTTAATTATCTTTATCATACTAAGTATTATTCTTGTTGGTAACTTATTGCCTGCCATGGGTATAAATTTTGATAATGCTCCCCAAGCTGTTGAGACTACTGTCTCTGTTTTTTCTAGAGCTTTGGCCCCAGTAGTTAGTGGACTTTTTTTGATAGTTGCTCCAGAAGGTGAAAATGGGAACGTACAAATGATTGCTTTTGCGATTTTTCTTCTTATCTTGCTTGTAGGTAATAAGACTCTTCAGCCATTTATCAGGGGGCCCTTTATGGCTTTCTTTATTTCTGCTATCGTAGGGATTATTGCTTCTCGTTCGTTAACCGCAACTATCTTAGAAAAAAGTGCGCTTGCTGCAAGTCCGATTGCCGCAGTTTCTCTCATAATAGGTTTTATACCAGTATATGCAATTACAAAAAGTTTGGACAAATGGAAATTCGTAACACAAACCTGGTCAAAAATGGTCATATTTACCGTCGTAGCAGTAGTTTATTTGATTTTCTTTTGGAGTATATTCAATTCTCTTCCTTTAGGAATTACCTACGCAGCGGGCATCATTTTGCTTGGAGCTACTGAATTGATTGCCCCGTGGTGGTCAGAACATAGGCGGAAAGCAGGCGACTTAGAAGTTGGAAGAGTTATGGGTGCACTTCACGAAGATGAAGAAACTGCTAGGGCCATAGCTCAGGGTAGGGCTCAGGCAATCGACCCTAGAACGGGAAGGCCTCGTTATCCATAAGGAAGAGTTTTAAACGTTTATTCATTCTTACTTGTTATGGCACCATATGACGTTATTGGCAATATTGTTCTTGTAAAGTTTGATAGATCGATTAGTGCACGTGAGAAGAAAGCATTTGCTTTACGTTTTTTAAAGGACAATGCAAGTGTTGCGACGGTGCTTGAGAAGACTGCAAAGATAAAGGGGCGTCTGAGGACTCCTACGACAAGGTTTATTGCGGGCGTGAAGACAAAAGAAGCGCTGTACAAGGAGAACCAGTGTACTTTTAGATTGAATGTTGATACGTGTTACTTTTCTCCGCGATTGTCTACTGAACGAAAAGAGCTTGCTGGTGTTGTGAAGAAAGGCGAACACGTGCTAGTAATGTTCGGAGGTGTTGCTGTTTTTGCTATTGTTATTGCTAAGAATAAAAAATGTAATGTTGTTTCTGTCGAGTTAGGCAAGGAGCCGAGCAAGTATGCTGTTGAAAACGTTAAACGGAATAAATTAACTAACGTAAAGATTGTGCAGGGAGATGTTAGAAAGCAAGTGCCAAAACTGAAAGAGAAGTTTGATAGAATTGTTATGGCTAGGCCGAACTTGGAAGATAGTTTTCTTGATGTAGCTTTCAAGGCGATTAAGAAGAAGGGCACGATTCACTATTATGGATTTTATCACGAGGATTTACTAGGGGAGATGAAAGAGTTGATTGCTCGAGAAGCTAAACGTGCTGGTAAAAAGATCAAGATTGTAGGAATAAAGAAAGCAGGAGATATTGGTTCTCGAAAGTACAGATATAGGGCAGATATAAGATTGTTGAATTAACTTATTGAAAGATTCGTTTTTATTGCGCTTGGAGCTTCTCCGCCATGCCAGGTGAAACGAGGACGCATTCTCATTGAGTAAAGGCGTTCTGAATTGTCGTCCAAAATTATTGCTGATCCTTTTAAGTTCGGCAGCTCGTCCATCTTTTTTCTAATTGTTTCAAGTAAGTAGGTCTGCATGATTTGATTAAGTGCTTCTACATCTTGCTGAGACGTTACTTTATGCGATATGACTATGTCTGATTGGGTCATTACGTCTTTATGGATTTGTCCCGGTTGTTGGGTTGCTAATACAAGGGAGATTCCTGGCTGACGACCTTCTCGTAGAATTTGCACTAGTGCCTCGGTGGCTGGAGTTTTTCCTTCTCTTGGGAGAAACTCGTGAGCTTCATCAACGAATAACCATACGAGTGGAAGTTCGCGTGTTGTTGCATAGGATAGATAATCCACGCCGTGTTGTAGGGCTTGCATTTCTTCTTTTTTACGAGCATCCATTCTCTGTACGAATAATTTGCGGGAGACAAGACCTATGACTAGGGCACGCACGTTAAATGATCCGATTGAGCTGTATACTGAGAGGTCTAGTACGCTTGTTTTTCCTGCTTTTACAAGATCAATGATGTTAGTACCTTCACGGGTTTGTGAAAATATTCCCCATGTTTCTGCCGCTTGAAATAACGAGACGACTGTGTTCTTTATTTCGGTTGATGCGTGAGCTTCTTTGAGGACTTGTTTCTTGATGTCTTCTATAGTGTATGTGTTTTCTTGCTTCTTTAGATATTGAACTGCGTTAGAAATTGTAACGCCCTCTTGTGAGGTCATTGTCAAGTTGAATGTTGAAAGCCAGTCATCTATATCTAATTCTGATGCGTTCAATGCAAATGTTTCATCTATAGGGATGTTTTTTTCTTTATACTCGTGAGCTTTTCCATAAGGCACGATAACGCGAACTGGGAGTGGTTTTGTTTCTAGATTCCATTCGGTCAGAAGGCTTTGTTCTTTTTCATTCTTGAATTTCATCGTCCAGAAGATGCCCATTGTGTCAAAGATTAATGACGCAATATTGCGTGCGGTATCTCCTTCGAGATTAGCAAGCTCTTCTGCTATTACGCCGATTGTGTACGACTTACCTGAGCCCCTTTTGCCTGCCACTAAGACTACGTGAGAACGAGCAACATCCATCATTATTGTGTTTGATAACGAGGTATAGGTGCCCATTGTTACGTATCCTTTTCCTAAATTGATTAAGCCGTCATTTCCAAACTTCTTTTTATCGCCTGCATCTCGGCCCAGTATGATGTCATATGGCATTTTGAGTTATACCTTGAGAACTATATAAACATGGCGCGATTTTATGGAAGTGAGAACCATAACCTTTTTAAACTAGACGAGATAGAACAACGCATGTCAGAAACAATGGAAGTAAAAAAATCAAACCTTGATTCTATTCGCAATAATCCTTGGATGATTTCTACTATCGTTTTGGGCTTTTTATTTTTAGTTACGTTGTTTATTTCGATTGGTGGTCCTGGCATAACTGGTAATGCAGTTGTTAGCGAGACAGATATTCAAGCTAAAGTTCTTGCTTATGCTACAGCTCAAGGCGTTGATGGGGCAAAGATTGATTCTGTAAATAAGGATAGTAATGCTTACACGGTTACTGTTGATGTGAACGGTCAGAAGGTTCCTCTTATGTTATCTCTTGATGGAAAATACCTGTTACAACCTTTTGATACAACTGCTCAGCCAAGTACTGGCCAGCCTTCTTCAACTGGGCCTGTTGCGATCAGCGATGATGCAATAAAGAACGCTCCTGTAAAAGGGAATGCTGATGCTCCTATCACTATTATTGAATTTTCTGACTTTCAATGTCCTTTCTGTGAGAGGGCTTACCAGACACTGAAGCAAGTTGAAAAAGACTATGTTGATACAGGAAAGGCTAAGATTGTCTATATGCAATATCCTTTGAGCTTCCATCCTGAGGCCCAGAAAGCTGCTGAAGCGAGCAAGTGCGCTCAAGAGCTTGGCGGAGATGCCGCATTCTGGAAGATGCATGATAAGCTGTTTGAAAATCAAGTTTCATTAAGTGTTGCTAATGAGAAGAAATGGGCTCGTGAAATCGGTCTTGATGGTGCAAAGTTTGACTCATGTCTAGATTCAGGTCAGTTTGCTGATGAAGTTCAGGCAGAGGAAAGCTATGGTGCTTCTCTTGGCGTTACTGGAACCCCTGGATTCTTTATCAATGGACAAGAGCTTGTAGGTGCACAGCCATATAGCGCATTCAAAGCAGTTATTGATGCAGAGCTTGCTAAGTAACACTAGTGTTCGATACTACATACCCTTAAATATTATATTTTACTTATAATTAGATGAAATTCAGTTTACCTGCCTTGCCTTATGCGTATAACGCTTTAGAGCCTCATATAGATGCTAAGACGATGGAAATCCATCATACAAAGCACCATCAGGCATATATCGATAAGTTAAATGCAGCGGTTGCAAAGCATCCTGACAAGTTTACTATGATCTCTAGTGTAGATGATTTACTTCTAATGATCAATACGGTGCCTGAGGACATTAAACTGGATGTACGTAACCATGGCGGAGGACATTCGAATCATTCGCTCTTTTGGCAGTCATTGAGTCCTAAGTCTACAAAGCCTACTAATGACTTTTTAGAGGTTCTTGGAGCACAGTTTGGTTCGTTTGAGGCATTTAAGCAACAGTTTAGTGATGCTGCAACTAAGCGCTTTGGATCGGGTTGGGCTTGGCTTACTGTCAATTCTGAGGGCAAACTAGAAGTGTATAATACTTCTAATCAAGATAGCCCTTTAATGGAAAAGAAAATTCCGCTGTTGGGGCTGGATGTATGGGAACATGCGTACTATTTACACTATCAGAATAGACGTGCTGACTATATCGCTGCATTTTGGAATGTGGTGAACTGGCCACATGTTGAGAAATTATTTAATGAATTTTCTAGAAGAGAGAGCAATAGAACGTAACTGGAAAGAAAAAGAAATAGTTAGGCTACCCTTATCTTTTTTGCTGCTCTATTCCAATTTGTTGTCTTAATTCTTTGAGCCCTCTGTTTAAATGGGTTTTTGCTGTTCCTAAGGGCACGTTTAATGTCTCTGCAGCTTTTCTTATAGTGAGGCCTCTTTCATAGACTAACTGTAAGATATCTTGTTGTGGAAGAGGTAATTTAGAGAGGTAATATTTTACACGAGGCATTTCTTCTGCATACTCATCTACACTCCTTGCAGTGTCTAATTGTGAACTGGTTGTCGCTTCTTCAAGTGTAACGTTCTTTGTAGTCCTTCTTATTCTTCTTAGCCGATCTACACATTGACGTCTTGTTAACAACATAACCCAAGTTACTAATGCTGCTCTGGAGGGGTCGTATCTTTCGCTTGTTTTCCATAAAAGTGTATCTACATCTTGAACGAGTTCCCCTACTTGATCAGAAGGCAACATTCTCATACCCATACGTTGAATAAGGGGATTAAAGCGATCAAACATTTTAGCCCAACCAGCCTCATCAAGGCCCGTTAATTCAGTAACTCTCTTTTTTTCACCATTTTGCTCACCTCCATTAGCATTATAGGTTGCTTCTGGTAATTGGTACTGTTCAATCTTTCTCACCTGTGGCTCTTGAAGCATTTTTGGTTTTTCTATTTCTCCTTTATTCTCTCCTTGTTTTGCTCTTAGCACTATTTTTTTCTTTGGTTGAATTTGAGAAGCTCTGCTTTTTATTTCATCCTTTATCTCTTGTATCGAATATTGATTGAGGTCAATCCATTTATCTCTTCTTTCATCATAGGCGTATCCTCTTCTTTCCATTTCTTGATATAAACTAGAGGTGCTTGCAGATTGTACAATTAGCCGTTCTTCTTTCTTAGTTAGATATTTCATTGTATCAATTTATTTTTCAATCGGCTATATAAAGTTGATTGGTCTCTAATTATCTCTTCAAGAATTCAACTTCATCATCTTCAAGCCTTAGTTGTTTTTGTATATCTGGTTGCTGCATGATTGGCTTTAGCAAGTCAAAGTCTCGCATTGCTCTCTTGATTGAGCAATGGACGTGTTTTGCATATTTCTGGGCGATTGTTTTCTTTTTTGCGGTTTTTTGATTGTTGAGCCATATTTTCAACACGCGTTTTGGTCTTTCGTATTTAGTAAATCCTGCTTTTGGTTTGAGCTTGGCGTATGAGATGCCAGCGCTTTGGAATACGTTCTGGTAAATAAGAAAACGCCAGTGCTGTTGTCTATAGATACGTCCACGGTGAACGTCAGCTTTGCCGAGTGCGTCATAAGCTCGTGCAAGGGCTTCGTTTTGATATTCTCGAGGGATGTTTTCTTCAATCCACAGCAAAATTTCATCTAGGGACATTTCTGTAGAATCGAATAAGTCTAGGAAGTCTTGGCGCTCTTGGAATAGAAGTTTGAGAATATTGAAAATACTGTCTTCTTTGTTACGTTTATCCTTTGTCAAGTCTTCTCGTTCTTCTTTATCAATTGAATAGGTTTGTAAGTCGTTTAGTGCTGCACGGAAGTCGCCTTGGGATTTAATTGCTATTTGTTTGAGAAAATGAACGTTCTCTTCTATCTTTTCTAGTTGTATTACTTTTTGCAAAAAACCGACAATAACGTCTAACGAAGGTGCTTTCATTTCGACCATCTTACAGAGAGGCCTGAGTGGCGCGAGTTTTGTTTGCCATACATCGTTGCCTGTGATTATTATGGGATGACTTGTTTGATGGAGAATTCTTATCAATTCCTGAATTCCTCCGATGTCTGTACCAGTTACACCGTCTACTTCATCTACTAGCAGGATTTTGCCTTTTTTGAATAAGCTTGATTGGGCAGAAGCAGGTTTGAGAATTTCCTCGAGCTTAATACGATTACGTAAATCTGATGAGTTTAATTCAAAGACTTCATATCCGTTTTCTAATGCTGCTATCAATGCAAGCGACGTCTTGCCTGTTCCAGGAGGGCCATAAAGTAGCAGAGCTTTTTTCTTAGGGAATTCTTTGAGAAAGATTTTGACTTCTAGAGCTGCTTTTTCTTGTCCGACAAGATCTGTATATTTCTTCGGTCGATATTTTTCCGCTAGACTTGTGTTCATAACTAAATGTGAACGCCTTTTCCGGCGAGCACGAATGAAGCGACTAAGGCTTGGAGCTGAACAAATTCATCACTGCCTTCCACCATACGAAACTCGGTTTCACCTGTTTTTTCTGTCAATCTGACTTTGATTTCTGGTTCGATCTGAAGATTCCATATTTCTTTTTGGATAGCTTTGATTATATCAGTACCTGAGATGCTTTCCTTTAGCATAACGTCTAGAAGCTTTTCGCGAGCATTGATAAAATCGCCTGCAAGTGCATACTCTAGAACGATTTTGATGTTTGCTGGTTTTGAAGATGAGGAGATTATATTGACCATGTCTGCATTTATATCCATGGAGATCGATGCTGTTGCTTGCAGGAGATTAATTACGCGGCGGCAATCGCCTTCGCATGATTCGTAAAGGGCTTCAAATGCGTTGTCTGCGAGTTTTAAGTTTTCCTTTTCTGCAATACGCTTGATTACTGATGAGATGTCTTTTTTTTCTAGAAGTTTGAAACGGAATACGACGCATCGTGATTGAATAGGGTCGATTATTTTACTTGAATAATTACAAGAAAGGATGAACCTACACGTGTTTGTGTAGTTCTCCATAGTACGTCTGAGTGCTTGTTGAGCTTCTCGTGTTAACGCATCGGCTTCGTCAAGAAAGATTACTTTAAACGGCACATTGCCAAGAGCTTTTGTTCGGGCGAAGTCTTTTACTTTTTGTCTTACCACATCGATACCTCTCTCGTCTGACGCGTTTAGTTCAATGTAGTTCTGCTTCCAATTCTCTCCAAAGAGCTGTTTTACTATAATCAATGCTAATGTAGACTTGCCTGTGCCTGCAGGACCAGCAAATAACAAATGAGGGATGTTTAGTGCTTGTACTAATGACTTCACACGCTTGATGATTTCATGCTGGCCTACTACCTCTTCAAATTTATCGGGCCGATATCGTTCGGTCCAGATGTCTGTCTGACTCATACTCTCTTTTGACGCGTTCTTTTTATAAAGATTGTTGTGATTAACGCGTTAGGATATTATACATATCCTCTTGCTTGCTCTTGTGAACCAATATAACCAGTCATTCTCTCTAAATAACTGTCTGGTTTATTACTGAATAGCTTTGGACTGAGACGATATTTTCTTTCTTTATCTTCTTCGGTCTTATATTCAAGGCCTTCTGAAATAGAACTAATCTCGTATCTATGTGGCATTACGTGGTTCGAGCTCTATGTAGACGTCGCTTGCGTCTTTCTTTCTTTAATCGTTTTCGCTGCCATTTCCATCGCATTTGGCGTTTTTTCTTCCATCTTCGTGAGGAGCGTTTCATTCAAGTAGTACTTTAGAGGGGTTTTTAAAGCTTGCTTCTATATTTTGATATGCAATTCTGGATGAGTGTTATTTCGGCTTTACGTGCGTCAGATATCGTTGTTGAGGTACTCGATGCTCGGTTACCTGAACTGTCAAGAAGCAAAGATATTGAAACTCTTGTGGAGAAGTATGGAAAAAGGCTTTTATTTGTGCTTAACAAGAGTGATTTGGTTTCTCGCGAGGATTTAGAGCGAACTAAAGAAGAATTAGGACACGATGTTTGTTTATTTGTCTCTGGTAAGAATAACTTGGGTATGAAAATGCTCAAAGAGAAGCTTATGATTTGGGGAAAGGAAATGAAAATAGATGAGCCTCGCATTTGTTTTGTAGGGTACCCTAATGTTGGCAAGTCTTCGGTTATTAATGCGCTTGGAAAGCGCGCTAAGGCTCAGGTGTCGCCTATTGCGGGTACGACTAAGGGTTTACAGTGGATTTCCGTATCATATTTGAAGGTATTGGATAGTCCTGGCGTTATTCCTGTGGATATTCGTGATGAGGCGCGCATTGCACTTCTTTCTGCACGTGATCCTGAAAAATTGAAGAATCCTCAGCGAGCCGCATTACATCTTATACAATATCTAAAATTTTACCATAAGAAGGCATTGTGTAAGTTTTATGGCATTGAGCCTTTGTTGGATGAAAATGATCTTTTTTTAGCGATTGCAGCTAAAAAGAATTTTTTGCTTAAAAAAGGCGAGCTTGACTTAAGAAGAACTGCATTAACTATCTTAAGAGATTGGCAGCGTGGCAAGATTTCTTTGATGGATTAATAATTATAGCTTAGCTTCAGTCTTTCTATTTCGTCTTTAAACCGCTCAGCTTTTTCTTGATCTCCAAAGATTGTTTTGTAAAATGCGATATTTGAGTTGATTGCTTTTCCTAGGCTGGCTGACTCTTTAACCAGTGCGGCTTTATGCGGTTCTTCTAGAGATGTTTTGCCGAGTATTCTCCATCCTCGGATAGGTTTTTGTTGCAACTTGGTTTCATATGCTAAAGCGCGGAAAATATTCTCCAAGTCCAGCAACTCATCATATGATAGGGTGCGGAGCAGAGTACGTGATTTTTTCATGTCTAATTTAGTGTAATCTTTTATTACTAGTTCCGTCTCTTGTTCGACATTTGAAAGTAATTCTTTGAATCGTGTTTTAAGTAATGTGCCTTCTTTTCCTAGTTCTATAAGACTGCGTTGAATTTCTGAAGCCATGCGCTGGACGACGTATCCTTTTTGTATTACTTGTGTTGCTTGATGTAACCCGTGATAATTTTGTATTTCGAATTTATCCAGTTTTTCGACGTGTGAGTCGAATAATTCCCTTTGCTTTTCAAGCAACTGAATTTGTTCATTTGCTTTCCTCAACAACTCGTTGCTGTTTATTAATGGATAACGGATGTTTTTGTAGTAGACAGTAATTTCATTTTTTCTTTCAGATACCGCGATTACTAATGTGCCCGTCATTTTTGACGTGCGTTCTGCTGCTTTGTGACGCGTACCTGTTTCAATCGTTGGAATATTACTTGATGGCGTTAGTAATACATTGGCATACATTATTTTTTTCATGTCTTTTGATAACACTAGAGCGCCGTCCATTTTGGATAATTCCATTAACTTTTGCGGTGTGAAACGACAGTTGAGCTTAAAGCCTCCATCAAGTAATTCTTCGGTGAGCTCGTTTTCAACTACTATGATTGCGCCTTTTCCTATTTTTACTATTCCTTCTAAAGAAGTACGTAAATTAGTTCCTGGAGACAAAAGTCTGAGAATATTGACGAATTCTTCTTCGGTAGCTTTGCCGTTATTTTGTTCTGAAAGCTCGATAATTTTTTTCTGTACTTCTTTTTTTTCTTCGTTAGTATGTTCAACCACAGGTGCTTCGTTCTCCATTTTCTTATTTAATACATGTGGCTAACTTATATAGTTTTTTAAAGATTTTGCAAACTAAATTGGAAATTTAGTCATTAAGTAGTAGTTTTTCATAACATTTTAATAACCTTCATTATATCTTCATTTATGGCAGGAATAGAGAAAAAATTACAGGAACTGCTTATTTTAGTAGGATTGCGTATTGCTAAAAGAAAAGAAGGGGCGTTGTTTGTGGTAGGGTCCGTTAAGTATAAGCCTCTTGTTGATCAATCCGTTCCTCCTTTTTACGTACTTGATAATCCTAAGTTGCTTGAGTCGCTTGCATTAATGGATGGTGCAGTCGTTATAGATAAAACTGGTAATATGAGGGCATATGGGGTGATGGTCGAGTCTAAACATACCTTCAAGAATTTTGGCACTCGTCATAGCGCTGGATTTAGTGCATCTCTCAATAATAATCTCGTTGTGTTGGTTTCTGAGGAAGATATGAAGTTGCGTATAATAAAAAATGGCAAGATTATTATGCAGCTTGATGCTTTGCAGAAGAATATTGAGAGTTCGGTGCCAGCAGTGGTTAAGTTGCTTGAGTCTATTGGGGCGGGAACGCTTGGAAGCATTGGTACTGGCTTACTTGTGCCTGCTTTAGGGCTTGCGTTTTTACCAGGCGTGCTTGTTTTTGGCTCGGCCTATTATCTGGGTAGGCTACTTGTTAGTCGGTTTACTAAAGAATAGTTCGAATAATTTATATAGGATTTTTTGTACATTTTTAGATGATTCACACAAAAAAAGATACAGGAGACGCACGGTTAGTTATTGATCATGTGCTTGTTACTAAACTTAAGGCAGAGCAAACAGGAAATGCTTATGCTTTAGGGGAGATAATTGTGCCTCCTGGAAGTTCGCCTCCGTTGCACTCACATGAGCCGCAGGAAACGTTTTATGTTATTGAAGGGTCATTTGTCTTTCAAACTCTGGAAAACAACGAGCTAAAGGAAACTATTGCGGAAGCTGGAGATATTATACATGTTTCATCTAACGAAGTTCATACGTTTAAGAACGTAGGGGAAGTTACTGGCAAACTGCTCGGGTTAGTGCAGCCAACAGGCATGGAAAAATTCTTTGAGAAGATTGGAACGCCGTATCAAGGGGGACCGATTATAGCTAAAAAACCTTCGATATTTCAGATGTTGAAGATAGGTCTTGTTGCTCGTAAGTTTGGCATTAAATTTGTTAAGGCTCCGAAGAAGAAATAGTAAGCAATTTTTATCTAAATCTTTTTAAAGGTGTTTTATATCTTTTTTAATGGTTCTTAGTTTGGAAGGCATCATTGTACCTATTATAACTCCTAAGATTGGGGACAACGTAGATTATGGTGGTTTGCAAAAAGTGGCGGAAAGAGCTATACATGCCGGTGTGGGGGGCATTTTCGCTTTGGGCACCACTGGGGAATTTGCGGCTTTGCCAATTCCTTATCGGAAAGGAGTGATTGACTCCTTAGTTGAACATACTCGGGGTAGAGTGCCGTTGCTTGTAGGAGTTTCGTCAAAAGCTGATTCTGAAACCCAGAGTCTTATCGATTATTGCACTGCTCTGAAAGTCGATTGCCTGGTGGCTACGCCTGAATTTGGGTCACAAATGGCGCCTGAGAAGGTTGCTGCACGTACTTCTCTCCCCATTCTTCTCTATAATAATCCTGCAATTCAAGATGGTCGTTCTCTTCATTTGGGCGATGTAGAAGCGTGTGCACTCAATCCTCAATTTGTGGGTATTAAAGATAGCTCAGGAGATCTGACTTATTTTAGAGCACTTTTGGATCATATGAATGAGTCCGGGTTTAGAGTTTTTCAAGGGAGTGAACGCCACATGGCTCATGCAAAGGCATCGAGAGCGTACGGGGTTGTCGCTGGAACTGCGAATGTATTTCCGAAATTATTTGTTGATGCGTGGCAAAATGACGGGTCTGATGAAGCGATAGCTGCTCAACGTGATTTGATTCGAGGTCTTTCAGATAATTATGTTCATGCTTTAAAGATGAGCCTGTTTGATACTGGGCTTATTGCTTCGCCTGATATGTGGACTCCTCGATAATATCTGGGCCGTGTTCTAGGTAAGGGGCAACTTGGTCTTTTAGACAATAGTTACTCTATTATCCTTATATAGTAGTAACAATAGGTAAGATTTAAATACTTGAAATTAGCTAGCGTTTTATGAAAAAAGTGTATTTTAAGAGCTTTGGAAGAAGGAAAGAAGATTTGCCGCTAGAGACTTCTCTATTAAATCCACACACTGGAACTCTTTCAACGTGTCAAACGCTTGTTGATGTTTTGAAACAGAAGATTATACGACCAAATACGGTCCACCATGTATTAAACACTCGCCTTTCTGTTTCAGTACCGACAGAAGGATATTCCGGAGCGCATCGTCCAGAAGGGCTTTTGTTTACAACCGAGCAGCAGCCCTCGTATTGTTCTCCCTTTGATTTAATGGCTCTGACGTACGGAAAAACATTTACTTTGCAGGATTATGGTTCTGATTTTCTTCCTGACTGCGAGCGGTTTATATTTACTGATGGCGAGAGAATGGAACGACAGTTTTCCCATTCAAGGCACGCTTTAACCGCTCTTAATGAATTAAGACGATCTCATAATCTCCCTCCTTTTGACGAGTCTCGGGCGTATAATGAATTTTGTTTTGAAGAGGAGGTTAAAATTAACCCTGTTGGTCTAATTGGAACTTCTGATGAAGTGGTTGCATTGAGTGATCGCCATAGGGTAAAACGATATGATTCAGTGGGTAGTTATCTTCGAACAGTGCAACGAAAGAGAGATGTGCGAGATCTTTTGACCGCTGGATTGCCTGCAACTCTTGCAGCTAGCGCATTATTGGCTCTGCAAGCATCACTGCCGAAAGAAGTACAGGAAAGAATTGCTGAGCCTTACGCTTTATTGGGTCAGGCGTATTTTCAGAAGTAATCCCATTCTTCAGTTGTGCTGATGGTTCATAGAGTATAATTGAGTGGCGCCGTATTAGATAATTTTAAATATGGTTTCAAGGACTCATTTTAATGAACTGGGAAGGAAGATCATTATTGGAAAAATTTGGGTTTAATCCGCCCTTACAACACAGAGTGCTTTCTTATGATGGCGTGCTTAAACTCGATTTACCGCAGCTCTATCGGGGATCTCGATGCGGTTTAAGCATTGAAGTAGCTCCGTTACATATGAGACTTTCTGATGGGCCCAATCTTTCTGTTAAGCTTTCAGGAGAACACAACATTCCTCGACCGGTTTTCTTTGAAGCATTTGATCGTTTAGTAGGAAAAGCATCTGAGAAAGGATTTGGTCCTAAAGAACTTGGATTTGCTATCTGTCAATCTGTACCTCATGAAGCAACTATCTCAGGTATTTGTGTGCGTGCTGAAGAAAAAGGATCCGGGTATTTAGCGTGCGAGGTACTTAATGGAGTAAGACATGGAGATTTTACACCAGACTATAAGATAATGGATCGCCTCTAGGGGGGGCGTCCAATGGGACATACGCGTAGCACGGGACTAAATGACAAATCTGTTCCGCAATGGGCTATTGAAATGATGTATAATATTATGGGGCGTGTAAATAGATTTGCTGATGGAATTATCGGAGTTGAATTTGTATTAGATACGCAATTATTAATGCCTATTTTTCACGATATGTACTGGTCTTTACGATTAGAACCAAGTATTGCGGAAAAGTTCCACGCGAAGCTTAATTAATACATCGCGCTAAGCTGCTCTAATAGCTATATGCTCCCACCGGGATTCGAACCCGGGTATCCGCCGTTCTCCACGAGCTTGATTTATCTCGCTCATAGATGCCTGTCCTTAAGAGGACTAGATGTATTGTCTCGACGACAAGACATCGGGCAGTTCGAGAGGGCGGTATCATTGGCCTCTAGATCATGGGAGCCTAAGGAGCTAGGCTTTCAAGTCTTTTTAAATGTTTTTCGTTGGCAAATCCAATTTCTTTTATGTATCGAGCCACGTTTTCTTTTCTAGTTATGAAAAACTGATTTTCTTTAATCACTTTCGATGGATTATAGCCTAATGCAATGAACCCTTCCCGAACATCTTTCATAAGTTTTGGAATATAACTGGTGAAACAAATCCTTAAATTTCTATTTTCCTTTGATATGTGGTGAATAGAACCGTCTGTATCTATTAGTCCCCTCAAGCATTTTGCGAGAAATGCTTTGTTTTCTTTTATCCATTCCGGAATTCCTTGATTATTCTTCTTTTTATTTCCTGTGAGCAATCCTTTCTCCATTAAATCTTCAATGATTCCTCTTCCATGGACGGTGGCCCACATAACTCCATAATTTGAATTTTTTGTGATAGTCGGTCTTTTTTCATAAATGTCTTTAATAATTTCGCTTACGTGGTTAGAAAGATAGACGCGATCTTGTTCTATATGTCCTGCAATTTTAACCGTGTAACAGCGAATCTTTTTTCCGATTGCTCTTCTTTCTACATGTCCGTCCCCCAGAATAATTCCTATCAATTCTGCTAACTTCTCGTCTTTAATTGACTTTTTTATGATCTGTGGATGTCCTATCGATTTTCTACCTCCTTTTGATCTACCCCAATTATCATCAAGTCTCTCCACAATGAACTCTTCATAATCTTGACTAGTGAGGGCACATAACCGTTCATATGCCTCTTTGGACAACAATCTTTTTTCGTATCTCAATTCACTTACAATGTAGTTCATTGCGAGTCCTAATTCTTCGCTCATCTCTTTCCAGGTTAACCCTGATTTTGCTTTGTCAATTAACTCCTTTTGCTTTCCCTCTTTTAATTGAATTCTCACGTTTATTTATGGCTTACACGTTTAAATAATTTTCTTGGCCACTAGACGACAAGAGCTTATACGTGCTAGAAGTAAATGATTTAAAAGGGTTATGGTTTAGCTTTTTTAGTATGGCAGCCAAAGTAGAAAAAGAATTGCAGAAGTGTGTAATGCGAAACTTATCAGAGCGAATGTTTTTTGGTTGAGTGGCGCAAGTCCTGCAATTATGCTTACGCCAATTTCATCAGGAAGAGGAGTGATCATAAAAAATCCTCCTATCAAATAGGCTATTCCTTTTTTTAGCCAGGTTGTGTGGATATGTTTAAATGGCTTTTCTATATAATGAACTAGCTTGGTCTTTTTTAATAGGTTGAATTCTTTTTGATACTCTACTTTGATTACTTTTAAAATAGTTAGATCTCCAAGCATTGCACCTAAACCTCCAAGCACTGTTGCAATCCATATATTGCTAGGGTTGAGAATGAGAAAAATTCCTATTGCAATAGGTGCACTAAATCCAAAGGCAAACAAAAATCCTGCGACAAGTGCGCCTAGGTAACTATACTGGCCTAGCTCTAATAGGAATGTTCTGATTGAAGGGGCGGTGAATAGTATATATGCAATAACTATGCTTGCAGCCAGAAAGGTTAATCGAGGATAGTTGAATTTCATCTCTTTGGAGAACAAATAATTGTCTAGATTTAAGCTTTACTGACTTTTCGAAATAGTATATAGCCCCGCCCGGATTCGAACCGGGGTCCCAGGCGCCAAAGGCCTGTATCCTTGA
>CAZRZR010000010.1:0-10770 GCA_964604715.1 Candidatus Woesearchaeota archaeon
TTCTTTGGTAACTACTAATTTTCCAAGAACTTGTTTTAAAGGTCGCTTTTCAAGTGCCATGTCGAGATTGAGAAAGTTCAGTATATAAAGTTTTGTGTGATTTTTTAGATGATTTAGTTTTTCGTCGATTATGTAAATTTAACTCCCTCCCTCCTTCGTTTCGTATGGAAATAAATAAAGATTTATAAACGATTAGATTTCTTTTCTTCCTTCTTTTCTTTTATAAATATATACTATATTATAATATATATTATATAGTATTAGTATTATGTTATTATATAATTATTAAGTAATTGTTTCCAAAGGAAACCATGGTGTGAGAGTAAGTTCGTTTTTATTCACTCTAAAGTCAAAAATAAACCTAAAGATCTTTGTTTCCAGAGGAAATAAGGGTTGTACTATCGATAAGTTTATAATAACCTAAATGCTACAAAAATATCGAGGTGAATATGGCAGCATCATTAGACAAAATATTTAATTCTTTTGGAAACAAAAGTCCGTTCAAAAATAAGAGTGTGCTTCAAATTAATTATACTCCTGAAACAATCCCGCACAGAGACTCGCAAATAGAGGCTGTTGCTTCTATCTTGGCGCCTGCTCTTAAAGGTGAACGTGTAAGTAATTTATTCGTATACGGAAAGACAGGTACAGGAAAGACTCTTTCTGTTGCTTTTGTTACTAACGAATTATCTAAGCGAGTAAATGATGGAGGAAATGACTTTCTTAAAGTGATTTATATTAATTGTAAACTTAAGAAAGTGGCCGATACGGAATATCGTATTTTAGCCGAACTTGTTCATCATTTAGGAGGAAGTGTGCCTGCCACAGGATTACCAACTGATAGTGTTTATACCAAATTTGTCGAGCTTATTGATGTTAAGAAGCAACTTATTTTGATTGTTTTGGATGAAATAGATCAAGCTGTTAAGAAAATTTCCGATAATTTTCTTTATACACTTACACGACTTAATTCTGAATTAAAGAATGCTCAAATAAGTCTTGTAGGTATAAGCAACAGTCTTACCTTTATGGACGAATTAGACCCACGTGTACGAAGTTCCTTGGGAGAGGAAGAACTTGTGTTTTCGCCTTATAATGCATTACAGCTTCAAGATATTATGAAAGAGCGCTCACTTCAGGCGTTTAATGAAAATGTTTTAGATGACGGAGTTATTGCTAAGTGTGCGGCTTTTGCAGCTAGAGAACACGGAGATGCTAGAAGGGCTTTAGATTTATTGAGAGTTGCAGGCGAGCTCTCAGAAAGAGAGTCTAGCCCTAATGTTACGTTAGCTCATATTGATGAAGCTAATAGAAAAATTGAGAAGGATAAAATGTTAGATATTATAGAAAATGAACCTAAACAATTTCAGTTAGTACTTTATTCTATTATTAATTTAACCGAACATGGTTCATCTGAGAGGTTATTTACGGGAGATATTTATAACAAATATCAGGACATTTGTGTTCAAACTAAAAATGAAGCGCTAACTCAACGTCGTGTTTCTGATATTATTGCCGAGTTTGATATGTTAGGTCTTATCAATGCTCAGGTAATAAGTAAAGGTCGACAAGGACGAACGAGAGAAATCAAATTGATGATACCTCAGCCTATTTTAGACAAGGCCAAGGAGATTTTATCATCTTCTCTCGAATTATGAATCAAGATATTATACAACTTATAAACGAACGGGGAGTTTTGCTTCAGAAGGAACTTTTTGAGCTTGTGGGCCAGTTTAATGATGTTAATATTGCTAAAAGTCTTTTAGATACACTTGAACGAGCGTGTGGACAGAAAATGATTACTGTATCAAGTCTTGTTAACAAAGCGCAGTTCGTTTTAACGGATATTAACGCACTTCCTCAAGACATAAAGAATAGGGTTGAGACAACACTTGTTACAATAGGTCTTACTATTGAAGTGCAAAAAATTGTCCCTCACAAAACAGAGGAATCTAAGGATTCGCATTATCAAGTATTTTATCCAAGTACGAAGAACACTAAGAAAATTGAAGTTGTAGATTTTGTTGGACATTTTAGATCTAGATATCAACAATTGCAAAGAATATTGATGCAAAGACCGGATATACAAAATATGGTTTCAATCAATAAACTTCCACGAGATAGGCAAAGGTTTTCTATTATTGGCATTGTAACTGAAAAGAAAATAACTAAGAACAAGAATCTGTCCATTGTATTTGAAGACCTTACTGGAAGGGTTAGTGCATTGGTACGAGCTGAAAGCGAATGCTTTTCCAAAGCAGCAGAGCTACAGCTTGATGATGTAGTCGCTGTTAAAGCGTCTGGAAGTCAAGACTTGGTATTCGTACATGATATTGTATATCCGGACTCATTTAGGGAGCGTGTACGTTTTGATGAAGATGTGTGTATTGCGTTCACTTCAGATATTCATGCGGGAAGCGTCAGACACTTGGGAAAAGAATTTCAGAGGTTTCTCGATTGGCTAAATTCAGGAGACGAACTAGCACAGAAGATTCGATATCTTTTTATCGTTGGAGATAATGTAGACGGTGTTGGTATTTTTCCTGGTCAGGAACGATTGTTAACTCTTAAGAGTCTTAAAGATCAGTATGCACTGTTGGCTAGCTATTTACAACAGGTTCCCCAGTATATAACTATGTTTATGTGTCCTGGACAGCACGACTCGGTACGAGTAGCTGAACCGCAACCAGTTATTGATAATTTTTATGGGGCTCCTCTTTACAATTTGCCTAATCTTGTATTGGTTCCCAATCCGACTTTGGTCAAGCTTTTTGAAAAAGATAAGGAGTTTAGGGTTCAGATGTATCACGGAGCGAGCATACACGCGTTTATTAACGAAATTGAAGAACTTCGTCTTTTGAAGGCTCATAAGTGTCCAGCTAAGGCTGCAAAACATATGTTAAAAAGAAGACATCTTGCACCGAGCCACGGTGTTAGTCCGAGTGTTGTGTATGTTCCTAATGCTCAGAAAGATCCTTTGGTTATTACAGAAGTACCAGATATTCTTTGTACGGGAGAAGTACACCGTTTAGACATTGAAAATTATAACGGGACAATTATAATTACAGGAAGTTGCTGGCAGGCACAGACAGAGTTCGAAGAAAAAGTGGGCAACATTCCGGACCCTTGTAAAATACCTGTCTTTAATCTAAAGTCTCGCGAATTAAAAATAGTGGATTTCACTTCATGAGTATTCAAGAGCATTTTAAATTTATAGAAGATAGGGTAAATGAGAATTATGCCGTTGCTCAACAGGCAAGAGCCAAGGGTCTTGATCCTGTTTCAACAGTTGAAACGCCTATTGCCACTTCTCTTGCGGAGAAGTCTGTCGGACTCATTTCAGTGATTTATCCACAGCTTAATGATCCGCTTATTGTGCAACGTATTATTGAACTTGAAAAGGAATATGGCGCTCTTGAAATGTCTGTTTCTCTTAAAATCGCGGAAGAGATTGCTAGAGAAAAGTTTTGTAAATTTGAAAATCTTCTTCAGGCGATAGACGCAGGTATTAGAGTAGGTTTTGCTTATACTACTATTGGGGTTGTTTCTTCCCCTCTTGAAGGATTTACAGGAGTAAAAGTTGGCAAGACAAGACAAGGTGAAGATTACTTAATGGCATACTTTTCTGGACCTATCAGAAGCGCTGGAACTACTGCATCGTGTGTTGTTTTAATGATTATTGATTATTTACGGGAAATTTTTGGATTTGCAAAGTTTGATCCAAGCGAAGATGAAGTGAAAAGATATGTAACTGAAAACTATGATTATCATGAACGTGTAAACAACTTACAGTATCTTCCTACAGAGGAAGAAATAGCTTTTCTTGCTAAGAATTTGCCAATTCAGATAACTGGAGAGCCAACAGAAGATAGAGAGGTTTCTAATTATAAGGACTTGCCTAGAATAGAAACTAATCAAATTAGAGGAGGAATGTGCCTTATTTTCTCAGAAGGGTTGGCTCAAAAAGCTCAAAAGGGATTTGGATTGTTAAAGAAAGCACAGGAGAGGGGCTTTGTTGCAACTGGTTGGAATTTTCTTAGCGATTATATTATTTTACACAAGAAACGAGAAAAAGGTAGTACAGACACTTCTCCTACTTACATAAAGGACCTTGTTGCTGGCAGGCCTGTCTTCGGTCATCCTTCTGCTTCAGGAAGCTTCCGTTTTAGATACGGGCTTGGAAGAACTAACGGATTTTCTGCTACTTCTGTGCATCCTGCGACAATGGGAATTAGCGACGACTTCATATCATTTGGTACACAGTTGAAAATAGAAAAACCTACTAAGGGGTGTGCTGTTTCTTCGTGTGATTCTATTGATGGGCCTATTGTCAAACTGGCCGATGGGACCGTTAAAAGAGTTGAAAGTTATGATGAAGCCAAGAAGATTTATTCTAATGTGATTGAAATTATTTACTTAGGAGATTTACTTGTACCTTATGGAGATGTTGCAAATAGAAATTACGAACTTCTTAAGCCAGGATATGTTGAAGAATGGTGGGAATTAGAATTGAAAAAGGCAGGGGTGAGCGTTAATTCTCGAGCTGTAAGTTTTGATGAGGCAGTTAGATTTTCTCTAGAACATTCTATTCCGTTACATCCACGTTACATTTATTATTGGTCTCAAATCAGTTCAGATGATTTAGTTGCACTCATTGATTGGGTCGCGCATGGTGCCCTTATTGAGAGAGGCTTTAGTCTTCCTTATACTAAATTAGATAGAGAACGTTTTGTACGTGCTAAACGAGCGCTTGAAATTATTGGATGTCAACATAGCGTTACTCCCGATTTTGTTGTTATCTCTGATCCGGATGCCAAGGCCCTTTTATTTAATTTAGGTGTTGCTAACTTGGGCTCGATAGAACAAGAATTGGAAAATCTTGTCATTTCCGTTGGTCAGTATGTAACGCTTGCTCCGCTCGCGATTATTAATTCTCTTTCTAAAGTAGTTATTAAAGATAAGGCTGGAACTTTTATCGGTGCACGCATGGGCAGACCTGAAAAGGCAAAGTTAAGAAAACTCGATGGAAGCCCTCATGTGCTTTTTCCAGTAGGGAAAGAGGGAGGAAGATTGAGGAGTATTCAAGCTGCGGTTGAGGCAGGATTCGTTGTTTCAGATTTTCCTCTTTATCGCTGTGCTGATTGTCATAAAGAGACGATTTATAGAATTTGTGAATTTTGCGGAGGCACGTGTAAAAAATCTTACTATTGTCGGAAATGCGACAGGGTTATGGATGCATCTTGCGTAGAACATGGTGCAGGCTTAGAATATGCTCAAAGAGAAATTCCAATAGGCCATTATTATGATAAGGCGAAACAATTATTAGAGATACGGTTGGAGGAATTGCCTGCTGCAGTAAAGGGCGTGCGAGGAACTTCCAATAAAGATCATAGCTGTGAACATCTTGGAAAAGGGCTTTTGCGAGCGAAGTATGGTGTTCATGTAAACAAAGATGGGACTATTCGTTATGATATGACTGAAATGCCTTTGAATCACTTCAAACCTGCTGAGATTGGCACAAGTGTTGCTAAATTACTTGAGCTTGGATATACTAAAGACGTTTACGGCGTACCTTTGGAACGTATTGATCAGATTTTAGAAATTTTACCTCACGATATTGTGCTTCCTTCTTGTCCAGAATCTCCGGACGAGCGAGCAGATGATGTTTTTATTAAAGTTGCTCAATTTATTGACGATGAACTTGCGCAGCTTTATGGCTTGCCTAGAATGTATCATGTTAAAACTCGCGCGGATTTAATTGGGCAGCTTTTTGTTTGTATTGCCCCCCATATTTGTACAGCAACCGTAGGAAGACTCATTGGATTCTCAAAAACACAGTCTCTTCTCGCTTCACCATTTATGCATGCAGCTATGAGGCGTGACTGTGATGGAGACGAGGCAGCAGTGATTCTTCTTATGGACATGCTTTTGAATTTCTCTAGAAAATTCTTACCTGCTCATCGCGGAGGAACACAAGATGCGCCGCTCGTACTTAATACTAAAATAAGTGCTGGAGAAGTTGATGATCAGATTTTAAGTTTTGAATTGGGGCCCTATCCTCTTGAGTTGTACGAGATGGCTGAACAAGGAAAACACTCATCAGAAGTAAAAAGTATTGATACTGTGCGTGCACGTCTTAAAGCTGGGAAGGACCCATTTACTAATACATGTTTTACACACGACACTGTCGATTTCAATGCGTGCGTTGTTAATTCTTCGTATAAGCTTTTGCCGAGTATGCAGGAGAAAGTTAATTCTATGATGACTTTATGTAATAAAACTCGCGCGGTTGACGTGAAAGATGTGGCTCGTTTAGTTATTGAGCGACATTTTATACGAGATATTCGTGGAAACTTAAGAAAGTTTTCTATGCAAGTCTTTAGGTGCGTTGGTTGTAATGAAAAGTTTAGACGTCCTCCTTTGGTTGGAAAGTGCACTAAATGTGGGGGAAAACTAATCTTTACTATTTCAGAAGGGAGTATTGTAAAATATTTGGAATCCGCACTTAATTTAGCCCGTACCTATGATGTAAGCGCATATCTACTTGAATCTTTGGAAATAACTGAGAAAGACATTGAAGGTATCTTTGGTAAGGAAAAAGAAAAGCAAGAGGCCCTTGCGAAGTGGTTTGCATAATAATCTTTATAACCTTGTTTGAGCGTGCATTTTTATGGTCTTATTAGCAGAAGAGATTCTTGAAAGGAGCTCCCTTTTTTCTGAACTTGAAAATGATGCTTTAGTATCTCATGGGGTTGTTGCTTCCCGCATGGATGAAAGTGATCTTCTTGGGGCTCTTGTTAGCAGTCGTTCTAGATTGAGGCCTTCTAGGCCCTTTACTCCTCTGTTGAGCGATTATGATCCTGAAAAGCTTAATACGGTAGGGGTCGATTTTCGAGTTGGAGATGTTTTTAAATCTAAAACTGATCGTGTAATTAATGGTCCAGATCATCTTGTTAGCCTAGTTAAATCTGGAGAGTTAGAACCTATTCGTACAGATGGAAAGGGAGTTTTTCTTTTAGAACCTTATAGTTCCGAACGGATGGGGCCATTATACGTAGCAACTTCAGTCGAACGTGTTCAACTTCCTGGAGACTTAGCTTTAATAGTTGATTCTAGAAGCACCGCGGCGAGAATTGGAATTAGTTCTACAGATCAGTCTCGTGACTATCTCGAACTTGGTAGAAAGGGGCCAGTGATTGCGAGTCTGTGTTTGACTGGGTTTCCAATAGGTGTTAAGCAAGGAGAGGATAGCGTTTTTCAAGGAGCATTTAGAAAAAGAGGAAGTCCTTTTATGAACCATGACGAAATTGTTGCCGACGCAGAAAATGTTCGTTTGTATAAAAATGGGAGCCCTTTAGATTTAAAACATTCTTCTCGTCTTTTAGAAGAAGGTCTTAAGATGAGTTATGCTACTTCTCTAATGTTTCTTGCAAGAAGGAATGCTGAAGCAATAATGCTTGGTGCACCTCGTGATTCTTACGAATTCGAAGATTTTTTTGAACTTGTTAAAGGAAATGGAGAACTTGCAATAGAACCAAATCGACTTGCTCTATTAGCTACTCAGGAATCAGTATGGCTTGGAAATGTTTATGGCAGTCTTACTCGTGATTTGCCTGCTTTAGGTAGAGGTCATCAGGTACATCTTGCTGGAGGCATTAATCCTGGATTTAGCGGAACTATAACTCTCGAATGTTTATTTCCTACGCCTCGTGTCGTTTCTAGTGGGGAGCTTGCATGTTACATGCGTTGTGATAAAATGAGCCGACCTTTGAGAACAGGAGAGGACGCGCGTGGAAGTTACCATAATCAAAAAGATCCTGTTCCGACTGTTCCAAAGATGATTAAAGCTCCTAGATTATAATAGGTAATAAATCATTGTGGGGACCAGAAGAGCACCCATTAGGTGTATTCTTTTAACGTTACTTTTTATTGCAAAAATTCCTAATGAAGTAGCTGTAACTAGCACCATAAACCCTTCCCATCTAGAAAAAAATATTACTACGGCTGTAACAAAAATTAATACTACTAGCGAAAGTTTTTGATAGTTGACCTTAGAAATATTTGAAGCACACCATTTTGAAACTATTACTCCTCTAATAAATGCACTTAATCCTGCAACAATCATTGCAACCATTCCGATAGCTATCTCTGAAGTATGGGGAGTTTCTATGATCTTTTTTAGGGCTGCTGCTGATCCTGTCCGGGCTTTTCCAAGTGTGTACACGAGAATGAAGCTTGCCACCATTACTACTACGTTTATTGCTCCATTTAACATAAGGAATCCTTTTCTTGATTGGGTCATTATTTCTGAACTAATGAATGAAGCATATCCTGAGCCTATTGCTGGAAGAAATGAACAAGGCGGTGCAACAAGCGCGGCCCCTATTAGTGCGTTTCTTGTGTCTTTTTTTGAAGGAGTTATTTCTTTTAATCTAGTTATAATTTGAGGCCTTACGATTGTTTTTTCTCGTAGTGAAATAATTAATGCAGATGCTCCAAATAGGCCTGTGAGGAGCGGAAGTAGCGGCTCTTTTATTGGAAGTGAAAAAGTAGCTTTACCTAAAAATCCGGCAAGAATAAAGACTGTTGCTGCGGCGTAGCTGTTTCTTTCTCTTATAATTGTGTAAAGAGATATCGCAAGAAGTATAAATGCCATGTAAGGCACTATTTTAGTATTAAGTAGTGGAACAATATATGCATAGAATGGGAAGGCGAGTAATCCTATAATTAGGGCTCCAACACACCCATAGAGTGCTAAAACAACTGCTTCGTGACCCTTGCCCTCCATCAAGAGTTCGTGACCTGGGAGTATTGAAAGAAAAGTGTCTTCTTGTGGGGCGCCAAGATATATGGATGGAATAAAATCAAGGAAAGTATGTGTAATCGCTAAAGAAATTATGAAGACTACGATCGCAAGAGGAGGGAATGAAGACAGGAAGTATAACGATGATGCGACAAATGCGGCTACAAGGTTAATATGTATTCCAGGAACTAGGCCTGTAAATGTGCCTAGGATTAATCCTGCCCCTAAAGCCAATAGGATCTCGATCATTGACCGATCTTTTGATTAATGCGCCTAAGTATATAAATCTCTTTTATTCCACATTATGATGAAGTTTTCGCTAAGAGCGCTTGCTATTTTTGAAGGTCTCGCTATTGTTTTGCTTGTTTTTTTACTCGTTCATTTGTATTCTCAATCTACTGTTAAGACAACTCTTGGTCCACAGTCATATAATGACGGTCTTTTATCTCCTAGGGTATATTCTGGTTTGTTGAAACCGCAAAGTCACTTAATTTTAAATTTTGATCCCTTTGATAGTTGGGTGCGAACTTATTCCAAAGAGAAAAATGTTAACTTTTCTCTTTATGTTGTTAATCTTCGTAACGGTGCTTCTTTAGGCATAAATCAAGAGAACCTGTACGAACCTGCTAGCCTCAATAAGCTTCCTATTTCTATAATAATCTTGAAGAAAGTAGAACAAGGTAAACTGAATCTTTCACAGGAGGTAGCTCTCAATGAGTCATATTACAGCTATCCCTTCATTCATCCTTACAATACTACTGAAAATGTACTTCCATTAAGGGTACTTTTTGAAAGAATGCTGAATGAGTCGGATAATACTGCGACACGTGCGCTTAGCCAGTTTATTAATTCTAATGACTTAGAAGTTTTGTCTAACTATCTAGATTATTATAGTTCCACTCCCTTTGTTAAAGATGATGCAAGTTATCTGATTAGCCCTCATTCGACTTATAATTTGTTCTCTAGCCTTTACCTTTCTACTGTTCTTACTCCCGAAGATTCGGAGTACATTCTTCGCCTGCTTACTCGCACTTCTTTTGATATTACTGCTCTTGCAGATTTACCTTCAAATGTGACTATCGCTCAAAAATTTGGCACGTATTATAAAGGAGACGAAGAATTCTTTCACAGTTGCGGAATTCTATACGTTGAAGGGTCTAGGATGTTTTATTGCGTTATGACTAATAATATCAAGGAGGATGAGGCAATAGAAGTTGTTGCTAATGTTGTCCATAATCTTTATCTTTATACGGTTCAAATCAAACAAATTAATGAAGATCTTCCGATCTAACTGCTCGTATTCTTGAACAGGTTTTTAAAGAGCTTTATTTTTAGTTATCTATGCCTATTAATGCAGGATATGAATATTTTAATGCTGAGAAAGCATATCTTGCAGCGCAAACTCTTGATGAAAAGATACTTGCTCTTGAAGAATTGATTCGGGCAGCACCCAAGCATAAAAGCTCTGAAAATTTGCTTGCAGAACTTAAAACTAGATTAAAGAAGTTTCGTGAAAAGTCTGACAAGGCAAAGAAAACTGGCAGAGGAAAACCAGGATTAAAAAAGGAAGGCTATCAAGTTGTTCTTGTGGGGCTTCCTAATTCTGGAAAGTCTTCTCTGCTTGCAGCTCTTACTAACGCTAAACCTCTTATTTCATCCAACCCCTTTGTTACTCGCCAGCCAGAAATTGGAACTATGGATTATGAAGGTGCTAAGGCTCAAATTGTTGATACTCCTAGTATAGGCAGCAGTTTCTTTGATATTGGTCTGGTGAATACAGCCGATTGTATTGTGATTGTTGTAGAGAAATTGGACGATAGGGATCAAGTTGAAAGTATTTTAACCCGAGCTCATGGAAAGCGCATTCTTGTTCTTACAAAAACGGATATTTTTGAACAGAATGAGCTGAGGAAGCTTGAGGAGAGGTCTAAGTCTAAAAGACTAAATGCTATTTTTGTCTCTTCTTC
>CAZRZR010000010.1:10780-21761 GCA_964604715.1 Candidatus Woesearchaeota archaeon
AATGACTTAAAGAAAAGAATATTTGAAAATATGAATGCTATTAGGGTGTATACTAAAGAACATGGAAAGGAATCTAGCAGAATCCCCATACTTCTTCCTCCTAGAAGTGTTGTGCGCGATGTTGCCGAATCTATTCTTAAAGGATTTTCTTTGCGTGTAAGGGAAACGCGCGTAACTGGTCCTAGTGCAAAATTTGCACATCAAAAGGTGGGATTAAATCACGAACTTAAGGACCAAGACGTAGTAGAGTTCTTCACTCGTTAAAGTTTATTTCTTATAGGGGCAATTATCTTTTCCAGCTGGTCTATTACAGCATTCTTTAAATCACTTGGATGTAAGGAGGTTTTGTATTGCTCTTCTAGCTCTTTATATGAACTTAGAGTTAGGTCTCCTCCAAACTTTTGAGGTCTCTTGATGTGCATGCTTTCGACTCGCGGAAAAATGATTAACTTTGCTATTTGTAAAACTGGATTGTCTTTAATTTCTTGTTGCGGGCAATACGCTTCAGATATTGATTTTTTAATTTCTTCGTGTGTATCGTTTAATGCAATAGCCGATCCAGGTATAGATTTAGACATCTTCTTTCCTGGACCCTTCAAAGAGGTTATTAGAGGAGTATGAATTGCTGTAAATTGATGTTTTAGAATGGTTGATTCATCTTTTCCAATCATATGCACTTTTCTCTGTTCTAAACCGCCTACGGCAATGTCTACCTCAAGGAGCTTGATATCGACCACTTGCATCAGAGGATACCATAATTGGGAGATCGTTGCATTTTCCATGTCGCGAGCGATTTCTTGCATACTTCTTATCCCTCTGTTTATTGTTGCATGCTGAGCCAATCGCATAACCTCCATTTGGTATTCTTTTTTAAATTGGAAGTCGCTTCCTATTACTATCTCTGCTTTTATTCCAAGGGCTTTAATAGTTTTTTTCCAGCTTTCTACTTCTTTTTTTATCGCTTCTTCTTCGCCTTTACGGTTGAGAAGGGCGTGAAGATCTGCTAAAAGAATTTTTATTTTGCATCCTGCTTTCTCTAAGTCCTGGAGTTTGGTTATGGTTACTAAATGGCCCAGGTGTAACGGACCATTTGGTTCGTATCCGCAGTAAGCTATAGGCTTTTTCTTCTTTGTTAGAACATTATGAAGTTCTGACTCGGTAACTATTTCTTCCGTGTTTCTTTTTATTAAATCTATCTTGTTTTGTAGATCCATAAATAGTTCGAGCGAAAGCTTAATTTAAACCTTTCTCGTTAACTTTTTATGAAACGAGTTGCCCTAACATTGTCTGTCTTAGGTATTTTTTTATTATTCGCTCTGGGCGCTATGCCTCCGCGTGCTGTTTCGTCTCTTGAATCGGTTGTAGCGGGCGCAACCATATTATATGAAGGGGTTGTAACTCGCGAGAGCTTTGCTGGGGGCTTGCACATTTTATCTTTGGGCCCAGTACGTGTTACTTGTCATTGTAAGGGGTCTTTTCAGAATAAACATGTACGTGTAACGGGCATAGTACAATCTTTTGAAGGCACTAATCAAATTTCTGCATATACTATCGATGTAATTGATTAAGAGTTATTATGATATTCATATCTCATCAATTCGTTAAAGGGCTGAGCCTTTTTCCCTATGGTCTCTGTTAGTTCTAGAGATGTTGCATTCATTATTTTTTGGAGAGACTTGAATTTATTGAGCAGCTTTTTTGCAGTTGCTGGCCCTATGCCTGGAAATCCCTCTAGGATATATTGAATTCTTTCTTTGGAAGTTAACATAATTTTTGCAGCCCTCACAGATGTTTCCGATTTCTCTTTTTTATTATACATTAAAAGAAGATAACGAGCCGTATCTTTTTCATTAAGTGTGTATAGAATAGGCACGTTGTAATCTTTTCCAACGGAGATTAGAAATCCTCGCAATGCATTCTCGTGGATTATTCCTTCATAGATTGAGTCGTTTATTCCTTCAATTATGAGAAACTTTTTTTTGTACTGTTGTAGTTCGCGCAATTGACTTATTATGCGTTTGTTTATAATGGAAGATTTTAGATCGTTTATAGTCTTTCTTTCTACAGCAATGTCTTTGACAATATAATCGGCTATAGGTAGTTGTTCAAAGGTGATTGTAAACCCTAATTTTACTAGTTCCGAACATACTAGAGAGTTTTTCTCTCTATGGTCTACTGTGATTGTGCTAGTTGGCTGTTGTTTCTTGTCTGAAAATATCTTAAAGAATGTCACATGAACTCCTTTAGGGTTTTTGTACTCTTTTTCATAGTGTCTTTTAGAGACGAAATTGTTTTATACATTTTTTTCTCTCGCGCCGTGGAAGCGTAGTGGTTAATTTCATCTCTTGTGTCTTTTGTTACTAGAATCATCAACTTACCTGGTGCATGTCTTGCAGTACGTCCTGCTCTTTGAATCTTCCTTATTGCGCTTGGAATTGGTTCATAAAATATGACTGCATTTACTTCAGGGATGTCTAAACCCTCTTCTCCAATAGAGGTTGCGCAAAGCACGTTTATTTCTCCTGACTTGAATTGCTCTATAACTTCTTTTTGTTCTTTTTGAGACATTCCTCCTGTGGCCTTTTTGGCTTGACCTATAAATGCAGATGAGTTAACGTTAGGGAGGGAACTGATTTTTCTTATTATTGTTTGGGCTGTTTCTCTGAACTGTGTGAATATCAGCAATTTGGCTTTTTGATCTTTTTCTAGCTCTTGGGAGACTATTTGATAGACTTTTTCGACTTTAGGGTGCTCTTGCTTCTTAGCTAAAAGGTTAGATAAAGAGATTCGCGCAGCATTGAATTCTGGGCTCTTTACAAGGAATTGAACTCCTTTGCTTTTCTTCTCTTCTGCTTGTTTAATTAAATCGCTAAGGTAATTGTTTAACCCAGAAAGTGTTTGTGTCTCAAGCAACTCTAGGGCGTGAGAGATTTTTATTGCTTGTGCTGAGATTGAAAGTCCTGCCATTGCATTACCGTTACCACTTGAAGCTTGTTTTGCAAGGCTTGTTTGAAGCTTAAGTAATGTAATTTTATTTACTGGTCCAAATAAAAGACTTCTTGCTTTAAGTTGCTCTACTTTTGAATCGTACAATCTTTTAAGTAGAATTCTGATTTCGATGAACTCTTGTGGAAAGGGTATTTCTATTTTTGTGAATTCCAGTTCTTGAAGATAGGGTTTTACGTCTTCCGATTCACGCGAGCGGATTTCGACTTCTTGAATATCTAGGCATCGGCATATTTTCTTAACTATCTCGTAGTCTGATCCCGGAGACGCTGTTAGGCCCATTATTCGAATATTTTTTGCTTGATTTTTATAAGCTGCTGCTACGGCTGTATAATCGTAATTTTTTAAACATCTATGAGCTTCGTCTATTACTAGAAGGGAAGCCTCTTGAAGTGTATACAACCCTGCACGTACGTCGTTAGCTATACATTGAGGCGTGGAGAAGATTATATCTGATTGATCCCACATTTTTTGTCGGTCTTTTGGAGAGATTGTTCCTGTAAAGAGATTCATCTCAGCAAATAATTCTGGAAGTTCCTTTTTGAAAGAGGCAAGGTGTTGCTCTACAAGGGGTCTTGTTGGAGCCAGCATAAGCACTTTGCTTCCTGGATGTAGCTTAAGGCGATCTACAGACATCATTATTGCTATTAAGGTCTTACCTATTCCTGTAGGTAATACTACTAGCGTATTGCCTGTACGAGCTGTTTCGAATATTTTTATTTGGTAGCCTCTGGGAGCAGTTTTCATCATTAATTTTAGACAGAGAACTGCTTTAACTAACTTAGTATTTTTTTATTAGCGCGTTAGAATTTGTTACTTGTTCTAGTTCGATTAATGGTTTTTTTCTGACTGCATCGTAAATAGAGGTTACTATTGACCCTAGAACGAACCACCATGCTAAATTGATTAGTATAGAACCAACTAAAATGAATGGGGTGGAGGTTTGAGATATGGAGTTTGTTATTATTATCTTAGAAGCAGGGTAGAGGCCGATAAGAAATATAGTTGTTAAGATTGTGCTTGTCGTTTCTTTTAGAAAGATATATGCAATCCATATCGCCGCAGGAATAAGTAATGCCCAAGTGCCTCCCTTTAGTATTTTACTCATCGGATTACAAATGCTGCGAGTGCAAAAACTATAGTCAGGGAAGCTAATGCAGTATACAAGACTTTTGAACCAAATAATATATGTGTGCCGTCAAGTTTTGAGAATGGAATCATATTCCAAAAAGCATAGTAGGCGGCTAGTCTAGGAAGGCCCTCGAATCCAGGGATCCAATAAAATATGAAGGATACGGCTAGCACGCTCGCTATTCCTGCAGCACCTATAAGTGCGTTGTGCCAATCAGTCATTTCTGAGAAGCTGTAAAATCCAAATCTTCGAGCCGCTCGTCTTTTTAGAGCAGCAGTCTCATACGTAAGAAAGGTCATACATTTTAACACGCCTAATGAAAATGCAGTCATCACCAAAGGAAGAATTACTCCTAGTGGAATTGGCTTTCCTATGTTCCATCCAGGTTTAAATCCGTATCTTGACCACATCCAAATGCGGTGCTCTACATCAGAGTCCAACGCAGCCGCGGCGGCTTTCTTTGCAGTCACGTTAACTACAATTATTATTGCTGCAAAGAGGAGTGCAATACCTATCTTTTCCCATTCGCCAAGAATAATTGATGTGAAGGAGATTACAACTGCGAGTACTAGAATGGTTATTAAGATGTGTAGAATCTCTCTTGAATTCATCATTTAGAGAACTTCGTTTATTATATAAAACCTTATGTGTCATTATTTCTAAGCTGAGATATATATGTTCTAAAAACGCAAACTATAAATAGGGTTTTATGCACTTTCTGGGATGCTTCGTATACAAAAGGTGAATGAAATGGTTGGCAAACATGCCTATACCTCGGATGGCGATTATTTTGGCCAGATTGAAGAGGTAAATTTGGTTGATAATAAGATTGATGGTTGGAAGATTCGAGTAAGCGGAGGATTTATGAACGTTCTTGGTGGCGCTCGAGGAGTTGTTATTCCGCATCAATTTGTTAAGGCTATTGGGGATGTTTTCATAGTTAATAAGACGTCTTTGCCTGTACGAGACGATAGCGCGCCATTAGATGTGGGTGCTGAGCAACCAATGAATGGAAGCTCTGATTTTAGCAAGATGGGACAGTAACTTTTAAATAGATTCGGCTTTTAATTTGACTATGGCTTATACTTTGCTTTCTCATCCTTTGTTTGTTGAAGCAATTCTTCCTTTTCTACTTGTATTTACGTTAGTGTTCGCTGTTTTACAGAAAACTGAGATTCTGGGGAAGGGTAAACGGCAAATTGATGCCTTAGTGGCCTTTGTTATTGGTTTAATTGTTATTTCCTTTGGATACGCGACTGGTGTTATAATTTCAGTCATTCCTTTTCTTGCTGTGGCTGTTGTCGTTATACTCGTGTTCATGCTTCTTTATGGAATGGCTTTCACAGGTAGAACTGGAGACGAGTTCAAACTTTCTGGCGGTGTGAAAATGACTATAGGTATTCTGGCTGCTGTTGGAGTTGTTATCGCTACGCTTGTTGCAACTGGCGGATGGGATTATCTATCTGACTTGTTTACACAGAGCGGTAATGGGCCTATCTGGCTTACTAACATTGTCTTTGTTGCTATCGTCGCTATTGCAGTTGCTGTTGTAATTATGGGCGGCAAAGATAAAAAGGATTCTAAGCCGTAATCTGTTAGAAACATATTTAAATGAACTTAGTGTTTTAGTCTTACAATGATACACGGGTTGGTTGGCTTGTTCGTTCAGACGCTTTCATTACGAGATGTTTATTTTCAGTGGGAATCTGCTGGAGTCTTTGATTTCTTTTTACCTGCGCTCTTAATTTTTGCTGTTGTCTTTGGAATTTTAAGCTCTACGCGAGTATTGGGAGGTAATCGAGGCATTAACTTGATTATTGCTATCTCTCTCGCTTTAATTTCAATTCGTGTTCCTGCTGTAACGAGTTTCTTCTCTACAATATTCCCAAGTTTTGCAATTGGGCTTGCGATAATGATAGTCGTTGTAATACTTATGGGCTTATTTGTCAGCAAGGGGAATATTGATATCTTTGGAAACGTCTTGATGTGGGGCGGTTTAGGAATTGGAGTAATTATTGCAGTTATAACGCTTAATTCATATGATTGGTTTGGTTCATATTGGTGGCAAGAAAATTGGACAACTATCTTGTGGGTTGTTATACTTGTAATTATCCTTGCAGGAGCTGTTGTTAAACCGGATAAAGCTCTTAAGGCAGAAAGACGCAGTAAGTGGCTTAAGTTCGAACCTGTACGAGAAGAACATGATTAACTATGCCTGTTGATGTTTCTGCTGTAACGTATTTTGCACCTCTCTTTGCTTTTTTTGTAGTGCTTATTATCGTGTTTGCTGTTCTGGATAAATCTAAAATCTTGGGCGAGACTAAATGGGTAAGTTTGTTAGTTTCATTTATCATCGCGTCTCTTTTTGTTTCTGCTGCAGGCGTCAGTCGTTATATAACTGTTATAACTCCATGGTTTGCTGCGCTTCTTGTTTCTCTTTTCTTTTTGCTTGTACTGATTGGTATTATGGGGGGTAAGGCTGAAATCGGCGGTGGTTTACGAACATTTTTGATTATTGTCGCTTTAGTTATTCTTATCTTATCTGGGATCGTTGTGTTTTCCGATACACTTGCACCATATCTGCCTGGAAGCACGGTATATGCTGGTAGTCCTATTACAGATTGGGTCTATTCTCCTCCTGTAATCGGGGCGATAATCTTGCTCGCAATTACTGCAATTGTGAGCTGGGTTTTGATCAAGGCTAAGTAATTGGCTGGTTTGAGAGGGTATTTATAGTTGCTATGCTTAGATAGAATATGGTTTCTAATGATTTATCTGACTTGTCTGGACTAGATTCTTTTCTATTTTGGAGAGAGATGGCTGCGAGAATTGTTCTTGATTATCAAACGGATCGTCAGAATGCTACTGCAGCAGATTTAATGGCAAGGTACGAACCTCGTGTTAGTGCCTTCGGAAAGAGTTTTAATGCAACTGCTGAGGATTACTTACGGGAATCTTTAGCTCATTCTGATTGTCTTATCTATCGGGCTTCTGCATAACTACTTTTTATGGTGCCCTTGATGAGTATTTGAATGGGATTTATGGTGTTCTGGGTGATGCTGTGTGTGTGGGTGTTGGCTTCTTTGAGAAGATAATTTTGCAAATGTCTTTTGAGTTTCAACCAGCTCAGACTTGATATCTTGAATGTTAGTCACGTAATCGCCTACTTTTCTTAGTACTGATGATTGGAGAAGATCTATTGTCTTTTCTATTCTCTTTAAACGATCGTCTATTGATTCAACTTTGGTTTCAAACGTAGTTTTTAAATCGATTACTTTTTCTAAATGTTTGCGGATTTCTCCTAGTTTTTCTGCTACGACTTGCTCTGCAATTTCAGTTATGACATCTGAACTTGTGCCTTGTTGATAAGGCTGAGGATATTGCTGTTGTGCGTAACTATTATCATATTGCTGTGGATACTCTTGAACTTGTGGAGCATAGGGTTGGTTAGGCGAGGGAGGGCTTAATTCTTGGGCTTGGCCATCCTGAAATTCTTGGGATGGACCCATCAGAGATGCTTGCATTCCTTCTGCAGATGAGGGATTGGGAACACTACTTTCGCCATATAATCCTGGCTCCGCATCTGGTTGTTCAACTGCTGCTTTTATTCTAGTTTGAGCAAGCGAGTCTGCTATGTCTTTATAGGATGTGCCTTGATCACGCATTGTACGTATTATTTGTTCTTCGTTCATTCCTTGTTGTTGTAATTTCCTTACTTCTTCTAGTGCAGTCATTTTGTATTATTGGGGTGGAGCATATCCAGCTGTCTTTGAATGATAAATACTTCTTCCTTTCTTGCTAACTGGTCTGCATGTTCTGAAAGTCTTTGAACAAATTCTTTCATTTTAAGATTGTCTTCTTTTAATTGCAGTATGGTTCTCTTCATTTCTTGCAATGTATCGAATAACTCCTCACGCTCTTCTACAAGGTTCTGTCCTATAAGTAAAATACGTTCACGCAACAATCGTTGTTTTTCTTCAAGATCTCGCACTTTCATTGTGACGTCCGGGACTAACGCTGCTGCATATTCTTCGGCCATTGGTATTAAAACACGAGGTAGTTTAAAATAGTTTGGATTGCATAGAAATCTATTTAATCGTAATTTGGCGCACTAAGTTATGATGTTTAAACAAGGAGGTCCTCTTTATAGTTCAGAAATAGAGCGTAAAGAGGGAGAGTCTATTTTATATGTTAATTATTTGGGGGCTCCTTACGTGCCTTCTGTCGCTGATTCCGCTGAAGTTATGGCTCGCACTATGGATGCGCTTCTTGAAAATCCAACTGTTTCGAGAGTTGTTTTTGTTCAACAACATAATTATAACTATCCATTTGAACAGGTTTCTTTACTGGCGGAAATTGCACGATTGTATCAATACTGGATGCAGCAGGAGCGAGTCCTCTCTCCAGAAAAGCTTGCACTTTTTGGAAATGTAAGCGAGGTTCATGATCAATTAAATTATCTTCTTTCTTTGTTGAGGCAAGATCCTTTCGGATGTTACTTAGAGTTAAAGAGGTTGATCAGGGCAGTAAAGTCACGAGTTGATTTTGATAAAAATCAGTCCGCACTATACTATTTTAGATTTCTAGAGCGAATGCAGGCGTTACTGGAGAAGACAAAGCTTTTTTCACAAGTTATAGATGTTATTGACACTTATGTTTTTGGCGATAGAGCACCTTATTCTTTATTCTTTAGACCCGACACCATGCCCAATTTTACTTTTACAAGGCTGGTTGCGCAACTACCTGAAAAGTCTGAATTGATCGATCAGTATACTATTGGTACTGAAGAAGCAATCACGGTAACTATTTTGAAAAGAGAAGGAGAGACTAGCTACTTTTATCATATAATGCCTTTAGAATATGGGTTGAGCGAGGAGCATCACATGCTGCTTAATCTTGGACGCGGCGTATTGATTGAGCATCAACCTAAAGCAGATGAATTTATTGATGCTGAACGAACGCGCTCTGTTTTTTTCACAATAGCTCGGGACTTAATTAACGAGCTTTCGCAAAGTAAGAAGATTCAATTGAGTTATAAGGAATTAAACAATCTTGCTAAAATTCTTGTTAGACAAACTATAGGGTTTGGACTTATTGAAGTTTTGCTGTTTGATGATAAGCTTCAAGATATTTTTCTCAATGCGCCTATTGGGCAGAACCCTGTCTATATCAGACACGCAGTGTATGGAGAATGCGTTACCAATGTTATTCCGAGTTATGAAGATGCTGAATCGTGGGCGGCTAAATTGCGTTTACAGTCTGGTAGACCTTTAGATGAGGCTAATCCTATTTTGGATACAGACTTGTTTTATGGAAAAGTACGGGCGAGAGTTGCTGCGATTCAACGACCTCTATCGCCTCAAGGAATTGCATATGCTATTCGAAGACCTAGGGATGAGCCTTGGACGTTGCCCTTGTTTGTTGAGAATAAAATGATGAATTCATTTACTGCTGGACTGTTGAGCTTTCTTATCGATGGTTCGCGGACATTATTGATTGCTGGTACGCGAAGTTCGGGTAAAACTTCTTTGTTAGGAAGTCTACTATTGGAGATTATGCCTAAATATCGTGTTCTTGTTATAGAAGATACGTTGGAACTGCCTGTCGATTCATTACGTAAACTAGGATATAATATTCAACGTATGAAAGTTCGCAGCGCACTTGTTGAGTCGACTACTGAGATTGAAGCTTCAGAAGGTATTCGTGCTAGTTTGCGTTTGGGAGATTCTGCGCTTATTGTTGGAGAAGTCAGAAGTGCGGAGGCTAAGGCCTTGTACGAGGCGATGCGAGTTGGAGCTCTTGCAAATGTTGTTGCAGGAACTATACACGGTGCTTCTCCATTCGGGGTGTTTGATCGATTGGTCAACGATTTGGGAGTGCCTGTGACGAGCTTTAAAGCAACTGACTTAGTTGTTGTTGCTAATCCTATCAAGACTGCTGACGGATTACATTCTAAGAAACGTATTGTACAACTTGCAGAGGTTCGAAAGCATTGGACTAAAGACCCTCAAGAAGAAAAAGGTTTCGTTGATTTATTGCGTTATAACGTAGAAAAAGACGAATTAGAACCTACTGATGAACTAATGAATGGAGAATCTGAAATTATCAAGTCTGTTGCTTCAGGTGTTAAAGGATGGGCAGGCAATTGGGATGCAATCTACGATAATATTTTATTACGTGGCACTATAAAACAAGAGCTTGTGAGTCATGCACGTAAATTGAACGCTTCATGGGTCCTTGAGGCTCCAT
Source organism: Candidatus Woesearchaeota archaeon (assembly GCA_964604715.1). GTDB lineage: Archaea > Nanobdellota > Nanobdellia > Pacearchaeales > GW2011-AR1 > JBBSZK01. The sequence goes on from CAZRZR010000010.1 coordinate 21,168, forward strand.
TTAATGTAGCGTCAAATAATATGTTTCATCTCATTAGTGATAAGGTAACTAAGGAGTATGGGTTGCCGATTTCTGATAAAGTATTGATTGCTTGGAAGAAATGGCTTAGTGAGAAAACTGGTAGTTAAATAATTTAATATAATTTTAACCGCCGATACCGTTTAATGCGACTGCTGAGAGTACAGAGAGCGCCACTATTGAAATGAGCGCAGTTGCGAGATAAAGGAACAATCCTTTCTTGATGTTCGAGGCTAGCTCGTATTTTTCTCTTAATGGGTCTTTACCCGCGTCTACAGTAACAAGGGCTGCAGTAAGGATGAATATTATTTCTACAATATATATTCCGATTGCTGCTTGTAAGTAGTACGGCGGAATCATAGATCGTATATCGAATAGCTTCAGGATATTGCTTACTGAACCAAAACCGGCTATTTCTTGAGTATCTCCTACCGAGCTAAAGCTTTCTAGTTTGTTAAGAATAGAGGTTATCATTGCAGAGAGGCCTACAACAATTCCTGCAAGCAACGGTGCTAAAAATACCATGTTCGACTTCATATCGGATACAACTTCTGCAAGTAAATCGCGCAATCGTTC
>CAZRZR010000011.1:0-20442 GCA_964604715.1 Candidatus Woesearchaeota archaeon
TTTCGTGGGCGTCACGTTCAAACCAGATTCTGGTGTGAATCTTAAATCAGGAACGTCAACACTAGTAGACGTCGATGCTTATTTCAGCAAATCTATAAAGAAAAACACACGCGGACTATTCTTATTCGAGTATGATTTTTACAGCCCTACTAACAAAGCAACTAAACATAAATTGCTCGCAAAGATAGTTGATCTCCCAGACGTATTAATAGTGACGCCTCAGAATTTCCAGCCTGGAGACGAAGTGGCTTTAGTTAAAGTGCGCAATGCCGAAAATGCCACGTTTAAAGATCTGCAACTTATCTTCTCTTCAAAATTCTTCGAAACGCAAAAAACAATTTCTCTCAAGCCGTATGAAGAGGTCGTTGTATCTTTACCAATAGATTCTGCACAAGCAAAGAGTCTTCTTGCAGGAACGTATACGGTTAAAGTTCATTCTTCTTACAAAGACGCCTCAGGATCAAAAGAGTATGAAATCAAGTATTTAGAAAAAGGCGGACTTTCAGTATCACAACAAACTAAAGGGATTATAATCAAGCAAACGACAACGACGAAAACCAATGAAGGAAACGTTCCAGTTAAAGCCTTCATTACAGAGAGAAAGAATATATTCACACGACTATTGACAAACGTTGATCCTCGCCCTGAAAATGTCACGAAGAGCGGACTATATGTAGATTACAGCTGGGAAAAGCAACTTGATCCGGCTCAATCCTTAATCGTCACAACAACAACTAATTACACGCTACCTTTCGCAATAATTCTTGTTATTGTTATTCTAGTGATACTCGTACGTATTTACACATTAACAAACCTCTCACTCGATAAGCGCGTATCTATGGTTAGAACCCGTGGCGGAGAATTTGCACTTAAAGTTACGCTGCATGTTAAATCGCGAAGTAACATAGAAAACATCACACTAACTGATCACGTGCCGCATGCGATGAAACTCTACGATAAGTTCGGCATACGTCCTGATTCCATAGACGAATCATCACGCCGTGTAGTCTGGAAAATCCCAAGATTAAATGCAGGTGAGGGTCGCGTATTTTCCTACGTCGTGTATTCAAAGATCCGCGTAGTAGGTAACTTCGAGTTACCATTGGCACACGCAACCTACGTAAAAGATGGCAAACATCATAATTTGTGGTCTAATAAGACGTCATTCGTCTCAGACACACTTAGAGAAGAGTAATTATAACTCTCTTAATTTTTTATCTGTTTGTTGAAAAGCGCTGACTATTTTCGCAAGTAGTTTATTCGTTTCATCGCGAGTGCTTTGTAGAGAGGCAACACGAGCGCGTAAAATTGGTTGATATCCGCCATAGTCTGCAGCTTTGTAAATTTCTTCTACACTATCAAATAAACTTTGCCTAATCTGGCTACGAAAAGCTCCAAACTTTCTCTCTAAATTGCTTATTAGTGCTCTACCTGTATTTGGGACAAGACGCGAATCAAAATAGTTGCCTACTCTAGAAGATCCAGAGTCTGGTTTATAAACAGCCTCTGCTAAATATTCAAAATAGTGTTGTGCCGCTAGCAAGGGTAATCGTAGACTATTAAATTCATCTTCCAGAAGTGCAGCATTATTTCTTAAGTTGCGCTTTGCCGTATCCGTTTTATAGGCAAGAACTAGTTTCCCTTGTTTTTGAAAAACCTGTGTCGCTCTATCGATGCCATTAATTTCTTCCATCAAAGTGCCTTCAAATCCGCCTGGGACGCCTACTCCAAACAAATATTCTTGCGTTTGAGCATATGCTTTGAAAACAGCTTCGCTAAACAAATCAGCATCATCTTCACCGTTATATCCTACAATCATCATGGATGCCTATCAGAAATGAACGCCTTTTAAACCTAATGGTTGTTCGAGTAAAGTAGTAAAATTACTCGGAGTCTTGTGTCCAATCGTAGCCTGTGTTTTCATCGCTTGCAGGTTTTCTATCTGCTCTAAATGGGGGCGATTGTTCGCTTGCATCTAAATAAAAGGTTCGTTCTTTTCCATCTTTCAGAAGCATTATGGCCTCTAATCCTGCCTCTAGCTGAGCTGGCGTAAGTGCTGCAGTAGGTTCTCCTCGTTCTGCTTCTAAAGCGGCTATCGCCATATCAAGGTCGCCATCTAATCTTTTAACTTCATCTTGAAGACCATCTGCTAAACCTATTTGTTTGTTTAACTCAGCAAGATCTCCATGAGCTCCGTTATAGAGTCTGGTCAATATGGGTACAAACTTTGTTCTATATTCTTCTGAGTTTTGCGCAATAGTTGCCGCTGCTTGGGCCAGCAAGATAAAGTTCTGGTCTAGTGTTTTTGCTCTCTCTCGCACAGTTGTATCAAAATGAGTATAGGTTAATTGGGCATTTGAAACATCTGCAGGAGGATTTCCTAGCTGTCGTGCAGCCATATTTACCAAAGCCTCTATTCTACTTGCACGATGATATCTTTCTTGAAAAGCCCTTAGCCCTTCAACAATAGGCATTGCTGCTCCAGGTGCAAGACTTTCCGCGATTACATTAATACACGTTTCAATATCTGGTATGGCCTTGCATGGGTCGCTATCATCGTGTTTTGTTCTTGCTGCCAAAGCATTTCGTTCAGATGCTTGTTGATACACCATATAGGTTGCAGCTACAGTTGGAGGCACGCCTTGCAGAAGTGTTTTTCGCTGATCTTCGTCTAATCTCATAATTCCTTTGGTGATTTCTATAATTTTAGATGGAACTGAAGACTCGTCATTTGGTCGACCTTCCAAAATTTCCTTAACTGCATAACTAAGATAATCTCTACGTGTATCATGTTCGCGCAAATTAGTACGACAGCTAAATATTGCTTCTAGCGGTTCTAAGGTTACAGATTTTGGGAGGGGCATCCCGCTAGAGGCATAGAGTGTGCTGGGTGAGAATCCTTCTGGAACGTCTCCTTCGTAATTTGTCATCTATTCTTCACCAAGCATCGCTTTTTAAACCTAACGTTTTGTTACCCGTTCAAGTAACAAAATCTTTATCTATTTCCTTCTTCGCTTTATCGCATGGCAAAACGTCGTGTCTCTTTCGTTGATGAAAATCTAAAAACGATCTTTGAAAACGTCGAGTTCTACAAACCTTCAATAAAGGACAAAGAGTTCAGAGAAAGATGGAAAGAAGAGCGAGCACGAAGGTTAGAACAACAACCTGGGTGTTTGTACTGCTCTCGTGCGTTTACTAATAAGAATTCAGCAGTTCTACATCATCGAGAGATGCCGTCTAGTAAGTCCCAAACAATCAAGCATAAGAAGGCTTCTCTCGTTCTAGACGTTCTCCATAAGCGCATTACTATAGAAGAAGCCAAATTATCCTTTGTGCAGTTCATGAATGGCCTTAACGAATACTATAAAACCCTTCAAGATACAGACTTGATTTGCGTTTCATGCCACGCACGACAGCATCCAGGCGTTGTACGTTCAAGCAAACAGAAAAGACTCTAATGAAAACCTTAAAAAGCCCTCTTTGTTCATTTTCAAAGCCCCCTATAGCTCAATGGTAGAGCGCGCGGCTGTAGACACACCGTCTAACGCAGACTGTCTTGATACAAGATAAAGGATGAAGCGTCAACAGACTTTGTTCGCTAGAGCAAAGCAGAACCCGCGTTACCGCAGTTCGATTCTGCGTGGGGGGATATATTTAAAAAAGGAGTCTAATTTTTTATCGGATGGATAAGTCGATAATCGAATCGTTGATTGCGAAAACAGATCTCTCTCCCTGTCTATCTGCAAAAGTGAATACCCATTCCTATACCACTGGTCAAGAAGATATAGACATTGATTTGTCTGGACCAGAGGGAGACACACATATTTATTTTACAATTGATACTCGAACAAGAGCAATTGAAAATATCGATGTTGAAGTAGCTCCTTCATTAAGGAGAAGAAAAATAGGGAGAAGCTTAGTCTACCTTATGGAAGATATCGGAAAAATAGCGGGCTGTGTTCGTTCGATAGTTCAGATTAATTTAAGACCAGGATTTTGGGAATATCAAGGTTATGTTCCAACCTCCATGGGAAAGTATGAGAAGCAACTTGTTGCAGCATAATATTCTATCCATTTCAACCCAACAAAACTTATATATCTCTGCGTTCGTGTGTTTGCATGAGCTTTACAACCCTTGCCTTGTTCTATTTGATTGCGAGCTCAAGCACGCAGAGTTGTTTAACATCGTCAGAGGATTTTGCCGTAGAGGTTGTTATACCGGAGTACAATATCAACACTCTTATCAACTACGATAAACGCGTCGGTAATCAATATCTTTCTAGGTCTGAATATAATCCTGGAGTCATTGCAATAGTTGGAGAAACTGAACTCCCGTCCGGATTATCAGTTAGACTACAGTTACCAACAATTACGCGCGATATAAAGAAACCACATCTTAGTCTTGTTTCCTATTCTTCAACTGGAGTTCCTCGAAAGAGCGTACAACCTATTTTTAATGAATGGCAAATCCAATGTTCTTCGTCCCAGTGTATATATGATAAAGACCTTATAACGATTAGCGCGCCGTTTGATAAAAGAACAGGCGTCACGCTTGAAATCAATCAGGCCCTTGCAAATTGTTCAAGTTCATGTACCGGAACGTGTTTTACAGCGACAACTGAATCAAAATGTATCGATGCATACACCAAAAGAGACCTAGAAGAATTGCTACGCTATACAAACGTCACAAACGCACTTACGGATCTTTTCATTAATTATCGAATGCAGGGATCTGAAGAGATAAGCGTTCCAGATATAACAACTTCAACCAATCTAGTGCCTGACTGGCAGGAAGCACTCCGTCAAGAACTAGTCACGTTGGAAAAAGAAAAAACAATAAATCTTGCACAAAAAGATATAGAAGATATATCCTCGCTTGCAAAACAAGGACAGGCAGGAAGAAATTATCGTATTGTATACGATGCCACAATTAAAAGTTGGACTTATTACAACGAGGTAGAATCGGCAGACCTTACTCCCGAAAGAGATTGTACGCCTTACTCCGTACCTGAATCAACAAATGTCTCAACACCGCTCCCTGTATATTATCTTATTCCTCTGTTACTGGTAGGCATTTGTGCTATTGCACTAGTTATGCTAATTATTATTGCAAGAATTATTAATAAACCTCATGTAAAAAAATATCCTAAGAAGAAACATTTAAATATCTCTCACCGCTGAAACCAGAATGGCATTAGAAATGGATTTTGAGGAAGAAGAACTGGAAGATGACGAATATGATGATGACGATCCAGAAGATAACTCTGGCGATGACGACGGCAAGGATATTTAATCTGTTGCACTTATAAGCAATTCTTCTAAGTTATTCTCTCGGTTCAACTCATCAATATTGTTGTTAGGATCAATAACAAATTTTAATTTCTCTACTGATCGTCCGATAGTAAGGTCACTCACAGTTAATGTTTTGCGCGTTCCTACTGGAACATTATCAAAATCAAACGAACGTATTAATTTCCCATCCCCATATAATCCCATTGAAACACTTGCTGCATCAATCAGCCCTTCGTTAGTTACTTCAATAGTAAAGTTAACCAGCCTTCCTGTTTTAAGTGCAGAAAGTTCAGTTATTGCCAAATCAGGTTTGCTAGGTATGGCATATAATTCATTTAGTCGATCAACTAAATACTGGTCAATTTCTTGCGAACAATCCAATGTAGGGTACAAAATGCTGTGGGGATCCGCATTATGGTCGAACCCTAATGCATGCAACAGTTCGTGCACTGTAATATGAGGTTTAGAACATTTCTCATCCCGATAGAGTGATATCTTGCCTTGTTTTATTACTGAGAACTGTGTTGCGTTTATAATCTCGGTTGGTCCTCCTTCACCAGCGACAAAATGTCGTTCCACTTTGGGTTGAGGGGCAAGCTCAGTACAGGTGATAATAATCTCGGGAGTAGAAGAAGGATAAAAAACTAGCATAGTTTTCTCGCTTATTTCTGCAAGAGCCTCCACCGTTGTTGTCTGTTTTTTAGAGTCACATCCAGGTTCGAACCCATAACTTATCTTAGAGTGTTGGAACCTCATATTGGGGTAGAACTGCTGACTTTGACTATAATCAATCGGTTTTGTTTCAATAGGGGTTTCATTTCGAGGCAACGGTATAAATGCAATAGGGTCTGCACTCAGTTGCGAATAAAATATGTACAAAGTTGCGCCGAGCGCTCCTAGCAGAACAATTAAAAGAATCATTGAGATTACTTTCATGGGCATCCATAATCTTGCGCTTATATAAAGTTCACGGCATGGCTCGTAAAACTTGCGTTGTAAATCTTGGTATTATTCTCCGTGTTCACTTTTTTCTACATCTTCGGGCTTAGGTTGCTTGTCCTCTCCCATACCTGGTTTGTGAGGAAGCGGTTTGCTTTTTTTATGTGTCTGGGTATCTTGAATCTGCCCAGAAGGGTCTACTTGCGAAGGGGTACGCGGGGGAAGACCCTCTGAGCGAGAAGATGAGGAGTTAGTTGACATTTTGGTCAATAACCTCGTGAATACAATCTTTTACAAAGAACATAATCTACTAAGTAATTAGCAGTATAATAACACGCGTAGTAGCTTAGAATACTTCACACTATTCTCTCAGTACGCTAAAATATCTAACGTTTGCGCTTATGCGGCGTCAGTTCCTTCCAAAGCCAAATAACGCCCAGCACAATAAGTACAAATAGCGCAACTCTAATTAAAAAACCTAAAAGAAACACAAATAGAAAAACTGCCAGGATAATCATCGCGATCGCGAGAAATGAAGCTGTTTTGAATACCATTTTCAATTGAATTATCTCTAGCTTAAATAACTATCTTTCTTTTTAGTAATATCTTCAGGCACGTGATAGCTTTCCCAGCTTACTTTCTTCTTTTCTATTGTCTCTTTCAAATTCTTTTCATGACTAGATAACTTGGATTTGTTGCTTTTCACCTCTACAAATACAACTTCTTCTATCTGTTTATTATCTGCTCCTTTAAACACAATAAAATCAACGGGTTTGCCAATAAATTTACACTCGGTCGGACTATACTTAAAATCAGGCAAGTATGGTGCAAGTTGCTCACTAAATTGTCCTCCAAGTACTGCCCGTGATCTGGTTATCGCATCCTGCCGTATTCCATCAACTTGTCCTTCCCAATGGCTATCGCGTAAGCGAGCACCATTGCGTGTTCCCACGAAATAAGCGATTACAAGTCCAACAAGAAAGATGATCAAAAATGCAATAGTGAGGATATCCATATTTCCTCATGGCGTTGTATTATAAAAAGACTACTGTTTTTTTACAGCGGTAAAAAGATAAAATCTAAAGGAAGGTCTTCCATGCAATAGCTCTCCAAAGTAACTTGCACTAAATCCGTGGCGTGCCATAGCATATTTTCTTTGCCCAAACCACAAGGGCAACACCTCTGGCATCTGTTGTAATCTTTCTTGAGCTTCAGGAGATTCTCGATAGGCAGTCATACGCTCAACAGCGACAAAACGACCTCCTTTAGCCAACACACGATCAATTTCACTTAACATGCTAGGAATATCTCGTGTTTCATGAAGACTACATATAGCCATAACTCTATTGAATTCGCCATCGTCAAAAGGCAAATAACCTTCAACTGTGGGAACTATTCTGCTAAGAGGTATACTGCAGATATCGGCGGCGCCACAGGCTTTTACAATAGCATGTTTGTCAATATCTACACCGGTGTATTTAGAATGTTTATACGAATGAAGGTGGTTTCCTGAACCGACTCCTACTTCAAGTAACGAGTCAGTAGGATCTAACCATAAGATCGGCTTAACAATCCTTTCATGGAGTTCGTATAACCCTGACTCTGTATTCCTAGCCCACGCTTCAGACCCTATAAGTATATTATCTCGCATAATTCTTTCTGCATCTTCACTAAGGTTTCTATGCATTAATTTCATAAAAATGCTCACATATTGTGCTTTAAAAATGTACTGAAAAACCTTAAATAATCTACTTAGTTCTATAAGTAAAGGTGAAGGTGAATGGATAGTTTACTAATCGAACTGGGGCACTTTACACGTACGTTGCTTACGTTTGCATCAGGGTTCCTGGGCCTTTTTCTCTTCTTGCTGATGATGCTTACTGGATGGACTGAAAAGAAGCAAAAACCAATAGCTTCCAAAGTTCTCATATGGGGCGGAGCCGCACTATGCGTCTTCTGGCTCTGGATTCAAATAGTCGTACAAGTTGCAAGTGCAATGAAATCGTAATTACAAAACGCCTCGATAAATCTCAAGCGACTTACGTATGGCTCTAACAAACGGTTCTGAACACTGGCGCTTTCCCGAATCAATCGCTGTTAATTGATGTTCATACGCTTCAATTTCATCTTCTGCAAATGGGTGCAATTCCCAATAAACTTGCTTTCGCGCTCTTTCCTCATCGGCAGGTTTTCTCAATCTTAAAAGACTTAAGTGCCCTTTGAATATTCCTTCAGTACGATGAACCGGCTCAAAAGGATGTACAGGTTTACGGATATCTTGCAATATATGCACAGGTTCGTGATCTATTAACACGCTCAAAAAATCCTGTTCAGTTCTTACGACGTTCGATTTAAAGGCATGCGGATAAACAATTACATGGCGAGATAGAGAAGGCACACACATTAAGGCGTATCCTAAAAATGGCACGTGTAAAAACTCGCTTGGTCGATAGTCTACTCCTTTAACGACCGATTTAGCATCTTCCAAATCAACAGAGCGCAAATAGCGCCTTCTAGCAGGTATTCCTTGTTTTCTTGCTTCCTGAAATTCTATTTCAGTCATAAAATTACCGTTCTGCGCCCCATATTTTCAATACCCCAGAGGGATCTCCTAGAAATAAAGGAAAAACTATATCGGTTTTACTAATTAGTTTAACCAGACTTCTTGGAGGAGTTATATTGAATGAAATTCCCGTCTCTCGTGAAAATTTATGGGAAAGGCTTTGATTTCTATCGTCCGAATAAGAAGTAACTGAAAAGGTTACATTATACCCTGCTGGAGCAAGAACTTTATCTTTTTGCTGTGCAACTATTAATAGGTACGGCTGTTCATTGACTTCATAGGCTAGGAATTGATTTACGTTTCCTAATGAAAATTCAACTGGTCGTAAAGGAAGAAGGGATTTCTGAACGGCTTCGGCTAATTCTCCATTAAAAGCAGCAGTTTTTACAAGTGTTCGCGGTTTTCTTGCTTGACCCATAAAAAAATGTAAATCTAAGGTATAAAAACCCTCTGTTTAGATTAAGCTTCTATGCCCTCAAAGAGCCAAGCGCCTATCAGGAAGAGGACAAGAGTAACTCCGAAAAGGACTCCAAAGTCAAGCCATATGCCAAAGTAAGATACGCCTGTTAAAGCAGCACGAAGGCCGTCAACACCATACGCTAATGGATTAACATGTGCAATAGCTTGCAAGACGGCAGGCGAACCTTCCAATGGAAATAAGGCTCCCGATAGGAAGAACAAGGGCATGATGATGAAATTGATAATCAGTGGAAAGGCTTGCATATCTTTCATTCGAGAAGCAATAGATGTTCCAAAGGCCGTAAAACAAACGCCAACTAAGAACATAAACACTAAACCTACAATTAAATTAAGGCCTAAAATAGGTTTAAAACCAGCAAGCAATGCAACAAAGAATACAACAATCCCTGGAAGCATTGAAATGGTTGCTCCTCCCAACGTACGTCCAATCATAATACTAAATCTCGAGACAGGGGCAACGAGCGTCTCTTTCAAGAAACCAAATTGTCTGTCCCAAATGACTTCTATACCTGCAAACATAGATGTAAACAATACAGACATTGCAACAACGCCAGGCGCTAGAAAATCAATATAACTCCCGCTGCCTGCCTGTTCAAAAACATGAGATAAGCCAAAACCTAATGCTAATAAGAACAATAAGGGCTGACCTAACGAACCAAACAAACGTGCCTTAGAACGCCATTGTTTTTTCAACTGGCGTAGCCACATGACCTGTATCGCGCCCATTATCGTTTCACCCACATTCTATGAGCTGCCCGCATAGCATCTGCGCTAGAAGAACTCTCTTCACGCATGCCATGACCAGTAAGCTGTAAAAATGCCTCTTCAAGAGTCTTCGTTTTAGTTGACTTCATTAGTTCTTTGGAAGTTCCCTGTTTTATAATAGTTCCATGATCAATAATTGCAATTCTGTCGGCCATCTTTTGTGCTTCTTCCATATAGTGGGTAGTAAAGAACACAGTCATTCCTTCTTTCTTATTCAAATCTTTTACATAATTCCACATGCTATTTCTCGTTTGCGGATCTAGTCCAAGAGTAGGTTCGTCTAAAAACAGAATCTTTGGGTGATGTATCAACCCTCGTGCAATTTCTAGTCTTCGTTTCATACCGCCTGAAAACGTTTTAACAAAGCTATCTTTTCTATCCCATAGCTCTACAAGTTTCATCAAATATTCTATACGTTCTTTTCTAAGTTCTTTACCAACTCCATACAATATAGCATGGAAATCCATATTCTCATACGCCGTAAGATCGTCATCTAAGCTAGGGTCTTGAAAAACAATGCCAAATGCACGACGTGCTGCATCTTTTTGATGTACTGGATCATTTCCATTCACGAGAATACTTCCAGAAGTAGGATGCAATAACGTAGTTAACATCTTGATTGTCGTAGTTTTGCCTGCGCCATTAGGTCCAAGAAATGCGAACATCTCGCCATGCGCAACTTCAAAACTAATCCCCTTTACCGCTTCAATAGTGCCAAACTTTTTAACAAGATCAGTAACTTGAATTGACTTTTCACTATCCATATCGTACACACGATTCCACTATATTTAAAGTCTATGAAAAATACCCTCTCCGCAAAAACTAGAGGGGTTTATTTTCATCACGACTAAGTATATAAAGCGATTCGGAAAGAGTGGTAAATACAGAGGTGAACAATGGTCGATATAGCTATCAACGAATCTTTTTCAGATGAAGACGAAGGCATTTTTAGAAAGATTGAGAAGCAGCAGTTTGAATCATCTAACGTGCTGAATTTGCGATTCGAAGCTCAAGAGTTGTCTTCAAGTTCTGAAATAAACGATTTAATCTCATACGGTGAGATAATGCCCCAGTTAGAGTACAACCTTCCTCATCAACCAGAGGGGGCACTGAAGATACTTCGAGATTTGAACGGCACAGGTTTACTTGCTGACGAAGTTGGCTTAGGCAAGACCATCACCGCAGGCATAGTTATCAAAGAATGTATTGCTCGCGGATTTGTTAAAAAAGTTCTGATTTTAACTCCTCCCTCACTAGTAGACCAATGGGTAAATGAATTACGTGACAAGTTTAAACTCGCCTTTACAGTGATTGAACACGAATCAGACTGGCCAAAAGTTGAGTATGCCATTGCTTCAATGGATCGCGTGAAAGTATATGATAAAGCAAATGAGAAATTCAAGCATAATCTTGCTCATGAAGTTTCATGGGATTTACTTATTGTAGATGAAGCTCACAAGTTAAAAGACAAGAACACGCGAAGATGGGAGTTTGTAGATAAAATGCAAAAGAAGCGATTTCTCATTCTTACAGCAACGCCTTTTCAGAATGATCTTCTTGAATTATACAATCTCTTGCATCTGCTTAAGCGAGGTCACCTTGGAACTATAAACGAATTCAAAAAAGAGTTCTTTTACAAGGGCAATAAACGTCATCCTTTGAATCCACGCGAGTTGAAGCGCAAACTCGATGAGGTAATGATACGTAGGAGACGTGACGAGACTCGTGTTGATTACAAGCAACGTATGCCCAGAATTGTCGCGGTAGAACTTTCAAAGGAGGAGTTTGAAATCTATAACGATATATGCACGTTATTAAAGAAACATTATTTCTCAGTAAACGGTAATCAAATCAGCGGAAGGTTAATTATCTTTTCTTTATTGCCTAAAGTTACTAGTTCTTCGCGTTCAGCTATGGAATCTTTACTGACTATTGCAGAAGATGAAAAGTATCACTCAGAGACACGACAGATGGCAAGAAATATTCTAGATCGTTACAAAAATGTACAAAAAGACTCAAAGATTGAAAAGCTGATTGAATTAGTTAAAGGAATTCAAGAAGATGAACCGGGCGCACAGATTTTGATTTATACGAAACATCCTACAACGCTTCGTTATATTGTGGAAAAACTCAAACCGTTTAATCTTTCAATAGTCGAATATATGGGGGGATTAACGCGAGAAGAACGCCAAGAGAGAATTCAAGCTTTTAGAAATGGGGCAAATATACTAATAAGCACAGAAACCGGCGCCGAAGGTCTGAACTTTCAATTTTGCCATAACTTGATAAATTATGACTTGCCATGGAATCCAATGTCTGTAGAGCAGCGCATAGGTCGCCTAGATAGAATTGGTCAAAAGCACGATATCATGATTTACAGCTTAGCTACAAAAGACACAATGGAAGAACGCGTAGTAGACTTGATAATCAACAAGATGTGTTGCATAGGCCTAGTAATCGGAGAACTTCCGATTATTCTTTTCAATTTAGGTTTAGATAGCCAAGCCCAGAGCGGTGTAACTAAAATAGAAGAGTTGTTGATGGATGCATTCATCGATTCTAAAAACAATCTAGAAGTTTTCTCCCATGATGTAGACAAGATAAATGAAATGATACAAAAAGGAATTCAAGAGTACCTTGCTGCAAAGAAACAGACGGCTAATGTTCTAGATAAGGCTGAAGGAGACGCGCCATAATGGAAGAAGTTAATTTTAAGACATTTGCAGAATCTTTTTTCTTACAACTAGGGGCAAAAGTTCAATGGAACAATGATGTATTGACAATAACGAACGTTCCGCAAGGATTTGAAGAATTTTATGGAAAAAAAGCACCTTACCGTCTAGTGTTCTCTACGTCGTCAGATCCTATGGCTGAACTTGTCGCTCGAGGAAGTTTTATTCTGAAAGCAATGACTTCTTATCTTGATCAGCGAGGCCAAACAGCTTTAATAAAATTAGATTTCGATCGCGACTACAAAGAAGAATTCACGCGATATTTCAAGTTTAAAAATAGTAATCTCTTGCAGATAACATCTCGTGAAACCTACGACTCACTCGTACGATTTACATTTGGGACAACCCTCCAGTACCTAAATGAAAAAGAAACAGTAACGAACTCTATTTTTGTAAAAAATAACTTGGTCGTCCCATTCGTGCTTGAGAAGTATAATCAGAAAGAGGGAAAATCAGATGAGTTCAGTGTCCAAGACATAAAACCGGCTTATGAAGTTGCTAAGTCGTCTCTAAAATCACTCATAGAACCTCGTCTTAAGGAATCACAAGCACTACTGAAGGTAAAACTTGAACGTGAACTTGCACGCATACAACAACATTATACGCACCAACGCCAAGAACGCGAAGTTCATCTACAAAAACTTCGTGATCAACTCGCACAGTTAGAAAAACAATCCTCAGATTTAGTTGCAGCAAAAAAGCAACGGGTTGCCGAATCTATAAGAGATTATGAAAACTCATCAATTCATGAAAAATTCTCTAAAGAGGAAGCTTTTTTTATTCAGGATGAAACGCATAAGCACGCGCTCAATGTGCACAATAAATTGATCAATACCTCGCTAATCTATTATCCCATATTTACCTTTACGTTTTTCCTGAAAAATGCAGACGTGACAAGACAAGTTGCACTGACCTATAATCCTCTTGATGACTCGTTAGTTCAACCAATACGATGCGAAGGGTGCAAATCTGAAATACGTGAGATTCTCATATGCTCTTCCAGCCATATAGTGTGTGCAAATTGTTATGATCAGTGCCGTCAGTGCGAGAGAGGAATATGCAAGAATTGCACTATAAGAACGTGTGATGTATGTATGCGTAAGCTATGCAAAAGGTGCGCAGTCAAATGTACCCTATGCTGGAAAGATGTATGTAAAACGCACTCACATATCAATTATGTTAATGGCAAGATCGGCTGCAGTAATTGTTTACAACGTTGCGCGGTTTGTGGGACGTACGCAGATAAAAAACACAGTAAAAACACACAAAGGGGAAATACTTGCGATAAATGTGCTCGCCTCTCAGCTGTTAAGTTTGATCGTTAAACCAATCTTCTTTGAACCTATCTTTAGCTTTAAATACATCCTCGCGTTAGGTAAAACATGAATGAAAATAAGATAATGCTTGTAATAATTATCATAGCTATCGTACTAACAAGTGTGGTTCTAATTAATACCTCTCAACCTGTACAACAAGATGTAGCTCGTTTCTCATCTCAACAAGAACTTGAGCAGTATTTGAAAGCAGAGAGTCAAAATAATTATTATACTTCTTACTCCAATAAAGCAGAGGTAACTTCTGCTGGCGAGATGGGTGGAACAGGATCAGTAGCTCCTTCAGCGGACAGTTCTCGTTCTGGTTCAGATTACTCGCAAACCAACGTTCAAGTCGAAGGCGTAGATGAGCCTGATATAATCAAAACAGACGGCCAGTATATCTATGCTGTAACCAATACTAATCTTTCTATAATAGATGTTTCAAATGCTGAAAATGCCTCGATCGTATCCACAATAAATCTTGAAGGTTACGGCTCACAGTTATTCATTGCAGGCGATAAACTGGTCGTCTTAACTCAGTCCCCTATGATTTACTATGCTTCATCAGAGTTAGCAAAGTCATCCGTTATAGATGGCATACGCGCTCCAGACTCTTATGTTCAACGTTCACAAGTAAAGATATACGATATCTCAGACAGGGCGAATCCAAAAGAAGTCCAAACAATAGAGTATGAAGGAAGTTATTACAATGCTCGCCTGATTGGTAATTACGCTTATATTCTTGTAAATCAACCACTTAATCCGGGTTATGATGGCGTTCCAATGCCTCTAATCAAATATAACGGTGTTGAATCAAAGATTGCTGCAACAGATATCTCTTATTTCCCTATTCATGATAGCGGTTATCAATTAACAACCATTTTCGCGATAGATCTTGATTCGGATAACGAGCCTATACGTTCAAGCTTCCTAACTGGCTATACTCAAACAATCTACGTTTCTCAAGACAATATCTATTTGGCTTCTCAAAAATACCTGCCTTATGAAGAATACCAGCTTAAATTAATAGAAAAGTCATTCTTGCCTCTAGTAGATTCTAAAACACAAGATGAAATTCAGTCAATACTTGACGATACCTCTCTTCACAGCTACGATAAACAGCAAAAGATCCAAACCGTGTTTGAAGACTATTACAATACTTTATCGCAAGAAGACAAAGACCAATTAGCTAAGGACTTTGAAGAAAAATCTAAGGAAGCAGAAGCAGAAATCCAAAAAGAGACACAACGCACGATAATCCATAAGATTTCAATTGACAAGGGTTCAATCCAGTACGATGCAAAAGGAGAAGTTCCAGGCACCTTACTGAACCAATTTTCACTAGATGAATACGATAATAATCTGCGTGTAGCCACAACTACGGGAGATACCTGGTCAGGGTCGTCATTAAATCAGGTTTACGTACTAGATGATGATCTTGAGATCATAGGAAGCGTAGAGGATCTAGCACAAGGCGAGAGTATATACTCAGCTCGTTTCATAGGCGATCGCGCATATCTTGTCACGTTTAAACAAGTCGATCCATTCTTCGTAATTGACTTAAGCGATCCTTCAAACCCAAGCGTCCTAGGAAAACTAAAGATTCCAGGCTATTCTAACTATTTGCATCCATATGATGAAACGCATGTTATTGGAATAGGTAAGGATACCGAAGGAGATATACAAGAAGGCGAAATCCAAGCAGCAATCCCTGCAGGTGTTAAGCTAGCATTATTTGATGTCTCAGATCCAGAGAATCCAATAGAACTTTCAAAATACGCTATTGGTGACCGCGGTACGGAATCAGGAGCATTATGGGATCATCATGCATTCCTTTTCGATAGAGAAAAGAACTTGCTTGTCTTACCAGTGTCAGTACGTGAATCTTCACATTCAAGCGATCGATGGTCTTACGGCCCTCAAACGTTCGAAGGTGCATATGTCTTTTCACTAGACACGTCTAGCGGATTCCAGCTTAAAGCAAAAGTCACTCATCTAACTCCAAGTGAAATTTCAATGATGCAATCACAAGGCGATTACAGTTACGCACCATATGACACTCAGGTACAACGCTCGTTATACATTGATAACACGTTGTACACAATGTCTCAGCGCTCAATCAAAGCCACAAGTCTAGAAACGTACGAAGATATCAACACGATAAAGTTACCCCAACAATCATACGATTATGGTATCGCCTACGGCGGCGTGGGCATAGTCGATGTTAGTTCCACCAGCCCAACTAATTAATATCTGGTCCGGTCTGGAAAGTTTATGTCCCAGTTTAATTTAGTAAACATTAAATATTGTCGTTGAACCATTTTTTCATGAAAAATAAAGTAACTTTTAATAAAATAGGAAGTCCAAGATTGCAGACACAAAGAGATAAAATTGCTTATGTTCTTGCTTTATGTCCGGTAGATATAATCTGTCCAGATGGTAGCTTCCCGGATGTACAAATCATAGATAGACGACGCCTCCCACGATCGTATAATTTGGGAGTATATACCTTAAAAGGATGGGAATTCGATTCGAGAGAATACATTGGACATCACCCTACAGATTTAGTTAGGCACTCTTTCTCACAGAGGGATAGGTTTATGCATATGACCCTTAGAGGCGAGAAGCGCAATCAGTCGTATTCGTTTGAATTACATTTCTGGCCACATGTTAGGCTTCTTCCAAATGGAGATTATGAACTTGTAAAACTTCCTTTAAAAGAGTAAAGCGTGGTCCGAGCGTAAACTCAACGCATATGTGGCGGAAGAGAATGTCCAGTAGTTGAAGATTTATTATCCATGCCCAAAATGATCAATAGGATGAACGCGCTCAAAGCCATTAATGGAATAGTAATATACCCAAACGAAGTCGTGAACGTCTCTGTACAAGAGGCGGAATAGCCCACCGCAGAACAAGGTACGGCGAGGATTGGCTTAATCGCAATCTGAATATAATAATGGTAGGCTGCAATAACCGCTCCAATCCATGATAGAGGCAAGCTATACTTCCATACACCCGTATCGCTCTTTAATAGAGCTGTTGCAAACATAAATACTTGAGAATACATAAAGATGCGCTGATACCAGCACAAACGACATGGCTCATAGCCTAGAATGTCAGAGTAGTATAAACTTCCAAGCATCGCGACAAGTGAAACAATCAATCCAAACCACAAGGCGTAAGGTTTAACGCTATGCATAAATCTCTTTTTGCCGCTTATTAGCAAGAAAAGATAAGTTAGAATGAATACATTACTCACTAAAGTAAGGATAGCTAATATCTGCGAGCCCACATATGCCATGGTCTACCGAGAAAAATCTTCTATATAAGCCTTTTCCATACAATTAGGAAAGATTTATTATGCGCCTCATTATTACTTGTTCATGGAAGTTAATCCTAACTATAGAACACCTATCACGACTTTCATTCTACTGGCGCTAGTGGTAGTTACTATTGCAATCTATCCATCTATTACACATCGATCAGTACAGCAAAGCCCGGTCGTGCCTACGATGGACGATGATCCTATTCTGGGGAACGAAAACGCACCTATAACTATTATTGAGTTTGCAGACTATCAATCTCCATTCTCTCGTAAGTTTTATACAGAATCATTCACAAAACTCAAAGAAGAGTATATTGATACAGGCAAAGTTGTCTTTGTTCTGAGAGATTTTCCTCTAACTGATCATGTCTCAGCACAAGTTGCCGCAGAAGCTGCTGAGTGCGTGCGCGTGCAGGGCGGAGATAACGCATACTGGCGTATGCATTCAAGGTTGTTTGAAAAACAGAATATCCTTGACGGCGGTTCGCCTCAAAGTCAAGTAACTCAAACAGTTTCATTTTCTCAGACAGAGGTTGAAAACTGGGCTGCCGAGTTAGGGTACGATATTTCTTCCTGTCTTCAACAACACGAATTCACGCAAGAGGTAGAGGATGATGTGAACGACGGTCTTGCAGCAGGTGTACATGATGTGCCTGCCTTTTTTATAAACGACAGATTTATATCTGGCGCTCAATCGTATAATCTACTTAAGGCAGCAATTGAAAAAGAGTTGCAATCCTCGTAAACCTATGTCATACACATGTCGCCTCTGTGAAAAAGAATTCAATTCTTCTGAAGCGTTAGCTCAACATTACAAGGTCTTGCATCCCACACATTCCGCTCAAAAAGATGCAGCACGCAATAAGAGCGTCATAGCTTGGATTATGATTGTTGCAGGAGTTTTCATTGCAATATGGATTATTATTTCATTCACAGGCTCAAACAAGTACGATGAGTTTGCTCAGTGTATCGATGCAAGTGGCGCTAAATTCTATGGGGCATTTTGGTGTTCTCATTGTGCGGATCAGAAAAATATGTTTGGTTCATCATCAAAATATCTTCCGTACGTAGAATGTTCAACTTCCGATAAGAAATCAGAGTTGCCCGTTTGTCAGCAAGCAGGGATAAACTCATACCCAACATGGGTGTTTTCAGACGGAAGTAAAGGCGGCGTACTTTCATTAGAACAATTAAGTCAAAGAACAAACTGTCCTCTACCTGCGTAATTATCCTTCGTAACTGAAAGACAAATCGTTATATTCTTCAGCGGTATAAACACAAATACCTTCAGGTCGCCACAAAACAAACTTCTCTACCCCGACATCAAGTGCTCGCTTGCTGCATATAGTGCAGTAGGGGTTGCCCGCGTGCGTACTTTCTCCTTTACCGTTTATACGTATAAAGTACAAAGTAGAGCTCAGAAGATCAAATTGATTATCCCTTAGGGCTTGATCTATCGCTCGTTGTTCTGCATGAATACAACAAGTCTTATCGGTTACGCGTGGATGATAGCTCTTTTTATCGCAGGTACAACGTCGTTGCGACTCCAAACCTCCTGGAGGCGAGTTACATCCTCTTCCAATAATCTTTCCTTTACCCACAATAACCGTGCCACAACGGGCTCGTTTGCACGTCGCCTCTAGTGCGACCTTCCGTGCTTCTTCCATCCATCTCTGAGCCTCAATTTCTTTATGGCCTTCCAAGATACGCATACAACTCGACTAATGGCAGACTATAAGAATTTATTTATAATCAACAACGTATGTATGTGCATGGGATTGAAAAAGCACGGTCTTGGCTTTGTACAAGTCTTTTGGGGAAATGGAAAGGGTAAAACGACTAGCGCATTAGGAAGTGCATTGCGTGCCTGCGGTAATGGCTATCGCGTGCATCTTGTCCAATTCATGAAAAATGGAGCGGATTCCTTAGAAGAACAAATTCCAGGAGAAATAAAAGCACTTTCTAGATTTGAGACCTTTACATACAAACGTTTTGGCACAGAGGGATGGGTAATCAAAAAGCCTACTGAATCTCAATTAGCGGCATGCCGAGAAGCATATGACTATCTTGTGTCATGTTTCAACAAAGATTATGATATTGTTATTGCCGACGAAATTTTATATGCTATTCAACTAGGCCTATTAACCGAAAAGGATATTTTAGATTTGATAGATAATAAACCTGCAAACAAGGAGCTTATTATAACTGGCTCGCATATAGCTTATCCTGCAATATTCGAAAAAGCTCAGTTAGTCACAGAAATCAAAAAGATCAAACATCCTTACGACCAAGGTTTCATTGCACGTAAAGGTTTGGACTATTAGTCATCGGCACATTTATATAGAATCGTATACCCGATAGATTATGAACTTTAAAGATATTCTTCATAAGCGATATGCGGTAAAGAAATTTGACTCTCGTATTGTTCCAGAATCAAAAATGAATGAGTTATTCGAACTGATTCATCTAGCACCAACTTCATTTAACATTCAACCATATGTAGTAAAGGTCATAAGAGATAAGTCTATGAAAGAAAAGCTTGCACCTGCAGCATGGAATCAGCCCCAAGTTACTACATGCTCGCATCTCTTGGTATTTTGCGCAAATGCAGATATCACAGGTAATATTGACAAATTGGAAAAGCAAGCACTGGAGGGCTCAGGCGATTCTGAGGCCGTCCAAGCATATATAAAAATGATGCGAGACTTCGAGAAAGGGATGTCTCATGAGCAAAAGCTTGCATGGGCGCAAAAACAAGTCTACCTTCCCTTTGGCAACGCATTAAATGGCGCTATTGAATTAGGGCTTGATTCTTCACCTATGGAAGGATTTAACCCAAAAGAGTTTGCAAAGATTCTGGAACTTCCAGATAATATCGTTCCAACAGTATTATGTGCAATAGGCCACGCAGCAGATCAACCTCGTCCAAAAACACGTTTTCCTGTAAAAGAATTATTTATTTAAACTGGACCTGCCGAGAATCGAACTCGAGTCCCTCGAATGCCATTCGAATGTATTACCACTATACTA
>CAZRZR010000012.1:0-18755 GCA_964604715.1 Candidatus Woesearchaeota archaeon
GTGTTGATTGCGGTTATCATTGGTATATTTACAGGTGTCGTGTTTAACTTCGATCCTAGACTTTCCTTATTATCAGGGTACGCAGGTACGGATATATTAGAGGGAATTTACAAGAGCTTTGCTGTACAGAAAGTTTATACTGCTCCTAAAGGCAAGAAATAATGGTTAAATCCAACCCGGAACTTATTGCATTTATCAAAGAAGCACGTGCTCGTGGATTCGACGATTATGAGATACGAAAGCCCTTACTAGATAAGGGTTGGGAATTTCATGAAGTTGAACGTGCGTTTAATTCTCTCAAAGAACCTATTAAATTCAAAAATAAAATTTCTGTGTATATTGACAATGACGTTCTAAAGGTTATAGAGAAACGTGCGAAGAAAAATATGTTGAGTGTTAGTGAGCAGATTGAAGATATCGTGAGACGCAGCGCTGTAAAGAGTAAACAATCTCGCGTTACTAATGAGAAATTGGATGATATGTTGGTTGCACTGTTTTCGCGAAAGCGACGTTAATTTATTGTCTGTCTGACCTAACACGAGATAGAGTAAAGAGCCCTACAATTATGAAAAGAGTTATTGCAAGTATTGCATACCTATAGCGTATACTTCCAAGAGATATTAATCCAGACACTACTAGACCCCATACCATTGGGCCTATAAATGAAGATGCCCGTTCTGCAAGGCCAAAGTATGCGAATGTTAAATTATGTTTTCCATGGGGTGCCAGATATGACATGACTGACCTGGAGACTGCCCAGTTAGCTCCGAACCAGAAGCCCATGATTGTTGTTGTAATAACAAAGAATGTAAAATTTGTAAGTAATCCTATAAGGGGAAGGATAATTACCCACCCTGACAGAATTATCATAAGTGTGCGCTTATGTCCGAAGCGATCTGCAAGATATCCGGATACCGTTCCTCCAATGGCTGAAGTTACTAATATGCCTAATAGAATGTATGTTTTGATCTTATCTGAAACATGCCATACTTGTTCAAGAAATATTGGGAAATTATTTGCCGCGGTTAGAATTGCATCGTTAAACAAAAAGTAGGAAATGATGAAAAGAGCTATGCTTGAGATAGAAAACAACATCTTTGTTTCAGCCCACATTATTTTAATTTCGCTCTTGAGATGTAACTTTGTTACTGGTCCTTTAGGCTCTTTGAAAAAGATAAGCATTGGTAAAGATAGAATAACGAATCCTATTACTGCGGGTAGCAAAGTTTCAGCACGCGGGGATGCTCCAAAAAAGTTTAATGTGCCCGTTGCAAACGGTAGTGCAAGTAGAAGGCCTACGAATTGACCTAAATAGTTTGCAGTTACTCCCAGTCCAGACACTAGGCCTCGTTTGCTTGGCCCTACGATATCGTTGATAAGTGGAGTATAGAACGTAAATGAAAGAAGATAAGAATACATTCCTATTGTAAAATAAATAAGTGCTTGCAAGGGATGGCTTGTGAGCGCCATTATCGCACATAGTCCATAGAACACTGCAGCGAAGATTGTGGTATAGCGTATTCCGGTGATTCTTCGTATATGTTTTCCTAGAAGAGAACCAGTTAGGGGGACAGTAAACAGCAATAAAAATGCAGATATTGTAAACGTTAGGTTAAATGAAAAGTCAGAAAATCCGCTATCTATAACTATCCATTGAGCAAAATAGAGAAAGAAGACTATCAGAAGAATTGAGTTAGCAAAATCGTATAGTGTCCATAGAAAAATGTTTTTCTTTGAATTCACTTTTACCTAACTCCTGATAGGTATTTGAAGGTTTGCACTACTTTTTATTTTTTAATCTTGTGATTTAGCAACGAAATTTTAGATATGACTAGCATGATGATTCCTAAGACTAATAGCGCGATTGTTGTTCGTATACATCGTGCTGCAAGTGCTGCAAATGAAAGTAGAATTAACAAGCCGCTTGTCCAATACAGTTTTGATTTGTACAACTCGTGATGGTATTGTTTTAGTACGTGCCAATACGTTACGTTTTTCATACGAACGTAAGTTGCATAATGTTTATAAACGCACCGGGTTTTTTGTTTATATGAAATCTAAAATTTTACTTACTGGATTGATTGTACTTGTTGCAATAGGCATTGCCTCTTTTATATTTATTACAAGTACGAATTCTTATTATTCACAATCCGATGATGATAATCCTCTTCTTGTTGTACAGAATAATACCGGATCGTCAAACGGTTCTACAGGTGGGAATAATTCAAGCTCTAGCAATTCAGGAAATGACGTTTCGGGAAAGGTAACTCTTGATCAACTTGTGCAACATGGCACTCCACAAGACTGCTGGGTTGTGTATAAAGGAAAGGTTTACGATTTGACAAGCTGGTTGCCTGTTCATCCTGGCGGATCTTCAACAATTGCTCCTTCTTGTGGAAATACTGGTTTTGAATCTGCATTTGAAAGAAGACATGGAACAAGCCAAGTTGCAAGATTTATGAGGGTCGCTACTTACGAGGGAGATTTAGCTTAAAATGAATCGAGATATTGGTCCAGTTGTTTTACGTGTTGCTCTGGCTTTGGTTTTTATAGCTTTTTCAGTTATGCAACTCTGGACTCCTGAGAATTGGGCAAGTTATGTACCTGGGTTTTTGATAAGCGGAGTTTTTACTCCCGTTCTTCTAGTACTAGCTAACGCTTATTTTGAAATGATCTTTGGTATTTTACTTTTACTTGGTTTGTATACGCGAGCATCTTCCTTACTTTTGGGATTGCATTTGATAGGGATAACTTTGTCTGTTGGTTTTAACGCTGTGGGCGTTCGAGACTTTGGACTTGCTTTTGCTACCCTCTCTTTGTTCATTACCGGTGCAGAAAAATATTCGCTTGATGCATACTTTGCACGTAAGGAGCAGGGCCACAGTGCTATCGTTCATTCAGCTCACTCTTAGAAACGTTTAAATTAACATTTCTTTTCTTTTAGTAGATACCATGCCCAAGGAAGTGAATCCTCTTGCAACGGTGTTTAAGACAGAGTGGGAGTTTTTAGGTGAGCGGCGCAAAACGTTTGTCTTCTATACTATTCTCTTCTTAATCGCTGGAATTGTGGAATTAATGATTCCTCTTATAGTTGGACTTATTTTTAATCAGGTGCAGAATGATATCACGACTGGCGCAGAACTGCGGAAATTACTTTTTTCTATTTCCTTACTACTAATTGTTAACTTGGTATTTTGGATGTTTCATGGCACGGCGCGTGTACTTGAGCAGCGCACGGGATTTATGGTTCATCGAAATTACGTAACTACTAAGCTTTCTAGGGTGCTTGATTTGCCTGTAAAATGGCATAAGGATCATCACTCGGGAGATACTATCGATAAAATCAATCGTGGAGGGGATGCAGTCAGCAGATTTTCGCGCAATACTTTTGAAGTATTCTATTCTGTTGTTACGTTAGTCGGTGCGGTAGTTATCCTGCTCTTCTTTGACATACCTGCTGCAGTTATCGCGCTTGTATTTTCTTTAATTACGCTTTATATTGTGTATCGTATTGACAAGGTTTTGAATAAGCAGTATAAGGAAATTAACGCCTATGGAAATAAAGTTGCCGCTCGAGTTTTTGATTACTTGAGTAATGTGATCACTGTAATTACGCTCAGGCTAAAAGGAACGGTCAAGAAGGAAGTTGATAAACGATTGATGGATAGTTATTCTGTAGAAAAGAAAAGTGTCTTACTTAATGAAATTAAATGGTCTATTGCAAGTATTGCGATTTCTGCTATGACTGTAATTGTTATGGGGTGGAGAGCATATAGCGATTATACAAGCGGCGGCGTTATTATGGTCGGTACTTTGTATATCTTATATGGTTATTTGAATGAAGTTGGTCGCACATTCTATCGATTTGCATCGCTTTATGGAGACGTAGTGTCGCAAAGCTCTAGAATTGTGAGCGCTTATCCTATTGATGAAGAATTCGAAAAGATTCAGCGAGAAAGCAAGAATTTGCTGAATAAGGAGTGGAAGGAGGTGGTAATTGAAGATATTTCATTTACTCACAATAGAGAAGCTGAAATGTTGCATATTGATAACATTCGATTTGGGTTTAGAAAGGGAGAGAAGATCGCGTTGATTGGTGAGTCTGGCTCTGGAAAGAGCACCATGCTTGCGTTACTAAGAGGCTTAATGCATCCCGAAAAGGGAGCTGTTTTTGTTGATAAATCTCTTGTTAATAATGGTTTTGCTGCAATTGGAAATCATGTTACGTTAATCCCGCAAGATCCTGAAATATTCAATAATACCTTTAGATACAATATTACTATGGGCTTGCCTACTTCTGAAAACGAGCTGAAACGGGCTATTGAAATGGCGCAATTTAAGCAAGTTATTGCGCGCTGTCCGCAGGGTCTCGAGACTAACGTGTTGGAAAAAGGTGTTTCATTAAGCGGAGGGGAAAAACAACGTTTGGCTTTAGCACGAGGGCTACTTGCTGCGAAAAACAGCGATATCTTGCTGATGGATGAACCCACAAGTAGTGTAGATACAGTTAACGAGTCTAAGATTTATGATGCAGTTTTCAATCAGTTTAAAGGTAAAACTATTATTTCGGCTTTGCATAGGTTGCATTTACTCAAGAAATTTGATTATATCTATATTTTTGATAAAGGAAGCATTGTTGCTGAAGGTACTTTGGATCAGATTAAGAAAGAACCTCGTTTTATACGGATATGGAACAATTATCATTCTACCAATAAGTAAGCTTTATTAGATGTCGTTCTCTATAAGGGCGTGGTTGAAAAAAGAGCGTATCGGTTTATTTACGAAAATTCTAACGTGTATAAAGTTAGAGTTTTCTTATTTAGCTTATTGGTGTTTGTTGGTCTAATTGCATTGTTTATTGCTTTTCGAGGGTTTTTATGGGGAGCAATAAGGGAGAATGGAATTGTTCAATCTATTATTAATTTAATACACTTAGAGTTTACTGAGCTTAATCCTGGAGAATTGTTTTTTACAGGATTACTTGGAGGGTTGTTCTTTGTTCTTGTGCCTCTAGAAGTAGTTTTTTACTCAAGTATTGTTAAGGGAAGTTCTCCTATTTTGTCTTTGTTCATGATGGTTTCAGGGTTTACTATGGCTCAAGTTATCAATTATTTCATTGGCTTAAAATTTAGTCCACTCATCATTAATTTTGTTTCTAAGAAGAAGGTTTATGAGACTCGCAGATTTATCAATAAGTATGGTAGCTATGGCGTATTTCTTTCTAATTTGAGTCCTGTTCCCGCTGAAATCCTGACCTTTGCATTAGGAATTACACGCTATAATGTCTATCGTCTTTTTACTTTTCAGATTCTGGGAAGCACCATAAAATACGCTGCAATCCTAGGGTTTGCTTTGCTGTTTTAACGTGAGCTTATCAGACAGATTTATTTGATCAATAGTTATATAAATATAAAATTCTTACAGGAAATATGAAGCGTTTTGCTCTATTTCTGTGCATTTTATTAATAGTCCCTCTTGCAAACGCAGCTCAATTAGGAGAAAAATGTGGTATTTGTGTAGATTCTTCAGAAAAACTATGTGCTAAAGAGCTTATTTGCGTACAATTTCCTAACAAAGACAATGCAGAATGTGCCAAATCAGACCCATGCAGTAATTATAAATGTCCTGCGGGAACTCAATGTCAAATCGTTGCAGGTGCACGCGCTTTATCTCCTAGCTTGCCGGGAAGCAACTGTAACAGCGATACAGTAATGTTTATGAGATGTGAGTCTTCGGATTCGCAAGGTAGCGCAGAATCGCATAGCGTAGTTATTTATCCAAGCGGTGTTACTGGTCCACAGACTGTGGCAGTAGGTGCAAATAGAGAAAATAAGTTAAAGATAACTGCTGCAAAGGAAAATGAAGGAACTATCGAAGGAGCTAATGTTGTCGCTAAATATAAAGGAGTCTTACAAATAAGTGAAGATGGATTATATATAAAAACTTCTTCAAAAATTTTACCTGTAAAAGTTTCGCCAGATGAAGCTGTTGAAATTGCAGGAGCTGCTAATAGTGCAACAGCATCTCTAGAAGAGGACGAAGGAAAAGCAGTATACAAAATCTCTGACAAAAAGCAAGGCAAGTTTTTATTTATTTTTCCAGTCAAGGCTTCTGTTCAAATAACTGTTAATGCAGAAACTGGGGAAATAATAGAAACAGAAAAGCCTTGGTGGGTTGGCTTTTCTTAAGGTTTTTATAGGGCCTATACTTAACTAGATGATGGAGAGGTTTGATATTATTTCTAAGGGCGGGACTGCTTTTGAAAAGACTATTGATTTGTCAAACGTACTGGGTAAACGCGTGTTATCTAAAAATGGTCAATCTGTCGGTCACGTCAGGACTTTACGGGTAAGCGACGACGGGCTGAGTGTTAAGGGCGTGGTTGTTTCACGCGGACTTTTTAATCAACCTTTGTTTATTGGAAGCGGGTATATTGATAGGCTTACGCTAGATTCTATTGTATTAAAGATTGATCCGTTCTTATTGTTAAAAGGGTTGAAGGTCGTTAGTTCAGAAGGAGAAGTTATTGGGAGAGTAGTTGATTTCGTGCGTGTTAATAATACTAATGATCTAGACTCGCTTACAGTGAAGAGCTTTATGCGAGGGAGTTTTAGTGTTTCTGTAAATTCTATCAAGTCTGTCGGCTATTCAATCATTTTAAAACCTAACTATGAACCCCCAAAGAAACATTTCTGGAAAGGAAATTGAAGGATCGATCACATCGGATGACTTGCTAGGAAAGCAAGTTATTGATAGCGATGGTAGATTTATAGGTATTGTTGAAAAAGTGTTTATACATCCTGAAAGGCTCGATTTTGTTGGCATCTCTGTTGACAAGGGATTTCTTAAGAAAGGGTTTTCTATTGGAAAAGATCTGATTGAGCGTGTTGCACTACATGCTCTTTTTTTGAACGTAAGCGTTTCTTATGAGATAAAAGGCATGAGTGTGTTTGATAAAAATGGCAAGGAGCTCGGTACAGTATCCGGAATTGCACTTATTGGATCCGGGAATGATATAGATGCGATTGATGTTTCGTCTGGATCTAAAACCTTGCGTGTTAAGTCGAAGTACATTGAGCGTGTAGGTTATAATGTTTTGCTTACCGTAGATAAAGAAACGGTGCTTGCGTTACAAGAAAAATAACTATCTAGGGCCAAAGAATTTTCGATCATGCGGTGGCGTATTAAACTTGAGCTTGAATTTCCATTCAAAGTCAAACCATCTATTTTGGAGGTGAAAGTCTTCAGTAAACGAGGCTCTTCTCCGATGCAAGAACCATATGCAGTATGCAATTAATAGTATGGCTAACACAAGAAGGGTCGTTTTAATTGGAAACTTCCAGCTTGAAGAGGGCGCTAGCTGCTCAACTTCATAGCTTTTTAATGTGCCCAGTACTGCGTAAATTGAGAATCCTTTTGAATAGACGTCGTATACGGCTTCGTTATCGTTCTCATTGATATACGATGCAGGCAATAGCTCGTATTGAGGGTAGCATCGCACAACTTTTATTTCAGAAATCTTATTATCTGTAATCCATTCTTTATCTATGCCCAGTCTAACGCGAGCGCTTTCTATCTCCTCATTACTAAAGTCGTGCTTAAATTCAATGGCTTTATACATTTTAAATTCGTTACCATATTCAATATCGCAACGTGATGGCTTTTCATCAAATTGCTGAATAGAAACCGTTCCAGTTAGAAAATCTTTTGCTTTTAACTCGAACTGTTTGAGGCCTGTTCCTTTATCGTCATTGATCTCTTTGCTGAAAGATATTCCTGCAGGAATTGCTATCTTAAGGCGTACTAATTTGTCGGTTGTTTTTATTTCTTGTATATAGCGTGCCGAACCGCCTTGATCTTGCATCTCTTCCGTGTTCTCTGCGCTTTCAGCATTTGGGGCCACAGAGCCGCGAACCCCTGAGTATCTTAAACCTCCAATAGAAATTAGATTATTATTTTCGTTACATGTAATATTTCCGAAGGATAGAGTAGAACTTGATCCAAGGCACGAAGTAAGATTTGTTTCATTTGCTTCTGTACACGTTACGCTTATATCGTTTATAGATGCAACATCGCTGTCTTTTACACATAAGCTGTAAAAGCCGCTGTCATTGAAGTAGATTGTTTTATTGTATGACGATTGAAGCTGTCCTGAAAGATTGATTATTATGCCTGTTGCATTTTTGAAGACCGTTATTCTGTCTAAGTACAGTATGCCTGCGGTAAAGTTAAAGGTGAAGTTCAGAAATGGAACAGAAGAGTCATAAAACATAACTATCTTTTCTCCCGTAAACGTACCATTGGCAGCACTATTATTTACCGTTACATTTAATGAGTTTATTCCAGAGGTGTTTACGCTGGAGGTATTGCCTCTAAGCGAATCCGCACTATCTGTTATTCCGTCTCCATCCGCATCGGTAAAGTTTAGGAGAATAGTTCGATTAGATCCCGCAAAGGCAGAATTATTTGAAGCATCTATTGCTAGGCAGTTCCACGTGTAGTTGCCATTAAGTAGTCCGATTGTCCATACAGCAGACGTCGATGTATTCGATGTTATGATTGTTTGATTTATTGTAAAATTAGTGCTTTGATTGTTGGTTAAGTATAGGCTGATGTTTTGTAATGCTGTTTCATCAGATGCCGAACAATTGAACGTTATGTTTATAGGACTCATAGTATCGTTAGTGTAGTTTGCTGAAGGTCCATTGAATGTAATTGAGGGCGGTGTTAAATCTGAACTGGTAAATGGGCTGTAACTCCCGAGTTGATAGAGGTTAGAGCCTGCTGCAAAATAGAGGAATCCCTTTGCTAAGACTGCTGGACTTGAAATGGTTGCGGACGCAGTATAATTTGCTACTCTATTAGTGATGTTGTTTGCATCAAGCTGATACATTACGCTTCCAGCCGCTATGAACAGATAATTTCTATTTGCAGTTGGATAGACTAAGTTGGAAATTGAAGTGTATGTTGTGAAATTAGAAATCTGTTGTGATACATTAGAAGCATTAAGTTGAAAGACTTTGTCTCCTAAACCAAAGTAAAGAAACCCATTTCCAAGCACGTAATTACTCGTTCCATTGCTAAAATTAGCAATTTGTCGTGAAATGTTTGTCGCATTTAATTGAAATAACATATTTACTGAGTTAACTGTGCACGTTTTGTAAACGAACTCTGTTGTAGCTGGGAATGTATATTCTATGCCGTTTGCTGCACATGTTAATGTGTTAAATGTCTGAGTTATGTTAGATGAGTTTACTTGTAATAAGTTGCTAGATGTTGGCACGTAGGTATAGTTTGGCAACATTGGTGCAGACGCATAGATACGGGAGGAAACTGTAAGCGAACTTACGTAATTGGTAACGTTTGTAAGGTTATACTGACGGAATCGTGGTACTGAATTGCCGTCTCCTACATAGACATAGTTATTGTGTACAACAGGGACCCCGTAGTAGAACGCGTCTGAAATTGAGGATGAACTTATTAATTGACTAGGTTTGATGCATTTAGATGATAAATTGAACCGCTTGAATGAAGATAGAGTGACCCGTTGTAATAAGTGGGAGAGCCTTGTATTGTATATGAACCCGTACTGTTTTGGTAATGTTGACTTATGTTTGTCGCATTTAACTCGTATGCTTTAGACGATGCAAAATTATCGGGAATTATGAAAAGAGAGTTTCCGACAATAATCGGCGCTGCATCAATAGTTATTGCTGGAAAAGACCTGATTATAACTGTGGCGTTTGTTATGTTAGCAGGCGCGTTTGCTGTGGCATATCTTGCAAAGGAATTATTGCCTCCAATCATCCACCACTCGTCTGGGGGAGAGTTGGAGTAACCCGGTTCTGCATGCACAATAGATATAAAAAAAGTCAATAAAATTAACGAGGCAATTATATTGATTTTCATTTTTTATTTTCGTAGAACTTAATTAATTTTATTAGAATTTCATCGAATGTATCCTTTTTAACGAAGTCAAGGTTTTCTATCTTAGATTTTGTTTCTTCACTAATTCTAATTGTTGTAGACTTTGTAGACACAGTAGATTATGTAGACTTGACTATTTAAATCTTATTTAGAACGTTTTACGTGTACTTTTGTTGGTAACAAACTAAGAATACGATATGCAACATATACCATAACGAGCGTTACTATCATCCATAACATTAGATATTCTATGCTTGTCCAGGGTACGGTGTATTGGCCACATAAACGATATGCGCAGTTAACATTAGATTCATACGAAGTCACTATGCGCGTGATCACAAAGACGAGTATCATTTGCACCCATCCAATCAACCACGCGTGTTTTTCTTGTTTCATTCTCGGGAACAGGAACAGTGCGACTGGTATTGTGATAATATGCTGAAGAGTCACTAACTTGGGCCAAATCAATCCTGGTAGAAAGACATAGTCTGCTGTGCCTAATAATGAGGCGCCTGTAACTAGGTACATTACGAAATCTAGCGTCCATATAAGGTCTGGAATAAATAAAATGCATAGTTGGCTTTTGACAAGGGTTGCATTATTAAAGAGCAGTCCAAGCCCTATTATCCCTAGTCCAGCATAGCAGAACCAGAAAATCGCTTCAGGTTGGTAATAGTATACTGCGTGAAAAAAACTTAGAAAACTCAAAACGATGTAGAGAATGCCTAACAGTGCGAAAGAACGTCTCATGATGTGTTGACTTATACTAGATTAAAATAGTTATGCTTAATTGTTTTTTGTATCTGTAGCTTATTTTTTGAATAGTTCTCTTTGATTCAGCCAAATGAGTATCGCTACTACAACTATAAACCATTTACTGACTGAAAAAGTTAGTATCAGGCATAGTATCGCTAAAATTGATTGTACCACTATTTTTGAATTTATTTTTCTTGCCATTAGTGAAGTTATTATCTAAGACTCCTCTTATTCTATAGAATATTGAATCAATATATGGACTTACTTGCTTCCTTGTGCTGCTTTCTTTGCTCTATCTCTTCGAGCCTTGAACTCTGCAAGTTGTCTATCATATTCATGATCAACAAAATCTGTTCGTGCCATGCTGTTCTGAAGAGCGGTAGATTAAATATCTTTCTCTTTTGATTTTATCTTAGAGTGAGCCGTTTTGAGTGAACTTTCTCATTGCTTGTTCAAGAATTACTTGTGGAGCAAACCCTTTTTTGCTACATGCTTTCATAAACTCGTCGAATACAGATTGGTCTACCATATAGTCTAGTTTCCTTTTTCGTGCACCAGGTGGTGTTGCTGCCATGACTAATGAAGGAAAATTTGCTATATAAATGTGCCTTTATGCGAAATATAGAATTACGTAGTTATGCCTCGACTATTGTTTTGAATCCGCCGCAGGCCATGCGTTTCATATCAAATGGCATCGGTTTATCTTTCCATGCTTTCTCATTCATGGCTGCGTCCTTCATAACTTTTGCGTTGACTTCATTGCGGTGTGCTTTTGATTTATACGTAATGAAAGAAAACCAGACAGTCTCATCTGCTTTAAGCTTAATCAATTTTGGAAAAGTTAACTTGATCATCTTAGGATGAAGATCCTCGCCCATACATTCTTTATATTCTAACGCGCCATGCTTTTTCCAGACTTTTGCTCCCATTTGAGCCATCTTCTTATATGCTGCAATGTTCTTTTTCTTTACAGCAAAAACAAATCCGTCTACATACGTCATGTTGTTTATGGAACTTTGCTTATATTTAAAGATTTTGAAAAACGGTATAATTTATAAACCATATTTTCTTATTTTGTTTATGAAAAATAAACTTGCATATACAATAGTGCGCGTTGTTCTTGGTTTAGCATTTATTTTCTATGGCGTTACTAAGTTTTTTCCATTTGGTAACGTTCAATTACCTGGACCTGCTTCCGCATTTCTTGGAGCTATGTTCGCAACAGGCTATTTCATTCCCTTCGTAGGTATTTGTGAAGCTCTTGTTGGGATTATGCTTGTGTTTAATTGGTGGGTTCCTCTTGCGATGATGATTCTTTCACCTATTATGGTGAACGTCATTTTATTCAACTTGTTTTTAGCACCGAGTTTAGTGGGCGCGATTATGTTGATTGTGCTTGTTGCTCTTCAAGTGTATGTGATGTACTATAGTTGGGATCATTACAAGTCATTGTTTACTAAAGTTAGGTAATTTAGCTAGTTTTCTTATGAAGATGCGGCTTCCCAAACTTTGTTGAAGTAGTTTCTGTAATATTCTGCTACAAACTTGTTTTTGATCAGAAACGAAACAAAACTTCCTTGTAAAATACAGGTCACTACATAATCGCCGAATATATCTATGTGAACTGGTCCCGGTAAATCAAAAAATTTCACTTCCATAAGCATCTTCTTAGCTTGCGAATATGGTTTATCTTTGCCCATCGTATTGCGAGCGTCTTTTTGGAGAATATATTTGGCTTTTATTCCAAGCTTTTTTCTTCTTTGGTGAAAGTCTTGCCAATATGCATTAAGTGCTAGTTGATTCGTTCTATTGCCTCCAAGAACGTAGAACGTTTCTCCTTTTTTTAAAGTCTTCAATACCAATTCCCTTGCAGTTTTAACGCCTTCCACTCCGCGATAGATCTCTGCTTCTTCTGCAGGGCCTTTATTTTTATACATTTCAAGTTGGGGCAGGATAGACTGAATATGCTCTCTATTTTCTTTTAGTTTTCTTTCATTTTCACTTATATATGTAAGAAGTCGTTCTGGATCTGCTGCACGATAATGTTTAATTTTCTTTTCTGAAATCGTGGTGACTAAACCTTTCTCGATAAGCCTTTCTAGGATATGATATATCTTTGATCTTGCTACTCGCGCTTTGTCTACTATTGGGCCCGTTGTTGAATCTCCTAATTCTAGTAATGCAAGATAAACTTTGCTTTCTCCCTCCGTTAATCCGATTCTTCTGAGGTATTCTGTATCCATATGTGAAGATACTTTTTTAGCTTTTAAGACTTTCTATTTGTATCACCCCTAGGGGGAGGGCGATCCTTATATACGTATTAAGTCATTTCTTAGTAACAACATGAGAGAAATAAGAAACAAACCGATCGTTGTGACTGGGGCAGGAAAGTCTCACTTAGTAGGCTATGGTGCTCAGATGGCGAAAGACCTCTATGAATCTGGTGCTATTGTTCATATTGTTGGAAGACACATGGATAGATTACATGCCTCTCGCGTATGGGCTGGTGCAGAGCACAGCGATAGATTTTATTGTCATGTAGCTGATGTATCTAATGCTGATCAAATCAATCGTTTATTTGAGGAAATTAAAGGAACCTCTGGTTTAGTTTATGGTTTGGTTAATAATGCGGCAATAAATCCTTCGCGAAACTATATAGGGGAAACGACGTTGGCTGATTTTGAAGAAACTCTTCGAACAAACTTAATCGGTCCTTTTAATTGCATGAAAGCGGCAATTCCTCAAATGCTAGAGCGCGGAGAAGGCAACATCGTTAGCATAACTTCTATATTTGCTCATATTGCTGCTCCTAAACAAACTTCTTATGCACCAAGTAAACATGGATTGCAGGCACTAACGGACTGTGTCGGACTTCAATATTGTCGGCAAGGTATTGCTGCGAATTGTGTTGCTCCAGGATATGCATATACTGATTTAACTGCTTCTTTGTTTGATAGCTTGTCTCCCGAGGGGCGTGCTTCTTTCATTAATGCCCATGCTATTCGAAGGGAAGTAACTCCGAGAGAAGTTTCAGATGCAGTACTCTTTTTGCTTAAGGTAACTCCTGCTACGGTCTCTTCAACGGTGCGTGTAGAGGGAGGATTTCTTCATAACCCTCCGCGAATATAGATAGATCTTATTCACCAGTCTCGCGCCATAAAGCGTTCGCCTTTTCCTTCTAGAGCGTTTATTGCTTTTGTCACGTTCCTTTCTTTTGCTTCTGAGGACTTTAGCTGTGAGAAATAACGCAGAATTTCTTTTTTACGACTTGGAATTAGTGCGTTCCAAGTGGTTTTTGCTTTTGGGCTTTTATCTAGGGCTGTGCTAAACCATGAAGGCATTGGATGCATAGGTCCATTACGATAGGTATCATCAAATGTTATTTCCACTTTAACAAGATCGCCAACCTTTGTTTTTGACGCTTTTCTAACGTAACCATGTAAATATAGATAGAAATTGCCGTCACCCTGGGGCATCATATTGATTTTCCAGCCTTTTTTAGGTTCGTTGTTTATGCGTATTACTACTGGCATTGGTTTTTTCCATTCTGATCTGAGAAAGCATGCCTGTTCTTTGGTGATATGGATATATGGATTACTTTTGTAGATTTTCATTACTGAATTAAAAGTCAGGGCAGCCATCGGAAGGAGATCTTTCTTTAAACCTCTATTTATTCTTAGGTCTCTTGCTTTCGTCCATGTAGAATATTTCCCACATATGTCCGTCTAGGTCGTAAAAGCTTTGACCATACATCCAGCCATAGTCGTATACGTCATTAGCTTTTGATGCGCCTGCTGCAAACGCCTTATGCAACATTTCATCTACTTCTTTTTTGTTGCTTACTGATAACGCTACTATCGCTTCAGTACTTGTTTTGGCGTTTACAATTTCTTTTTTGACGAATGTCTTAAAGAACTTTTCAAGAAGAAGCATGGCAAAGATATTCTCTCCGATGATCATGCAGGTAGCGTTTTTATCAGTAAATTTAGGATCGAACTTAAAACCTAAATGAGAAAAGAACTTTACTGACCTTTCGAGGTCTTTAACAGGAAGATTGACAAATATTTGTTTAACCATTGTATGCTTTCTTCAACTCTGCTATATCTATCTTTTTCATTTGAAGCATTGCCTTCATTACGTTTTGAGCTTTCATAGGGTCTTTGTCTTGCAATAGCTTTGGCAAGATCGTTGGAACAATCTGCCAGGTAATTCCATATTTATCTGTTAGCCAGCCGCACTGTATCTCTTTTCCTTTATTTGATAGTGCATACCAATAGTGATCTACTTCTTCTTGCGTTTCACAATTTATAACAAACGAAATTGCTCCTGAGAATTTATAGTGAGGTCCGCCGTTAATCGCAGTAAATTCCTGGCCATTAAGCTGAAAACCTAGGGTCATTACGGATCCTGCGGGTTGTCCAGATACTTTTGCTCCTGTTTCATCATAACGTGCAACGTTTGTTACTTTTGAATTCTTGAACAGCGATACGTAGAAATTTACTGCTTCTTCTGCTTTATTATTGAACCACAAGAAGGGCGTTATTTTTTGCATGGGATAATAGTTTAAGATGAATTTGACTTATAAATTCTCTGGTAACTATCAATAGACCACAGGTATTATTTTAAATCGGTCTTTTTATCTAAAATTATGGACTTTTCACAAAGTATCATAACCGTTCTTACAGGTTTAATTGGAGTTCTATGTGGGACTTCCTTGTCTTCCTACTTTAACTTGAAATCTTCTAGGAAAGACTTACTGTTTAAAAGAAAATTGGAGTATTTTGAGAAACTTGTCAGAGATCTGGAGGACAATTTTAGACTTCATAAGAAGTCTGTATTGTTTATTTCACCTTCAACAAAAAAGAGAGACATCTCTAGAGATCTGGAGGAATTAAAGAAGAATAGGAAGAGTTTTCTTATTGCGGCTAGTCCTCTTTACTTTAATGTTGAAAGAATGACTCCAAACATCACTAATTTTGTTAATACAGAGAAGAATATATTTTCACTGCTCGAAAAGCTTGTTAAGGTAGATAAAGGATTTTCAAGACAAAGAATTATCTTTGAATTACGGGAATCTCTTCAAAGACTTGACATGGCAAAGCAAGCAGCTATTTTAGAGATGAGGCGAGAGTTGTATCATAATTAAAAGATCTTAATTTTTCTCGACATATCTCTTAAAATTATCTAAAATTGACTGCCAGCCACCGCGTTGCATCTCAACAGGGTTTTCATTTTCAGGTTCGAACGTAACTGTAACTTTGGTCCTTGCAGCGCTTTTATGGAAATCAACAATAACTTCTCTTCCATCTTCAATGGCATATGCAATTATTTCGTTCTTCTTGATTTCATTATACGTTCCATTAAAGTCGAATCCTTGGCTTCCATCACGAGACTCCATGCGATAGTTAAAAGTTCCTCCGACCTTTAAGTCGTTTATTGCTTTAGGAGTATGCCAGTCAGCTGAAGCATTGTTCCATTGCATTACATGTTTAGGTTCGGTATAAAACTTCCATACTTTATCTGCTGGCGCGTTTATGGTTGTTTGAATAGTTATTGATTTCTTCATCTATAAAGTGCGCTTTTAGTATATAAAAAATGTATGCTATAGGGCCCTTGTTTTTTACTACCTAGCAAAGGTTTAAAAGTCGAGTAAAGGGGTTTTTATATGGCCGATATACCTGCTGGACTCATTGAAGCAGTTAGCGAAGCGTTTGGCCCTAATTATTCACATATAGAAGCTTTTGAGGAAGGAGGCACACGATTTGTGTTGCGCGCGCGATGGGGGCCAGAAGGAAAAGCACAACGCGTCATTAAGGTCGATAAACCTTCGCTAGCAGAATCCAGCCCTCGTGCTCAGCGTCACGCAGCTAGTGGGTGTACAACAACTAATGACATTATGGCACTTGTTACGTTGCCGGATGATGCGGAATCACATGGACTAATGCGTTTACTGGATTATAGAGAGGTTTCTTTTCAAGGTAATACTATTGCTGCCTCGGTTGAATCGTATTTTGAATCTGAGACCTTAGAAAAACGGATTGCCCGAGGACGGCTTTCGCGTGGCGAAATTCGAGAGACGTTTTTACCTGCTTTAGAGGCTGAGCGGTATTTTATTGCCTCTACTGGACGAGTGCACCGTGATCCTAAGCCATCTAATGTTCTTATTGGCCTTGGAAAAGAAAAAGGCAAGATTCGCATAACTGACTTTGCTAACTCTGCTTTAGTAACGAGCTTAGATACAAAAATGTCTCCTACTGCAGGCAGTATTCAAACTACTGATTGGCAGTTGATGAGTGCCTTTACGGGACAGCCTGCACAATACACTGAACAATCGGAGGTTTATGCTTGGGCCATGAATATTCTTACCGCTGCTCGCGGAAAACCTTTGTTTGTATTTAATCCTGATAAAAGAGAAGCGTACCATGTGGATAGTGGGCAGAGTTTGCTCACTTCTCAAGGACACGTGCATAGGCAGAGTGTCGACACATTTATTGAAGATGAGTTGATTACATTAGCGTCTAGTTTACCTGGAGAATTACATCTTACTCTTAAAAATGCTTTATCTTCTGATCTTTCAAAGCGCCATAAACGGTTTGCTGATTTTGTGTATGACTTTAAAACGCGCAGCCGACCTGATTTGGTTGAACGTATACAAGGATCTTGGAAAAAGCTTGCTGTAGGTGTTGCTGCCGCAGCCGCACTTACTTTTGGTGCAAGTGTCGGCGTTAGTTCTTACTTGAATCATCAAGAGGCTCGCGTGAGACAGGCTGAAATTCCTCTTGTTGTTTCTGACTGGGATGGTGTTAGACCTGAGCTTAAATCCAACTATTTTGTTTTTAACGTACATGGGTATAATTTTAAAGGAGAGCATGGTCCGAATGGACGTTTATTGCCTCAATATATGTTTCCAGAAAGTAATCGTTTGCAGGTGCGTCCTGGAGATGATATTTCTTTCACGTTGTCAGGCAATCAACTGCCTAGGAAACAGACTGGACACAACCCTTCCCTGGAGCTTCCTGGAAGAGCCTATATTGAAGGGGCTTCTTTAGACTATGCTGTTTCTTTTGAAATTTCCCCAACAGAAACTGATACAAGTACTGATCTGGAGTTTGGATTTGGATATGCGCAGTTTAATATGAAAGTTCCAGAGTTAGAAGAAGGAGTGCATACAATAGCGCTTGAAGTATATAGTCCTGAACGAAATGAAAAGACTCCTTTCTCATATAATGCCGAAGCTCGTTCTCACATTATACTTCCCGAAGCAGGACAAATGATCGCTCGAAAACGTGTTCCTCTTGTTGTGGGCGATCCAAAGCATCAAATTGATCTAAGTTATTTAGCTGCAGGGCTGTACGAACATTGTGTTAGCGACTTACGCACTATGGAAGGAATTAACTCGCTTGGCACCCTGGAATATAGACCACATATTACATGTACTTTTTCTGTTCCTGAATTGGGATTTGAACAGAGTAAACGGGCGGACGGATTTGATAGAATTTGGCTGCCTCAAGGGGCTCCAACTGGGCCTATGACTCTTCAAGTTTTGACGCGAGATGGGGATCGGGTGATTGGGTACACTGCGTTTCCTATACAACGGGCAGCCAACTCTTATAGCAAAGAGGGTTCATGGAGGCTAAGTGTTTCCGATAGAAGTTTTGGCGATAATCTTCCTAAATATCGCAAGGCACTTATTGAATCAGTTGGCTATAAGCATGCCAAATAACGGGCTATTAGCTTGATAGAGGTTTCTTAAACCGGCTAAAAGATGATATATGTAAATTGCTTCCTTTCCTGATGCTTTGTTTAAGGCAGCATATCCTCTTTTGTAAATTGCTTCCTTTTCAAGAGCATGTATATGTTCTAGAATCTTTACGTCTTTCTTTTCATAACTAGTCTCTATATCTTTCCACATCTCATGGAGGTTTTGGGCGAGATGCTGTGCTTCTTTTGATGATTTTTTATCAAGTATTTTATTTAAATGATATAGCTCTCTTTGAGCATGATTAATGAGAGTTAGGAATGACCATAGGTATTCTGGATGTTTCGTTATAGTGGCTCGTTTTATTATTCTT
>CAZRZR010000013.1:0-5939 GCA_964604715.1 Candidatus Woesearchaeota archaeon
CGTTTCCTGTTGATTGACTAACATAAACAATTCTCGAATCAGCACTTGGATGGAATACAGTCCAATTGTTTTTCAAATCTCCAGAAGGAGTATTAGTTTCACTATCGCTAATGTTTGCGCAACTCAAGTCTCCGTTGACCCAGTCCGTTAGTCCGTCACCATTGTTATCTAAACCATCATTGCACGAGCTAATTAAACCACATATACTAGGCTCCCCCGTACATGTATATCCTGACTCAATACTACACGTAGATGAACATCCATCCCCATTATTAGTATTAGAGTCATCACAAGCCTCGCCTATTCCCGATTCAATGATGCCGTTTCCACATACTTCTCCGCCCCCACCTCCAAATTCCTCATCATCTTGTGTACTATCGCATCCACTATCGCCAGGATAGTCTAGAGCATTGTTCCCATCGTTGTCAATTCCATCTTGGCACTGAGTTACATACTCATTCTCATAAGCATTCCCGCGTGCACAGCTCAAATCAGCACCGTCAATAGCGCTATCTCCATCGTTGTCAATTCCATCGGCGCAATCGTCTTGACTTTCATCCCAGAAATAATCTCCTGGAGCAAAATGTCGCGATCTACATGAAGGATCAAAACCATCCATGAGACTATCAGCGTCAGAGTTGTCTATTTCATCAGAACATTCGTTTCCTCCATCGAATACTTCACTGGACGTCAAAGCATAGTTGAAACAAGCAGGGTCTTCCGCGTCAGTCCAGCCGTCATTATCATTATCTATCCCGTCAGAACAAATAACAGTTGCCTGCACAGTTAATGTTTGATTAAAGCTGAAAGCAGTATAATTTGCATTGCCTACAGTAGAATAATTATAATTATACGATCCTGGCGGAAGAGTTTGAATATCAGGATTAGAAACAGCCACGCCATCTCTAGTTAGATTGCAAATTAATTGTGAAGGACACCCTATACCTGTCACAGTAGTGGCAGTCCCAGATGCAACAGAATTTGAAGGGCTAAAATTAATAGAAAAACTAGGACTACCCTTGAGAACGCTAGTAACAAGAGAAGTCTGGCCCTTTGTATAATTTAAAGTAGAAGTCGTATTTATAGTAAAATTATAAATGCCTGCACCAGTAACTACTGGAATTCCATTTTGACTAGTTATATCAGTCTTATTTCTATAGAGTTTAGCAACTACCTCAAGATTAGTACAATTTCCAAGAACATTTAAAGGATTAGGATAAGCGACAGGACCATTTGAGCTTAAAGAACAACTAGCAGTCGTATTTTGATTTATAACATAAAATGAGATGCTAGAATTTCGGGAGTTTCCACTAGTATCATTGCACATAAATTTCCAAATATAATTTCCTCCAGGATTAACTCCTAAATTAGGAGCGGAGTAAGAATAAACATTGCCATTTCTGACAGTAGCATAGTTAATACCGTCTAAATTCAGAAATACACTACTTACCCCTACGTTATCCGTACAAGTAGCGTTAAAGATATAACTTTTAGTAGGATTATAAGTTTGAGGAGAGACAGGAGTTACACTAATCCCTGAAAGAGTCGGCAATGTCACATCTGCAGCAGAATTAACCGTAAGAGTCACTGTTCTGCTACTCGCAGTATAATTTGCATTGCCCACAGTAGAATAATTATAAATGTATGATCCAGCTGTAAGAGTTTGAATATCAGGATTAGAAACAGCCACGCCATCTCTAGTTAGATTGCAAATTAATTGTGAAGGGCAACTTCCCCCACTAGCAGTAGTCTGGGTTCCTTCAGTCACGTTCGCGCTAGGGCTCACAGAAAGCGATAAATTAAAGGTGCTGTTGATAATCACTGTTGCAATAGAAGTCCACAATTCTGCAGCGCTATAATTTTGACCGCCAGTAGTATTGTAAACGTACGTATAGCTGCCCGCACCTAGAGTAACAGAAACATTTTCTTGATCAGTTACATCAATGTTGTTGCGATATACTTTATAGACAACATCACCGTCGTTGCTATTAAATTCGTTAGTAGTAAACTTAAACGACTGAGGGTAAACTACACTACTAGGAAATAAAGTAAGAATGCCTTGCGCAGAAGGATCTTTATTGATTACATATGCAAAGTTAGCAGTCTTGTTTGAATTACCGCTTGTATCATTAGCACTGAAATACCATGCAT
Source organism: Candidatus Woesearchaeota archaeon (assembly GCA_964604715.1). GTDB lineage: Archaea > Nanobdellota > Nanobdellia > Pacearchaeales > GW2011-AR1 > JBBSZK01. The sequence continues at coordinate 2,152 of CAZRZR010000013.1, forward strand.
GAGTGCCTGCTGCTAAATCGTTCACAGTTACAGAGTAAACGTTGGAAATATTTCCGGTGCTGTAATTTACGCCATTTAGATTCAACTTAACTTTGTCAATCGCTATATTATCTGTTGCAGTTACGCTAAACGTGAAATTAATTGCATCACCATATGTAATTGGAGAAGCAGGTACAACATTAGCGCCTGAGAAAGAAGGAGCCCTAGTATCAATTGCGGCACTAACGTTAAGAGCAAAGACAGTGCTATTTTTCGCACCATCATTATCAGTAACAGTTAGATTTACAGTATAGATAAAAGGAAAATTATACGTATGATTTACAACAACACCTGAGCCAAGTTGTATATCGCCAAAGTCCCAAGCATAATTAACTATAGATCCATCAGGATCGGTAGAAAGTGTTGCGTTGAAAACAACAGTCACGCCTTCTGTACCGTTAGGCGGTGTTGCAGTAAATAAGGCGAGAGGCGCTTGATTACCCGTAACGGTCACGAACCAGGTTTCACTGTCTCCAGTATAATTTGCATTGCCCAAATAACGCGCAGTGATATTATTCACGCCAAGAGTACCAAACAATGAGATATTAGACAACGGACTCGCGCCTTGATTGATAACAACACCATTACGCTCAAGTTGTATCTGCCCAGACCCACTAACAAGAGTTGCATTTAATCTAATAGAAGTTGCATTTCGAATTGTTATATCGCCAGCAGTATTATTAACAAATGCACGCACATCTCCAACTAGTTGAGTAACAGTGTAAGGCGCACTCGTTGAAGAAGAGCTGTAATTCTGAGTTGCGCTTACATTACATACATAAGTATAACTGCCTGCTCCGAGTGTGACAAACTGCCCATTTTCACCGCTGACATCAACATTGTTACGATACAATTTAGGAGAAGCCTCTGGATTAGTATCAGTACAAGTAACATTCAAAGGAGCACCATAATTCTGAGGCGAAGGTAAATTGAAAGTCAATTGAGAAGCACTACTAGAAGGTGTGACGACAAGAGTCTGCGAATCTAACAAACCGGAAGTGTAATTGCGACCACCAGAGGTATTAAGCGTGTAAGCATAACTGCCTGCTCCGAGTGTGACCGTTTCACCGATAGGCCTCAAAATTCCATTTCTATAAATAGAATACACTACGTCAGCATCTCCTTGGTTCAATTCAGTGTAATTAATAGTTACAGGAGTTCCATACGTAGAAGTCCATCCTGTGCTGGTAAGTTGTCCTTGTGGTACGGCACCAGTTACAGTATAGGAGAACAAATTGGAAGAGCCAAGATTGCCAGCACCATCTGAAGCATACCATCGATACGAGTACGTGCCTGCTGCAAGTGAAGCAAGACTAGTTGAGTAAACACCTCCAATAAGTACGGCGCTATAATTCGAATTATTAAACGAAAGTGATGCGCTAGACGCACCCAGTACTGTTGCGTTGAAAACGAAAGAGGCACTAAATGAATAAGCGCTTGCGTTAGGAGGAGAAACTGCAAATAAGCTAAACGAAGGGGCGGTTCTATCAACAATTACAGTTCTATTCCCAGTTACAGTAACAAAGCCCGTAGAGTCGTTACATGAAACTGCCCATACGTACGTACCTTCGCTAACATTTTGAGAGAATACATTAATTTGATTATTCACTGGTGCCAACGTAGTCTGAATCAATCCATACGGCCCTACTAAATTGCCGAGTAAGGAACAGCTTTGTAAATTAGTATCTGAAGGAGTATAATTAAACAATAATGGCTGCATATTGGTAGTCGCACCGTCTGCTGGGCTAATAAGCGTTATAGCTGGGGAATTCACGTTTACTGTGAAAGGAGAAGAACTTGAAACAACCCGACTATCGCTCGTCGTATTCATATAAACACGAACAGTATGTGCGCCCTCCGTTGTGCTTAACGTAGAGTTCTGGCAATTAGGAAGTGTTACGTTGGCTGTTGAGTCAATAGAATACCAACAAGAACCCTTAACATTTGCAGAGTCGGTAATAACGAACGTAAGAGGAATTCCAGTCAACGCATTGTATGTTGAACCGCTTGAAGGGGAAAGTAAAGTAAGATTAAATGTTTCAGTTAAACAAACGTTTGAACATCCGTCTCCGCTGTTTGAATTACCATCATCGCACATTTCGCCTGCCTCAATAATAATGTTACCGCAAGTCTGCGTATCACATGCATCACCTATACTATCAAAGTCCAAATCACTTTGAGAAGGATTTGAAATAAGAGGACAATTATCTGAACCGTCTCTAACCCCATCATTATCTGCGTCTGAATAAACATCAATTGTGACGTTTTCACTATCCGTTGCACCCTGATTATCTGTTACAGTAAGATTAACTGAATACAATCCTGTTTGATTAAATATGTGAGAAAGAGAGATATTCGTGCCGTTCACAATAGTTCCATCGCCGAAGTTCCAAGTATAATCAACGATCGTTCCGTCAGGATCGGTAGAAAGAGATGCATTGAACAGCACGTCTAGAGGCGCTGTGCCATTGGTCATATTTACTGTGAAGAAAGCAATTGGAACTTGATTCCCCGGAGCTACTGGAGGCCCATTTCCTCCGCCTCCGCCACCTCCTCCGCCGCCTCCGCCTCCGCCAGTTGGAAATGTAGGCACGGTAAAGTTAGATTGATTCTTTATTGAAAGATCTTCTCCCAAATTAATACTGCTAATTGTCTCTTGGGAACAAGGCTCAAGCACCCGTGAATCAAGAGCCGAGCAAGTAACTCCATTAACAATAGGAGCGACAGTTACGGAACCAGCAGCTTTTTGATAAATAAAAGTCTGAACACTTTGCCCATCATAAGAAAAAGGTTGATTGAATTTTCCATTCAACGAACGCAACGCAGCATCGCTGCCACCATTTTTAAGAATAACTTTTTGCTCTCCACTATCATCTGTAAAAGTCACCAATACACTTTCCACTGGCCCTTTGAAAGCTAATGAAAATCCGCTTCTCTTTCCAGAATTGTCTACGCAAGTATAAGGAGAATTAACAAGCGAAACACTTCCCACGTCGCTACAGACTTGTTCAGACGTACTAGGAGTGTTAAAGTAAGATACACTTAAAACCGTAACAAAAACCGCACCGACGACAATAACTGCGATTACCAATAAAGGAATAATCGCCACCCCTTTCATATTCATTCAATTTTACTACAAAAGAACTATTTAAGCGTTATTGCGACGTAGACAACTAAATATAAAAAGAAAGAAACGATAAACGATAATGGAAAAAATGCACGCAATGTTAGGAATAGTTATTGTTATAGGGCTAGTAATTGTAACCGTCGTATTATATCCATCAATTCAACAGACGTCCAGCAATATCTATTCTGGAAAAAAAGCAGATAGTAATCAAGCAGGTACTTCTTCAGGCGGTTCTCCAGTTCAACCTTCTTCATCTCAAGACTCAACTGCGCCTGCAGGATCTGCAGGAAGTGCAGAATACACGAGTACAATTTCAAATCCAGAAGACACAGGACAAGAAAAAAATTACTGTTCAGATGCAAGTCGCGAAATAGAATCGTGCGAACCTAACGACCATCCTGTTTGTGGGTGGTTTGACCAAGAAAAAGTGCAGTGCGACGTTGGCCCATGTATACGCAGCACCTTTCCTAACGAGTGTGATGCATGCAAATCAAAAACAATTCTTTACTGGACCGAAGGCGATTGCCCACTACATAATTAATAAAGAATTAATTTTTTCCGAATTCAGTATAATTGCATTTTCCGCAGTGTAATCTGCCTTTATGCTTAGCAAGAAAAACGC